>NZ_LDRT01000174.1 GCF_001476655.1 Microbacterium testaceum | reverse complement strand
CTCCCCCACCCGCCGCCGCGTAGCCTAGAACCGTGACCCTCCCCTTCGACGTCGACGCCGTGCGCGCCGACTTCCCGATCCTCGAGACCGAGGTCGACGGACATCCGCTCGTGTACCTCGATTCCGGTGCGACGAGCCAGAAGCCGCGCGCCGTGCTCGACGCCGAGCGCGACTTCCTCGAGCGCGCGAACTCCGCCGTGCACCGGGGAGCGCACACGCTGGCCGCCGAGGCGACCGAGCTCTTCGAGGACGCCCGCGCCACCGTCGCAGAGTTCGTCGGGGCGGGGCCGGAGCAGCTGGTCTGGACGAGCGGCGCCACCGCGGGCCTCAACCTCGTCGCCGGATCCCTCGGCTACGCGGGGCGCCTGCGCGAGGGCGACGAGATCGTCGTGACCGAGGCCGAGCACCACGCGAACCTCATCCCGTGGCAGGAGCTCGCCGCCCGCACGGGCGCGCGCCTGCGCCACATCCCCGTGCTCGACGACGGCACGCTCGACATGCACGCCGCCGCCGACCTCATCGGCGAGCGCACGAAGGTTGTCGCGTTCCCGCACGTGTCGAACGTCCTCGGCATCGTGAACCCGGTCATGAAGCTCGTCACGCTCGCCCGCGGCGTCGGGGCGCTGACGGTGCTCGACGCGTGCCAGTCGGCTCCGCACCTGGCGCTCGACCTGCCGGCATCCGGAGTCGACATCGCCGTGTTCTCGGGCCACAAGATCTACGGACCGTACGGCATCGGCGCGCTGTGGGGTCGCGAAGAGGTGCTGGAGTCGCTGCCGCCGTTCACCACCGGCGGGTCGATGATCACGACCGTCACGCTCGACCGGGCCGAGTACCTCCCTCCGCCGCAGCGCTTCGAGCCGGGGACCCAGCCGGTGTCGCAGGCCGTGGCCCTCGCCTCGGCCGTCCGCTGGCTCGGCGGGCACGACCTCGCCGCCGCGCACGCGCACGAGGCGATGCTCGAGAAGCGCATGCGCGAGGGACTTCGGTCGATCGACGGTATCCGCCTGCTCGGAGACACGGATGCCTCCGAGCGCGTCGCCCTGCAGGCGTTCGCCGTCGAGGGGGTCCACGCGCACGACGTGGGCCAGTTCCTCGATTCGCGGGGCGTCGCGGCGCGCGTCGGTCACCACTGCGCGCAGCCGCTGCACCGGCGCTTCGGGTTCACGGCCACCGTGCGGGCGAGCGCGGCGATCCACACGACCGCGGCCGAGATCGACACGTTCCTCGACGCGGTGTCGGGCGTCCGCGGCTTCTTCGGAGTCGGCGCGTGAGCGGCGTATCGGCGGCGTCGACCGACGGAGCGGGAGTCGACGCGTGAGCGGGCTGGAGGCGCTCTACCAGGAGCTCATCCTCGATCACGCGAAGAAGCCCCGCGGCTTCGGCCTCGCCGAGCCCGGCGCCCACAGCGCCACCGTGCACCAGCGCAACCCCGTCTGCGGCGACGAGATCACCCTGCGCGTCGACGTCGAGGGCGACCGCGTCGCCTCGGTCACGTGGGAGGGCGCCGGCTGCTCGATCTCGCAGGCGTCGGCATCGATGCTCGTCGCGCTCCTGCAGGAGGACGGCGGGGACGAGGGGATGCCGCGCGCCGACGTCGAGGCGCTTATCGCCGGCTTCCGCGAGGCCCTGCGCTCGCGCGGCAAGATCCCCCTCGACGAGGAGACCTTCGCCGACGCCGCCGCGCTGTCCGGCGTCTCGAAGTACACCGCGCGCGTGAAGTGCGCGATGCTCGCGTGGGTCGCGCTCGAGGAAGGGCTGCGGCAGGCCTGAGGTCGCGGCATCCGGTCCTCGCCCCAGCCACGCCCACGCCCACACCCGCGCCCGCACCCACGCCCACGCCCACGCCCACGCCCACTGAGTGGCCCAAACACCCGGACGCCTCAGAAAACCGTCCGGGTGTTTCGGACACTCACGAGGTGATTCCGTGGGCATCGCCGACGAGGCGGGCAGCGGATGGTGGAGCCGCCGGGGCGGCGATATCCTGCGACCACGACGGAGAGAGGCGGATGCCATGGCCACCGGATTCAGCGCAGAAGAACGCGCCGCGATGAAGCAGCGGGCCGAGGAACTCCAGGCCATGAAGGGCTTGAAAGGCCTCGCGAAGCTCCAGAAGGAGAACGAGGCGTGCCTCGAGGCGATCGAGAAGCTCGAGGGAACCGACCGCGTGATCGCGGAGCGCGTGCACGTCATCGTGCTCGAAGAAGCACCCCACCTGAATCCGAAGACGTTCTACGGCTTCCCGGCCTACGCCAAAGACGGCAAGGTCGTGGTTTTCTACCAGCCGGCGTCGAAGTTCAAGACCCGTTACGGCACGGTGAGCTTCGACGAGACCGCGCAACTCGACGACGGTCCGATGTGGCCGGTGTCGTTCGTCGTGCTCGAGGTGACGCCCGAGGTCGAGCAGAACCTGCGCGCGCTGGTGCGGCGGGCGGCGCCGGCGGGCTGACGAGAACAATTCTCAACTGCGCCCTTCGGGGCGACATTCGTTGACGGCACGGAGGGTCACGAGTTTGGCTGGGGACATCCGCTCGCGACGAACGTGATCCGAGATCGCCCGCCGCGATCGGACGGGTCTGCGGGCCCCGCCCCGCAGGACACGACCAGGCTGGGCGGGCGCCCGGCCGGAGAGGACGAAGATGTCCGGCAACAAGGCAGTGGCGTACAAGGAACCCGGTGTCGTCGAGGTCATCGACACCCCGTATCCGGAGTTCGAGCTCAAAGACGGTCCCGGCGTCAACCCGGCGAACGTCGGCCGAAAGGTCCCCCACGGTGCGATCCTGCGCACCGTCTCCACCAACATCTGCGGCTCCGACCAGCACATGGTGCGCGGTCGCACCACCGCTCCGGCCGGTCTGGTGCTCGGGCACGAGATCACGGGCGAGGTGGTCGAGGTCGGACCCGACGTCGAGTTCGTCAAAGTCGGCGACATCGTCTCGGTGCCGTTCAACATCGCCTGCGGGCGGTGTCGCAACTGCAAGGAGGGCAAGACCGGCATCTGCCTCAACGTGAACCCCGACCGCCCCGGCAGCGCCTACGGCTACGTCGACATGGGCGGCTGGGTGGGCGGCCAGGCCGAGTACGTGCTCGTGCCCTACGCCGACTGGAACCTGCTGGTCTTCCCCGACCGCGAACAGGCTCTCGAGAAGATCCTCGACCTCACGATGCTCTCCGACATCTTCCCCACCGGCTTCCACGGCGCGTACACCGCGGGTGTGCGCCCCGGCTCGACGGTGTACATCGCCGGTGCGGGTCCGGTCGGCATCGCCGCCGCCGTCGGCGCGCAGCTGCTGGGCGCGGCCGCGGTGCTCGTCGGCGACCTCAATGCCGACCGTCTCGAGCAGGTGCGGTCGATGGGCTTCGAGAGCGTCGACGTGTCGAAGGGCGACCCGCGCGATCAGATCGAGCAGATCCTCGGCACCCCCGAAGTGGATGCCGCGGTCGACGCGGTCGGCTTCGAGGCTCGCGGCCACGGCTCCGACTCGGCGCACGAAGCGCCGGCGACGGTGCTGAACTCGCTGTTCGACATCACCGCGGCGGGTGGGGCCCTCGGCATCCCGGGTCTGTACGTGACCGGCGACCCGGGCGGAGTCGACGAGGCGGCCAAGGTCGGTTCGCTGTCGCTGCGCCTCGGGCTCGGCTGGGCGAAGTCGCTGTCGTTCACGACGGGTCAGTGCCCGGTGATGAAGTACAACCGGCAGCTGATGATGGCGATCCTGCACGACAAGGTGCAGATCGCGAAAGCCGTCAACGCCACGCCCATCAGCCTCGACGACGCCCCGCAGGGCTACGCCGACTTCGACAAGGGCGCTCCGCGCAAGTACGTGCTGAACCCGAACGGGTACATCAAGGGCTGATCGGAGTACCCCGTCTCCCGCCGAGCGCCGCGGCGGGACCGAGAGGCGTCCTCCGCCCGACCGACACGACTCCTGCAGATTCGCGACGTCCGGCCCTTTCCGCCGGGAATCCGTCCGATCTGCAGGAGTCGTGCACGGGCGGGGCGTGGCTCCCGGCGTTCCCGGCCCGGCAGCCCGATCCCGCCGGCCCCCCTCGGACCCGGCCGGCACAACTCCTGCAGAATCCGCTCCCCCGGCCTCGGCCGCCGGAAATCCGTCCGATCTGCAGGAGTCGTGCACGGGCGGGGCGTGGCTCCCGGCGTTCCCGGCCCGGCAGCCCGATCCCGCCGGCCCCCCTCGGACCCGGCCGGCACAACTCCTGCAGAATCCGCTCCCCCCGGCCTCGGCCGCCGGAA
>NZ_LDRT01000173.1 GCF_001476655.1 Microbacterium testaceum | reverse complement strand
GTGGGGCGGGCGGCGGCCGCTCGCGGGGGTAGCTTACTCGCCGCCGTGTCCGCGGCATCCCCGCCCTGGTGCCGGAGACGCCTCGGCCGGACCGTCGAGGCGGACGTAGCATGTATCCACCAACCGGGGAGGTGCGGATGACGCGGTGTGCGCCCAGCGCGTCGACGACGTCGATCCGTCGCGTCTTCGAGCGATGACCGCCTCCGCGGACCCGCGCCGATGGCGTGCGCTCGCCGTCCTCTTGATGGGACAGTTCGCCTCTCTCCTCGACCTCAGCGTCACGAACGTCGCCCTCCCCTCGATCGGGCGGTCGACGGGTGCCGGGGCGAGCGAGCTGCAGTGGGTGATCACGGGCTACGTCCTGGCTTTCGGGCTCGTGCCGGTGATCGGCGGTCGGCTCGGCGACGGCCGCGGTCGCCGGCGCATGTTCATCGTGTCGATGCTCGGTTTCGTCGCGGCCAGTGCCCTGGTGGGGCTCGCTCCGACGCCCGAGGTGCTGATCGTGGCGCGCGTCGTCCAGGGGATCTTCGGCGGCATGATCGGCCCGCAGGTGTCGGGGTTCATCCAGAACGCGTTCCCGCCGCTCGAGCGGGGCAGAGCCTTCGGGCGGCTCGGCTTCACGGTGGGCGCGGGCACCGCCCTGGGCCCTGTCGTGGCGGGCCTGTTGATCGCGGTGGGCGGCGAGGACGACGGCTGGCGTCTGGTGTTCTTCATCAACGTGCCGATCGGTATCGCGGCCGTCCTGCTCGCGCGGCGCTGGGTCGCCGCCGACACCCCCGCCACGCAGGGCGCGGGGCGACGGCTCGACCTCGTCGGCGTCGTCCTGCTCGGCGCCGGACTGCTGTGCCTGCTCTTCCCCATCGTCGAGACCGGCCAGGCCGGCGGACCAATGACTCTTCTCCTGGTCATCCCGGCGGCGGCGCTCCTCGCCGCCTTCGTGCGGCACGAGGCCCGTCTGACGCGAGCGGATGCCGCGCCGCTCGTGGATCTGCGCCTGTTCCGCACGCGGTCCTTCGTCATCGGGGTGGTGTTCGCGATGGTGTTCTTCTGCAGCAACACCGGCATTCCGCTCGTGCTCGCGTTGTACTACCAGGACGGTCTGGGCTTCACGGCGTTGCAGTCGGCGCTGGGTGTCACGGCCTACGCCGTGGGCACGGTCTTCGGCGCTCCCGTCGCCGGACGCTTCGTCTCGCGGGTCGGGAGGCCACTACTGCTCGGAGCGGTGTCCGTCTTCACGCTCATCACGATCGCGCTCGCGGTCGTCGTCCAGACCGCGCCCGCAGACACCGACCCGACGGGCGTTATCCTGCGCCTGTGCCTGCCGCTCTTCGTCCTGGGCGTCGCCGGCGGGTCGATCGTGACCCCGAACCAGACGCTGACCCTCGCCGAGGTCGACCCCGCTCGCGGCGGTGTGGCCGGCGGGGTCGTGCAGACCGCGCAGAGGGTCGGCGCCTCGATCGGGCAGACGGTGCTCGGCACGAGTTTCGTGCTCGTGCTGGCGGGAACCGCTCGCGCGGCGGGACCGGGTTCCCCCGCCCCCGACCCGAGCGCGTTCGCCGGCGCGCTCACCGTGGCACTCGCGGTGTCGGTCGTGTTCTCGGCAGCCGCCGCGGTGCTCAGCGGCGTCGAAGTGCGGCGGTCGCGCAGGAGGTAGGGCGCTCGTCCGGGTCCGCGGGGCGGCTCACCGGGGCGCGTCCTGCCGGTCCTGCACGTCCCAGAGGGTGTACTCGATAAGTGACCCGGCGGGAAGGTCGAGATCGGTGTTCGCGTCGATCAACGCCGACTCGAACCCCACGATCCGGCCGGTGTCCACCGACAGCAGGAGTGTCACGTCGGTGTTCGCGGTCGTGGAGGGGACCCCGGCCAGGCCCACGACCTCGCGGCCGAGACGGTCCCGTGTGGTTCCGAGTACCCGAAGGTCCGGCGAGGCGGCGATGACGTCCAGGAGCGCGGCCTGCTGCGCATCGTCCAGCGTCCACTCGCCCAGGAGGCTGCGGGCCCCTCCCATCGCATCGCCGGCGGTCAGGATGTCGACGGCGCCCGTCGACGAGGCCACGAGCGCACGCATGGCCTCGGCGGACGCCGTCGGCGGCGCCGGGGAGAGGGGGCGGAACTGATTGCGCACGTAGGTCAGCTCGCCCACGACGGTGCCCGGGACCGGATCGACGTCGGGCACGGTGTCACCGTCGGCATCGGTGGCCTCGGCCGCCGTGGTGACCACGGACCCGGAGAAGTCCTCGTTCCATCGGAGGTCCACCCACTCGCGCCGGAACACCGTCGCCTCGGCTCCGTCGGGGGAGGCACTGAAGTACCACCCGAGCGACAGGGACCGGCGCTGCGCGCTCATTCCGCCCTCGCCCGCCGCCAATCGCGTCTGCGCCTCGGCGATCACGTCGGCGGCCCCGGTCCCCTCAGGCAGGGCGCCGTAGACGAGGGGCTCGGGAGTGAGAGCGGATGCCGAGGTGCCCGGCATCCACAGTCCTCCCGCCACGATGGCCAGGATCAGCACGACGGCGGCGGCCGCGGCCGCCGCCGTCGTGC
>NZ_LDRT01000172.1 GCF_001476655.1 Microbacterium testaceum | reverse complement strand
CCCCCGCCCCGCCGACCGAGCCGCCCCGGACGTTCGTGCTCGGTGCCGTGCCGGGTTCGACGCCGGGCAAGTGGATCGGGATGTGGCGCGAACGTATGCCGCACGTGCCCCTGGAGCTGCGCGAGATCTCCGCCGCCACCCAACGCGAGGCCCTCGACGACGTCGACGCCGCCCTCGTCCGTCTCCCCGTCGCGTCGCCCGACGACCTGCACCTCATCGAGCTGTACGAGGAGCAGCCGGTCGTCGTGATGTCGACGGACTCGCACCTCACCGCCGCCGACGATCTCGTCGCGGCCGATCTGGCCGGTGAACTCGTCATCGTCCCGGCCGACGACGTGCTCGCCACGCGGATTCCGGACGCGGTGGCGCCCTCGTTCGCCCCGCCGACCGACACGGCGGAGGCCATCGCCACGGTGGCCGCGGGTGTGGGGGTGGTGATCGTGCCGATGTCGTTGGCCCGCGCCCATCAGCGTCGCGATGTGGAGTACCGCGTCCTCCGCGACGGCCCCGTGTCGACCGTGGCGCTGGCGTGGATGCGCGAGCGCACCACCGCGGACGTCGATACCTTCGTGGGTATCGTGCGCGGAAGGACCGCGCGCTCGTCCCGCTGAAGCCGCGGAAGATGAGCCTCGTCGCCGGTCCCCCCGCGCGATAGTGTGCAGATCACGCGCACCGCGAAGGGGAGACGGCATGCAGCGAAGAAGGGGCCTGCCCGCGGCATCGGCCGTCCTGACCCTGGCCCTGGTTCTCACGGCGGGACCGGTCTGGGCCGAGTCGCCCCCCTCCCCGTCGGGGTCGGCCTCCGTCTCTGCGGCTCCGGCGGCGCCGCCGACCGAGGGGGTGTCTCACGATCAGAACCCCGCCGTCCCCGAGGGTGCCGTGTGGACGGAGGTCTACGTCCCCGCCCCCCTGCCCTCGTCGACCGGCGACCCCGTCGAGCTGCACGCTGACGTCCTTCGACCCGCCCACCTGGCGGCCGACGCGCGGACCCCCGTCATCCTGTCCATGGGACCGTACTTCTCGCATTCGGGCCAGAGCGTCGACGAGGGCAGAGAGTTCGCCGGCCCCAGTCTGCGCCACCGCCGCTTCATCGACGCCGCCGATCTGTTCGCGGCCGGGTACACCGTCGTCCTGGCCGACATCCGCGGCTTCGGCGGCAGCGACGGATGCCTCGATCATCTGGGAACCGCCGAGCGCGCCGACGTCGCGGCCGTCGTCGAGTGGGCGGCATCCGCCCCCTGGTCGACGGGACGGGTCGGTATGTACGGCAAGTCCTACGACGCCACCACCGGTCTGGTCGCGATGGGTGAACACGCGAAGGGTCTCGCCGCCGTCGTCGCGCAGGAGCCGATGTGGGATGCCTCGTCGTATTTCTGGTCCAACGGCGTGCCCACCGCCAATAACACGGGTACCGTCGTGGCCGATCTGCGAACCGCGAGCCTGCCGGGGATCGGTCATGACGCCGTGGTCGACGGCGTCACGATTCCCGCCGACACGGCTCGCTACCGCGACAATGCGGCCTACGAGGAGAGTCATCCCTCGTGCGCCGAGGACTACTACCTCGGAACCCGCGCGAGCTCGGCGGACGACCCGTACTGGAGGGAACGCGACATCGTCGGACCGTTGGCCGGCTCAGAGGTGCCGCTGTTCTTCACGCAGGGTCTCACCGAGCAGAACACGCGGCCTTTCCGGCTGACCGAGGCACTCGACGGTCTGCGGGGCCCCGTTCAGGCGTGGATGGGACCGTGGAATCACGTCACGGGGGACGACGTCGACCCCGACGGGCGACTCGCGATGGGACGCCCCGGCTGGGTCGACGAGGTCCGCGCCTTCTTCGACGCCCACCTGCGTGACGCCCCCGCTCCGGCGGCGACTTTCGCCGTCCAGGACAATCGGGGGACCTGGCGTGTGGAGAGCGAGTGGCCCGGCGCCACGCGAGACGTCACCGCCGAGGTCCAGCCCGGGCGCTACCTCGACGACTCGGTCGGCGCGGGTGACGGCGACGAGCCGGCGCCGCCCCTTCCGGAGACGGTAGGGACCGCCCTCACCCTGTCGCAACCGGTCGCAAGACCCACGCGACTCATCGGCGCGGGGTCAGTGGAGGTCCGGACGAAGGGCGAGGGAACGATCTACGTCCGCTTGTGGGATGTCGCCCCCGATGGCATCCCCACGGTGATCTCGGATGCCATCTCCACGGCCTCTGAATCGGGACGCACGACGGTGCAGCTGCTCGCCGCCGACTGGACGCTGTCAGCCGGGCACGCACTGCTCATGAGCGTGTCGACGACCGACACGAATGCATGGTCCCCCACCCCCAGCGGCAGCGAGGTGATCATCGACGGGGGGACCCTGCGCGTGAGCGTCCGCGGCACGGACGACGATGTCCCGACCGCCGGCGAGCCCGCCCCGTTCCTCGAGCAGTACCTCGCGGCCAACACCCTCCCCGCGCCCGTCGCGGGGGCGACGGCGACGTTCTCGCTGGAGGACGCCGCTCCCGTCCCCACGCCGGCCCCGACGGCGACAGGGGCGCCCGTCCCCGCGCCCGAGGCGACGCCCGCGCCGTCGCTCACCGCCACGCCCCCGGCAGCCCTGGCGAAGTCGGGCACGGCCGTCACCCCGTCCCTGCCGATGTGGGGACTCGCCGTTCTCGTCGCGGGTGCCCTCGTCCTCACCCTTCGGCGTGGTGGTTCACGAGGGGGGCCGTCACGTCGATGAAGAAGCCCGCGCGCCCCGCCGCAGTCGTCATCGCCATCGCGGCGGTTCTCCTCGCCGCCGTGACACCCGCCGCAGCCGCAGCCGCCACGAGCTCTGCGCCCTCGTCGTCGACCGCGGCGCCGTCGAGCGAGCCGGTCGCGCCCGACCTGGCCTCGGGCGTCACGCACGAGCAGAACCCGTCCGTTCCCGTCGGCGCGGTCTGGACCGAGCACTATCTCGCCTCGCCCGTCCCCACCCGCGACGGCGATCCGGTCGAGCTGCACGCGGACGTGCTGCGCCCCGCCGGCCTCCCCGCCGATGCGAAGACGCCCGTGATCCTCATCGCCGGTCCCTACCTGTCTCACGCGGGCCAGCAGGCCGACGAGAAGAAGGCCTCCACCGGCCCGACGATGCGCCACCGCGCCTTCATCGACGACAGTGGTCTCTTCGCCGCCGGGTACACCGTGGTGTTCGGCGATCTGCGCGGCTTCGGCGGCAGCTCCGGTTGCTACGACTTCACCGGCCCGGGGGAACAGGCCGATGTCCGGACGTTCGTGGAGTGGGCGGCAACGGCTGCGTGGTCCACCGGCCGCGTCGGAATGTACGGGAAGTCGTACGACGCCAGCACGGGACTCATCGGCCTCGCCGACCGGCCCGCGGGACTCGCCGCCGTCGTCGCCCAGGAGCCGTCGTGGAACCTCTACGACTACCTCTACGAGAACGGCATCCCCGCCGAGAACAACCGGACGACGATCGACGCCTACAACGACATCGCTGCCCTCCCCGGAATCGATCACCCCGGGACCGTCGACGGTGTCGTCATCCCGCCCGACACCGAGCGCTACCGGACGAACGCCGCGTACGAGCAGACCCACCCCGAGTGCGCCACCGGCATTCTGGCCGATACCCTGGCATCCGATCCCGCTTCCTCGTTCTGGAGTGCGCGCGACATCGCCCGCCGGGCGGAAGGGTCGGAGATCCCCCTGTTCCTGACGCAGGGCTGGACCGAGAACAACACGCGCCCGGAGGGAATGGCGGAGTTCCTCGATGCCATCGCCGCTCCGGTGAGCGCCTGGGCCGGACCGTGGAATCACGTCTCCGGCAATGATGTCGACGCCACGGGGCACCTCGAGATGGGCCGCGCCGGATGGGTCGACGAGGTCCGGGCGTTCTTCGACGCGCACCTGCTCGATGCTCCCGCCCCCGCCCCGGTGTGGGCTCTGCAGGACAACAGCGGCCACTGGCGCCTGCAGGCATCCTGGCCCGGCGTGACGCGGGAGCTCACCGTACCGCTCTCCCCCGGCTCGTACGTCGACACGGGGCGCGGTGCCGACGCCCTGCCTCCCGACGACGAGGGCGACGGTTCTCTCTTCGGGACCGCGCCGCGCGACGCGCAGAGCATCGGGGCCTCTCAGACGCTCTCGACCCGGGTCGACGTACCCACTCGGGTGAGCGGGAGGGTGTCGCTGAATCTCCGCACCCGGGGGTCGGGAGTCGCCCACGCGCGCCTGTGGGACGTCGAGCCCGGTGGCGTGCCGACGCTGATCGTCGAAGAGGCCGCCCCCGTGAACGCCTCGGGCACCACGCGCATGCAGGTGCGCAACGCCGAGTGGACGCTGGATGCCGGTCACGCGCTGCTCGTGACGGTGGGCACGACCGACTCCCTCGCCTGGCGGCCGACACCGAGCGGGCAGACGGTCACGATCGAGGGCGGCGAGGTGACGATTCCGCTCCAGGCGACCACCGGGGACGTCCCCACCGAGGGGCAGCCTTCGCCGTTCTTGGCCACTTACCTCGCGAACGCACGCTGGCCCGTCCCGATCACGGCGATGCCGAGCTTCACCCTCGCCGAGACCGCGCCCGCCCCGACCCCGTCGGCATCCCCGGGTGCGTCCGGACGTCTCGCGGAATCCGGGATGCCGCCGAACCGGAGCCTCGCGATCGGCGGCGCCGCCGCGCTGCTGGGGGGAGCCCTCCTCGTCGCGATCGGACGAGCCCGCGTCGGCGGGACCGCCGCACGGCGGTCCGCGCCGAACGGGAGCGGCCCCGCGACCTGAGGGGCGGCGTGCCCGTGCGTCGCCGTGCGTCAGACCCGCGCCGTCACCGGGTCCCTCCGAATAGAATCCCTGGATGACCGGTCGCCTGCTCTACGTCTGCGCCCGCCCGCAGCGCGATGCGGCCGCGGCCGAGTGGGCGTCGTTCCGCGACGGCCTCGGTGTGCGCGACGACGACCTGGTCCACCACGATCTCGTGCGCGAGCCCTTGCCGGCGGACCTCGAGCGGTACGCGGCCGTCGTGGTGGGCGGCAGCCCCTTCAACGTCACCGACCCCGACAAGACCGAGGAGCAGCGCCGCCTCGAGAGAGACCTCGAGCGTCTCGCGGCGACCGCGATCGAGGGGCGCACGAACGCGCTCTTCACCTGTTTCGGCATCGGCGTGGTCACGCGCCTGCTCGGCGGGGAGGTCACCCTCCTGCACCCCGAGGGAACCGGCCCCGCCGACATCTCGCTCACCCCAGCCGGTCGCGCCGACGAGCTCTTCGGCATCCTGAGCCCCCGTTTCGAGGCGCTGACCGCGCACAAAGAGGGCACGGCGAGCGTGCCGCCGACGGCGACGCTGCTCGCCGAGAACGACGCGTGTCCCGTCCAGGCCTACCGTGCCGGCACGGGCCTGTGGGCGACGCAGTTTCACCCGGAGCCCACCGCCGAGGCTTTCGTCGCGCGCATGCAGGTCTACCGTGACGCGGGGTACTTCGACGCGGAGGCGTTCGATCAGGTCTCGGCGCACGTGCGCACGGTGTCGGTCGAGCAGCCGACGCTCCTGCTCCGCTCCTTCGCCGCGCGCGCCGTTGCCGCGATGTCAAGCCCACAGCCTGAATCTCGCTAGCTTATCTAGGCTTTCCCCCATGAACGCAACAGCTCCACGGCGGGGGAACGACCTCGCCCGTCAGATCGTCGTCCTGTCCGCGGTGTCGTTCATGCTCATCGCGGCGGTGATCGGTGCCGGGGCCTTCGGCAACACCGCCGTCGAGGACCAGCAGGGCGGTGCCCTCAACACCGACGGGTCGTACCTGGCGCCGGCCGGACCGGCGTTCTCGATCTGGTCGGTGATCTACCTCGGCCTCATCGCCTACGCCATCTGGCAGGCCCTCCCCCGCGAGCGCACGAACCCGCGACAGCGCGCGCTCGGCTGGCTCATCGCCCTCACCATGACGCTCAACGGACTCTGGCTCGTCGCGGCGCGGTTCGGCACCCTCTTCCTCACCGTCGTCGTGATCGTCCTGCTTCTGGCCGCGCTCGGCTGGACCTTCCACGTCGCGGTCGCGACACGCGAGCCGCGCGGCGGAGTGGTCGATTCGGTGCTCATCGACGGCGTCACGGGCCTGCATCTCGGCTGGGTCACTCTCGCCACCGTCGCCAACACGGCCGCATGGCTCACCACCATCGCTCCCTCGTCGTGGGAGAAGGCGGCGGATGCCATCGGTATCGCGGTCCTCGTCGTGGTGGGCCTGATCGGCCTGGCGATCGCGTGGCGCAGCTCGTGGCGCGTGACCCCGGCCCTGGCCCTCGCCTGGGGGCTGAGCTGGCTCGCGGTCGAGCGTTTCGCGGGCGAGCCGCGGAGCGCCGGGATCGGCGTGATGGCGATCATCGTGGCCGCGTTCGTACTGCTTCCTCCCGCCGTCATCCGCATCCTGCGCCTGCTCCGACCGTCGGTCGACTGACGTCCCTGCCCCTCGCCCCCTCTGGCTGATCGCGGGTCATCGGATCGGCCACGAGGGAGATGAGGTCCGACAGAATCGGGACAGTGAGACGCCCCGCCCGCCTCCGAGGTCGGGCGGGGCGTTCTCGGCGTCAGAGGGCGGGGGCCGCGATCGCGCTCGCTCCCGCCGGGACGGTGAGGTCGGTGCCCTGGAGCACCACGCCCTCCGCCGTGGCCAGGAGCACCCGCGCACCGGAGACGACGGATGCCGCGGCTTCGGCATCCGAGAGGTTCACGACGACCACGAGGTCGCCGCGGCGCAGTTCGTACACCCGTCCGTCGGTCGCTTCGCGCGCGGCGGCCGACAGCCCCGTGCGGGAGGGGTCGGTGAGCTCGGGCCGCTCGCGCCGGATCTTCGCCAGCTCGCGGTACAGACCGAGCAGCTGGGCGTGATCACCCTCTGCGACCTCGTCCCAGTCGAGCTTCGAGTTCTCGAACGTCGAGGGGTCCTGGGGGTCGGGCACGGAGTCCTCGTCCCAGCCCATCTTCGCGAACTCGGCGATGCGCCCCTCTGCGGTGGCCTTGCCGAGCTCGGGCTCGGGGTGCGAGGTGAAGAACTGCCACGGGGTCGAGGCGCCCCACTCCTCCCCCATGAACAGCATCGGCGTGCCGGGCGCGGTGAGGGTCAGCACGGCGGCGGCGGCGAGCCGGTCGTAGCCGAGCGACTGCGACAGGCGGTCTCCGGCGGCGCGATTGCCGATCTGGTCGTGATCCTGCGCGAAGGTGACGAGGCGCCAGTTCGGCACCTCGTCGGGGATGGGCTTGCCGTGCTTCTCTTCGCGGAACGACGAGTAGGTGCCGTCGTGGAAGAAACCGCCCTCGCTGACCTTTCGGAACGCGTCCAGGTCGGCGAAGTCCTCGTAGTACCCGATCGTCTCGCCGGTGAGGGCGACGTGCGCGGTGTGGTGCCAGTCGTCCGACCACTGCGCCGTCAGCCCGTAACCGCCGGCCTCGCGCGGCAGGATGAGCCTCGGGTCGTTCATGTCGCTCTCGGCGATGGTGGTGAGCGGGATGCCGCGGTGCGCCGACAGGGCGTCGGTGCGCTCCGCGATCTCCTGCAGCACGTGCGGCTCGCGGTGGTCGAGCAGGGCGTGCACGGCGTCGAGGCGCAGACCGTCGACGTGGTAGTCGCTCATCCACATCAGCGCGTTCTCGACGATGTAGGCGCGCACGGCGTCCTCGTCGAGGTTGACCGAGTCGCCCCAGGTGTTGCGGCTGCCCTCGCGCAGGTACTCCCCGAACTCGGGCAGGTAGTTGCCCGAGGGGCCGAGGTGGTTGTAGACGACGTCCTGGATGACGGCGAGACCCGCCGCGTGGGCCGCGTCGACGAAGCGCTGGTACGCCTCGGGGCCGCCGTAGCCCTCGTGCACGGTGTACCAGAGCACCCCGTCGTAGCCCCAGTTCCAGGTGCCGTTGAAGCCGTTCACCGGGAGCAGTTCGACGTGGGTCACGCCGAGGTCGACGAGGTGGTCGAGGCGGCCGATCGCGGCATCCAGGGTCCCCTCGGGGGTGAAGGTGCCCAGGTGCAGCTCGTAGATCAGGCCGCCGGCGAGCTGCCGGCCCGTCCACGCGTCGTCGTTCCACGCGTAGACCGAGGGGTCGAACCACGCCGAGGCCTCGTGTACGCCGCCCGGCTGGCGACGCGAGCGCGGGTCGGGACGCAGGTCGTCGCCGTCGCCCAGCACGAAGCCGTACCGTTCGCCGTCGGCGAGGTCGACCGGGGCGGTCCACCACCCGTCCGCGGCGGACTCCATCTCGATGTCCTCGACGACGGCATCCCCGCTGTCATCCAGCCGGCGCAGTCGCACCCGCTCCGCCTTCGGTGCCCAGACGTCGATGCTCATGAGGTGTTCCTTTTCGCGTGAGGTGCCAAGAAGTGTCGCTGCGGGGACGCGTGAGGCGACAGTTTTTGGCACCTCACGCGCTCGCGGTCAGAAGATCAGCAGGGCGACCGGGAGGAACGCCAGCAGATCGGAGAGAGGGGTCGCGCCGCCGGCGAACGAGCGGCCGGTCAGCACGTCGACCACGGGCGTGTCGGGCAGCAGCACGACCGTGTCGCGCCACCCTCCCGCGGCCTTCAGCCCGTGCGGCAGGCGCGTCGCGACGGTGAACACGCCCCCGCGATCGAACGCCACGACATGAGCGGATGCCACTCCCGCGGCCTCGAGCGGACGGTAGATCTCGAGCGGGTGCTCTCGGCGCAGGCGGAGGGCGCGCGAGGTGACGAGGAGCTTTGCCGCACCCGTGGCGTCCACCGCCGGGAACGAGGCGCCGGGCGCGTCGAGCGCGGCGAGCAGGCGTCGGCGTTCGGCGAAGTCCACCGCGCGGCGGTTGTCGGGGTCGACGAGGGACTGCTCCCACAGTTCGGAGCCCTGGTAGACGTCGGGGACGCCCGGACCCATGATCTGCAGCAGCTTGGCCGACAGGCCGTTCGACCAGCCCGCGGGCGAGATCTCGTCGACGAATGCGCGCACACGCTCGGCGGCGGGACCGGTGGCCGCGTCGACGACCGCGTGCATGCGCTCCTCGAAGGCCTCGTCCTGCTCCCACCAGCCGGTGACCTCGCTCGCTTCGCGTGCCGCCTTCTCGGCGTAGGCGTGCAGGCGCTCGCGGTAGACCTTCAGGCCCTCGGGCGTCGAGGCCGAGGCGGGCCAGGCACCCACGATGGCCTGCCACAGCAGGTTGTCGAAGGGGCCGTGCCCGGTCGAGGCGATGCCCTGGAACTCCGCGAGCCGTGCGGCCCAGGTCTCGGGGATCTCCGCGAGCACCGCGATGCGGGCGCGCGTGTCCTCGCCGCGCTTGGTGTCGTGCGTCGACAGCGTCGTCATGGCGGTGGGCCACGACGCGTGCCGCTGCGCCTGAGCGGTGTGGAACCCGGCGACGTCGAGCGAGAACTCGCCCGGGTCACCGCCGACCTCGGTGAGCGAGCCCAGCCGCGTGTAGCGGTAGAACGCCGTGTCCTCGACGCCCTTAGCCATCACGGGCCCGGTCGTCTGCTGGAACCGCCACGCGACCTCGAGACCCGTGTCGGCGAGCACCGGCACGAGCTTCTCGATCACGTCGCCCAGCTCGGGCCGGCGCACCTCGGCCTCGCCCGCGGCGGCGTCGAGGTGCGCCCGACCGGCGGGGAGGTAGGAACGGTAGACCGGGAAGCACGCGAGGATCTCGGCGAGCGCGTCCTGCAGCACGTCGCCCTCGAACTCCTCGCGCAGCTGCGCGGGCACGCCCCGCACGAGGCGACGGATCTCCGACACCTGGATCGAGTCGGCGATCTTCCGCTTGGTGTCGTGGATCAGGTCGTGCCACCCGGTGAGCGGCGCGAGGTCGCTGTCGACGCGCAGTCGCGCGTCGAGGGCGTCGAGCGCCGCCTCGCCCGCGGGGTCGGTGAGGACGCGGTCGATCTCGGCGAGCGCGTCGTACCCGGTCGTGCCGGCGGTCTTCCACCACGAGGGCAGCGCCTCGCCGTGCTCGAGGATCTTCTCGCCGAGCACGTACCCGACCTCGCCGTCGCCGGCCTCCTCGAGCGCGACGGCGAGCCGGTCGAGGTAGCCGCCCGGGTCGACGAGACCGTCCGGGTGGTCCACGCGCAGGCCGTCCGCGAGGCCCTCGCGCACCCAGCGCAGGATCTCGGCGTGCGTGGCGTCGAACACCTCGGGCAGCTCGACGCGCACGCCGGCGAGGGTCGTCACGGCGAAGAAGCGCCGGTAGTTGAGGTCGTCGGCCTCGTCCTGCCAGAACCGCAGCTCGAAGTTCTGCGCGGCGAGCAGCTGCTCGATCGCGGGCCGCGAGCCCGAGGCCGCGGCATCCGTCCCCGTTCCCGGCGCGACCGGGAAGGCGTGCTCGTAGTACCGGATCAGGCCGTCGGGCGCGTCATCCGCGGGCGTCGGGTCGTACGAGATCTCGCCGATCTCGTCGGTCAGGTCGGCGCCCAGGATCGGCACCCGCACCTTGCCGTCGCCGAACTCCCAGTCGATGTCGAACGACTCGGCGTGCGCCGAGGAACGGCCCTGACGCAGCACGTCCCACCACCACGCGTTGGCGCGCGGCTCCGAGACGCCCATGTGGTTGGGCACGATGTCGATCAGGATGCCGAGCTCCGCGGCGCGGGCGGCGCGGACGAACGCGTCGAGCCCCTCGGCACCGCCGCGGACGGGATCCACACGCGAGACGTCGACGACGTCGTAGCCGTGGTCCGACCCCGGGGTGGCTTCGAGCAGCGGCGAGAGGTACGCCCACGAGACCCCGAGGTCACGGAGGTATCCCGTGACCTCGGCGGCGTCGTCGAGGGTGAAGCTGTCGCGGATCTGCAGGCGGTAGGTCGAAAGCGGATGCCGCATCTGGATCACAGCTCCGGCTTGGGCGCTTGCCCGGGCAGGTCATCGGTGCCGATCACCTGGATCTGCGCGGTGAGCGAGGCGGCGACGGAGTGGTCGACCTCGGGCTCGGGCAGATGGTGCTCGCGCAGCACGATGAGCGACTTCGGCTCGAGCGGGAGCGTCTCGCCCGGGTTGAGCGGCTCGGTGTTGGCCCGCTCCCCCGCCGTGTCGACGTAGGCGTCCCACTTGGGGGCGTACTCGAAGTCGGGCAGCCGGAAGTCGACCTTGTCGTCACCGGCGTTGAACAGCACGAGGAAGTGGTCGTCGCTGATCGACTCTCCGCGACGGTCGCGCTCGCGGATGCCCTGGCCGTTGAGGAAGACCCCCACGGCGAGGCCGAAGCCGTTGTCCCAGTCCTCGGGCTGCATGAGCGAGCCGTCGGGACGCAGCCACACCACGTCGGGGATCGGCGCGCCCTCCTCCATCTTCACGGGGCGGCCGTCGAAGAAGCGGCTGCGACGGAAGGTGGGGTGCTGCTTGCGCAGTCGCGCGAGGGCCGCGGTGAACTCGATGAGCGGGTGATCGACGTTCGACCAGTCCACCCAGGTGATCTCGTTGTCCTGGGCGTAGCCGTTGTTGTTGCCGCCCTGCGTGCGACCGAGCTCGTCGCCGTGCAGCAGCATCGGCACGCCCTGGCTGAGCAGCAGCGTCGCGATGAAGTTGCGCTGCTGCTGGGCCCGGCGCTTCAGCACCTCGGGGTCGTCGGTGGGACCTTCGACGCCCATGTTGCTGGAGCGGTTGTGCGATTCGCCGTCGTTGTTGTCTTCGCCGTTGGCGTCGTTGTGCTTCTCGTTGTACGACACGAGGTCGCGCAGCGTGAAGCCGTCGTGCGCGGTGACGAAGTTGATGGATGCCACCGGGAACCGGCCGGAGTGCTCGTACAGGTCGGCCGAGCCGGTCAGGCGCGAGGCGAACTCGCCGAGGGCCTGCGGCTCACCGCGCCAGAAGTCGCGGACCGTGTCGCGGTACTTGCCGTTCCACTCCGTCCACTGGGGCGGGAAGTTGCCGACCTGGTAGCCGCCGGGGCCGACGTCCCACGGCTCGGCGATGAGCTTGACCTGCGAGACGATCGGGTCCTGCTGCACGAGTTCGAAGAAGGCCGCGAGGCGGTCGACCTCGTAGAACTCGCGGGCGAGGGTGGATGCCAGGTCGAAGCGGAATCCGTCGACGTGCATCTCCAGCACCCAGTAGCGCAGGGAGTCCATGATCAGCTGCAGCGTGTGGGGGTTGCCCACGTTCATGCTGTTGCCGGTGCCGGTGTAGTCGGTGTAGTAGCGCTTGTCGTCGTCTTCGAGGCGGTAGTACGCCTCATTGTCGATGCCGCGCATCGAGAGGGTCGGGCCCATGTGGTTGCCCTCGGCGGTGTGGTTGTAGACCACGTCGAGGATGACCTCGATGCCGGCGGCGTGCAGGGCCTTGACCATCGCCTTGAACTCCTGCACCTGCTGACCGTGGTCGCCGGTCGAGGAGTAGGTGTTCTGCGGGGCGAGGAACGCGATGGTGTTGTAGCCCCAGTAGTTCGACAGCCCCTTCTCCTCGAGGGTGGAGTCGTTGACGAACTGGTGCACGGGCATGAGCTCGATCGCGGTGACGCCGAGCTTGCGCAGGTGGTCGATGACGGCCGGGTGCGCGATGCCGGCGTAGGTGCCGCGCAGCTCCTCGGGCACGTCGGGGTGCAGCTGGGTGAGGCCCTTGACGTGCGCCTCGTAGATGAAGCTCTCGGCGTAGGGGATCTTGGGCTGACGGTCGCCCGACCAGTCGAAGAACGGGTTGATGACCACGCCCTTCATCATGTGCGGGGCGGAGTCCTCGTCGTTGAACGAGTCGGGGTCGCCGAACTCGTAGCTGAAGACGGGCTGTCCCCAGTCGATCTGGCCCTCGACGGCCTTGGCGTACGGGTCGAGCAGCAGCTTCGCGGGGTTGAAGCGCTTGCCGTTCGCGGGGTCGTACTCCCCGTGCACGCGGTAGCCGTAGCGCTGCCCCGGCTGGATGTTGGGGAGGTAGGCGTGCCAGACGTACGCGTCGACGTCGATCAGCTCGACGCACGTCTCCGTTCCGTCCTCGTCGAAGAGGCAGAGCTCGACTTTCTCGGCCCCCTCGCTGAACAGGGCGAAATTCGTCCCGTTACCGTCGTAAGTGGCCCCGAGGGGATAACTGGATCCTGGCCATACCTGCTGCACGTCGCTCACGATAGACCAGCGTTGTTACCACCCCCCGCCGTCTCGACGCCGTTGACACTCGGGGCAGCCCCGACTATGCGCGCTCGGGGGGATGTCGCAGCAACTCGACGCGTTCGTCGAGGTACCGCGCGAGCGGCACGAAGCCGCCCGTCGCGCTCCAGCGCACGAGCGTCTCTCCCCCACGCACCGCGAGGGGCGCGGATCGCTCGTCGAGGGCGGACAGGTCGATCGGATGCCAGCCGATGTGCACGCTCTCCCCCTCGGGGACTCCTCCCCGCGCGGCGGCGGCCGCGAGCTCTGCCCGCCGACGCTGCGATTCGGCGGCGAATCCGCGACGGACCTCCGCGCGGGAGCGCACGATGTCGCCCGTGGCCAGGACGGCGTCCTCGGTCAGCAGGAGGACCCCGAGGTGCCACGCCGTCCCGCGCGGCACGATCCGCGCCGGACGCGGGATGCCGAGCACCCGGCGCCCCTCCTGCAGCTCGCCGAGTCTCTCGCGCGGCGCGTCGGCCAAGCGGGCGCGCACGTCGTCCCACGGGTCGCCGGTCATGCCTGCGCCCCCTCTGCCCGCGCGGCCTCGGCTCGCTCGACCGCACGATGGGCGGCACGGGTCGCCGCGAGCGCGTCCTTCTGCTCTCTCTCCCGCTCCTCGACGGCCGCGTCCGCCTCCGCGGCCTCGGCCTCGGCGCGCGCGAGATCGGTGCGCAGTGCCTCGATGCGTTCCCGCGCTCGATCCGCGCGTTCCCGGGCCGTCGCGACCCGTCTGTCGGCCGCCGCGTTCGCACGGGCGGCGTCGGCGTGCGCCCGCTCCGCCTCCCGCACCGCCCGTTCGGTGGCCTTGCGGGCCCGGCGGGCGGCGAGATCGTCGCGGAGGGCGGGGGGTGGCTCTTATACACAGCTGACGCTGCCGGAGGTCCTACGCGGGGAGACCTCGGGGTGTGCCCAACATCCATGGCCATAAGAAAAGAGCGGGTAATACGCGTGTGCCCGACGATTTATGCTAGA
>NZ_LDRT01000171.1 GCF_001476655.1 Microbacterium testaceum | reverse complement strand
CGCGGAGCCTGAGCCGGCGCGCGGCGCGCACAACTCCTGCAAAACCGCGGCTCCAGCACCCCGCAACCGCCCCCGGCACAGGTAATGCAGGAGTTGTGCGCGGCCCCGCGCTGCGGGCGCGGCCCTGCGGGCGCGGCCCCGCGACGTGAGCCGGACTTACCCGAACCCGCAGTCGCCGTCCAGCGTGTTACCGCGCGAGGCGTCGCATTGCGATGCGCGACAGGTCGTTTCGACGCGTGAATGGGCACCTCGCGGCGCCCTCCGACGCCGTCGTACCGTGACGCAACCCACCGGCGCCCCGCGCCGTCACCGCCCTTCCGAGGAGCACGTCATGACCACCACCGCGCCGGCCCCCGCCGACCGCACGGCCCCGCGCGCCGGGTCGACCGACAAGGTCGACCTCGGCACGATCGCCGTGGTCCCCACCCGTCACTGGTGGCGCTGGATCCTCAGCGCCCTGCTGCTGTTCGTCGTCGCCCAGTTCGTCTGGAGCCTCGTCACGAACGACCGGTACATGTGGGGCACCTTCGCGCAGTACTTCTTCTCCGAGCCGGTGCTCATCGGCATCGGGTACACGCTCAGCCTCACCGCGATCTCGGCGGTCGTCGGCTTCACCCTCGGCACGGTGCTCGCCCTCGGGCGCCTGTCGGCCTCGCCGCTGCTGAACGCCGTCGCGTGGGGCTACATCTGGTTCTTCCGCTCGGTGCCGCTCGTGGTGCAGATCATCGTCTGGTACAACCTCGGCTACCTCTACCCGACCCTGGGCCTGGGCACGCCGTTCACCACCGACTTCTGGATCGTCGAGTTCCCCACGGTGCAGCTGGTCAGCGCCTTCGCCGCCGCGATCCTGGGCCTCGGGCTGCACCAGGCGGCGTATTCGGCCGAGATCATCCGCGGTGGTCTCGTCTCGGTCGACCCCGGCCAGCACGAGGCGGCTGCGGCCCTCGGCATCCCGGCGTCCCGTCGCCTGTTCCGGATCATCCTGCCGCAGGCGATGCGCTCGATCGTGCCCAACGCGACGAACGAGGTGATCGGTCTGGTGAAGGGCGCCTCGGTGGTGTTCGTGATCGCGATCCCCGAGCTGTTCTACGCCGTGCAGGTCATCTACAACCGCAACAGCCGCGTCATCCCGCTGCTGCTGGTCGCCGTGGTCTGGTACACGCTCATCACCACCATCCTGAGCATCGCCCAGTACTACATCGAGCGGTACTACGCCCGCGGCTCGGCCCGCGCCCTGCCCCCGACGCCCGTGCAGCGGGCCCGCCGCTGGGTGAGCGCGCAGTGGGCGCGCCTGGGCGACGCACCGCCGGGGGTGACGGATGCCGCGCACCCGGCGCCCCAGAAGGGAGTCCGCGCATGAGTGCCACCACCACCGCCACTCGGGGTCTCGTCGAGATCCACGACGTCCACAAGGCCTTCCACGGCACCGAAGTGCTGAAGGGCATCGACCTGACCGTCGAACCCGGCGAGGTCGTCGCACTGCTCGGTCCCAGCGGCTCGGGGAAGTCGACCCTGTTGCGCACGATCAACCACCTCGAGACCGTGGATGCCGGATCGGTCACCGTCGACGGGGAGTTCATCGGCTACGAACTGCGCCACGGCAAGCTGCACGAGCTGCGCGAGCGCGAGATCCTGCGTCGGCGCACGCAGGTGGGGATCGTGTTCCAGAACTTCCACCTCTTCCCGCACCTGACGGCCCTCGAGAACGTCGTCGAGGCGCCGCTCGCCCTCAAGCGGCTGAGCAAGGACGACGCCGCCGAGCTCGCCCGCGGTCTGCTCGACCGCGTCGGACTCGCGCACAAGGCGGAGGCGTACCCGCGGCAGCTGTCGGGCGGTCAGCAGCAGCGCGTCGCGATCGCCCGCGCACTGGCTCTGCAGCCCAAGGTGCTGCTGTTCGACGAGCCGACGAGCGCACTCGACCCCGAGCTGGTGGGCGAGGTGCTCGACGTCATCCGGGACCTGGCGAAGCTCGGGACGACGCTCGTGATCGTCACGCACGAGATCGGCTTCGCCCGCGAGGTCGCCGACCGGGTCGTGTTCCTCGACGCGGGACGCATCGTCGAAGAGGGCACCCCCGACGACGTGTTCACGCGTCCGCAGCACCCGCGCACGCGCGAGTTCCTCGCGAAGGTGCTCGGCTGACCGGGCACCGGCGACCGGTGGCTTCGACGGGCTCAGCCACCTCCCGCTCACCGCAAGGTCCCTGAGCCCGTCGGAGGGAACGGAACCCCCAGCACACCTCGGCGGCTTCGACAAGCTCAACCGCCTCCCCACCCGAACCCACAGCACACCTCGGCGGCTTCGACAGGCTCAGCCACCTCCCCCGCCCCCGCGGCGCGACACCGGCGCCTCGGCATCCACCCCTCACAAGGAGACACAACGTGGCACTCAGCAAGAAACAGGGCATCGCGATCGGCGTCGCCGTCGTCGCGGTGGCCGCGATCGTCGGCGTCGGCTCGCTCGCGATCTTCAACCGCCCCGCCGAGGCGGAGGCCGCGGCCGCCCCGGACACCACCGTGTCGGCGAACCCCGACACCGGCGACATCCCCCGCATCACCGGAGAAGCCGTACCCGAGGCCGTCGCCGCCCTGAAGGCGAGCGGCTTCACCCCGATCGAGCCCGGCAAGCTGACGGTGGCGGTCGGCGCGTTCGTCCCGCCGCTCAGCTACCAGCCCGAGGGCACCACCGCCGCGACCGACGTCGCGGGCACCGAGCCGAATTTCGGCGAGCTGATCGCCGAGGGACTCGGCCTCGAGTACAACCCGGTCGTGGTCGCATGGGCCGACTGGCCGCTCGGCATCCAATCGGGCAAATACGACCTGATCACCTCGAACGTCACGGTCACCGAGGAGCGCAAGGAGCTCTACGACTTCGCCAGCTACCGCCAGGACCTGCTGGGCTTCTCCGTCCGCTCCGAGAGCTCGATCTCGAAGATCGAGCAGGCCGACGACATCTCGGGCCTCAAGATCGTGGTGGGCTCCGGCACCAACCAGGAGAAGGTGCTGCTGAAGTGGAACGAGGAGCTCACCGCCGCCGGCAAGGCTCCCGCCGAACTGAACTACTACGACGACACCGCCGCCGCGACGCTCGCGCTGCAGTCCCGGCGCGTCGACGCCACCTTCGACCCCAACGCCACGGCGGCCTGGGCCGCCCGGGAGACCGGCGAGACGAAGCTCGTCGGCATCATCCCCGGAGGATGGCCGCTCGCGGCCGACATCGCCGCGGCGACGAAGAAGGGCAACGGCCTCATCGAGCCCGTCAACCTCGTGCTGAACGCCTACATCGCCGACGGCACCTACGCGAAGGTGCTCGACGCCTGGGGCCTCGAGTCCGAGGGCGTCGACAAGAGCGAGATCAACCCTCCGGGACTCCCGAAGTCCTGACTCCCGCGCACGGCCCGGTCCTTCGGCGACCGGGCCGTGTCGTGCGCCGCGAAGAGAAGAATGGATGCCATGACCCCCGAGCCCACGTCGACCCTGACCATCCGCCTCGTCGAGCCCGCCGAGTACGCCGAGGCCGGTCGCCTCACCGCCGACGCCTACCGGCACAGCTACGACGGACTCACCGAGGGCTATCTCGCTTCACTCGCCGATGTCGCCGGTCGCATCGCGCAGGGTGAGGTCTGGATCGCGCTCGACGACGGGGAGATCGTGGGAACTGTGTGGGTCCCGCGGCCCGGCGAGCGCCTGTCCGAACTCGCCGCCGAGGGCGAGCTCGACTTCCGTCAGCTCGCGGTCGCCCCCGCCGCCCGCGGTCGAGGTGTGGGCGAAGCCCTCACCCGTCACGTCATCGACCTCGCGCGCGCTCGGGGAGCGCAGCGGGTCGTGATGAACAGCGGCCCCGAGATGCTCGGCGCACACGCGCTGTACCTCAAGCTCGGCTTCCGTCGTCTCACCGAACGCGAGTACCCGGTCGAGGTGGAGCCGGGGCGGTTCCTCGACCTGCGGGCGTTCGGGTTCGATCTCTGAGCGACGGCCTGGCCACCCCGTCCGTGTACGCGGTGGCCAGGATCCGAACGGGCACCCGTGTGCTTCCGTCGACATCGCGACGCGCCTCGCACCGCACCGGCGGCCTGCGAGACCGGATCAGCCCAGCCGATTGCCCTCCTGCGCCAGGGTCAGCGTCGCACGATCGACGACCGCGTCGAGACGGGCCTTCTCCAGCGCGAGATCGTTCTTCATGCGGCTCAGCTGTGCATTCTGGGTCGTCCGCGATCGCGCCATTCCGCCGCGGAGGGCCGTCCCGAAGGTGCCGCGGCCCACGATGTTCGCGATCGTGCGCCCCTTCTTGTCGACGGCGACGCGCTGCTCTTGGATCTGCAGGCGCACGTCGGCCGCCGCCGCGTTCGCCTGCTGCTTGAGCAGCCGGAGTTCCTGTGTTCCCGCGCGCAGCTCCCTCTTCGCACCCCCTGCATCGCCCTGGCTGGCACACGCGCGAGCAGCCGCCAGTGACGCCTGGGTGATGCGGTCGGCCTCGGCCGACAGCTCGGCGCAGTAGGTGGCGTAGTCCATGGTCGTGTCTCCTTCTCGATCGGATTCAGGTTCGGTGCTGTCGGGCGACGATGCCCACGGCCATGCGGTGGATGTCGGAGCTCAACGTCGTCGACGACGCCGTCGCCGTGGGGGTCTCGTCGGTCGCGATCACCGAGAGGGCCTCGGCGCTCTGAGAGCCGAGTCCCAGAGTGATGATCCGGACGCCCTGGGCCGCGAGACTCCGGGACAGCGCGACGGCCTCCCGCTCGCGCGGCCCCAGATCGCCGTCGCCGAACACCGCGATGACGCGGTCGTCGACGTCGAGCTGCATCAGCATCCGGCCCGCCTCGGCGAGAGCGGGAAAGACATTCGTTCCGCCCCCGTACCCTCCGGCCGCCGCGAGCCGAGCCCGCGCCGTCGAGGGATCGAACGAGGGCGCGGCCGTGGCCTGGACATCGTGACTCCACAGCACGAGACCCGTCTGATACCCGCCGTCGATGGCCTCGTCGATGAACGACTCGCACCCGCGGACCGCACGCTCGAGGTTCGTGACGCCGTCGCCGTCGGTGTACGTCATGGATCCGCTGACGTCGAGCAGGAGCACGACCGCACCGCCCGAGCGGAACCGCTCGGTCACCTCGGCCAGCCGAGGGCCCGGGGGCCATTCGGTGACGCCCTCCGCGGAGAAGGACTTCTTCATCCACCCGGTCATCGGGTCACCCCATCACTCTCAGGCTGCCGGCCACCGCGCGCTGCGCGCGCAGCTCGCTCTCGTCGAGAACGCCGTGCATGAATGCCTCCACGACGAGGGGACGGGTGCCGTCACCCGTCATCGCCTCGAGTGTGATGCGACCGTCGATCGAGACCGAGATGCGCAGGGCCACTTTCGTTCCCGCCGGGCCGGGTGGGATGTCGGTGATCTCTCCCTCGATCAGCATCCGGTTGTCCTCCACACGCGGTGACGCCTCGTTTCCGCCCTGCTCGTAGAGCTGGATACGCGCCCGTCGCTGGTTCGGGACGATCGTGGCGACGGCGTGTTCCTGCCGCACGATCGGAAGCGGGGCGTTGGCGTGCACGATGTGCACCACGTGCGGCGTCTCGCTGTACGGCTCCCGACTGGTGCACACGAGCACGCCCACTGACCGCGGGAGCACGGAGGTCACGCGAGCCATCCCCGCGGCCATGCGTCGGATGCCGTGCACGGTGATGGCGCGGCGATCCTGGCTGGCGAGCAGCTGCTCCGACAGGATCGCGGCACCGCGCGCGACGGCCCGATCGGGGTCGGTGAGCTCGACGTCGACACCGAAGTGTCGTGACAGGGCGTCGCGGACCATCGGCATCCTCGTCGATCCCCCGACCAGCAGGATCCGACTCACCGCCGGGGCGCCCGCTCGACGGGCGGCGTCCATCGCGCGCTCCGAGGCCGTGAGGGAACGCAGCAGGAGGTCGCGGGTCACCTCTTCGAAGCGTTCGCGCGTGAGCGTGATCGAGATGGTGCGACCGCGGAAGCGGATGCGCTCGGTCACGGTGAACGCGCCCGTCAACTGCCGTTTGACCTTCTCGGAGGCCGTCTCGACCGCCGCGATGACGTCCTCCTCGTAGCGGAGCTCGTCGCCGCCCTCGAGGGCGGCGACCTCCTCCCACAGAAGGTCCTGGATGCGTCCGTCCCAGTCCAGACCGCCCAGGTGCGACTCGCCGTCCACCGCCCACACGCGGTATCTGCCTCCTTCGAGTCCGACCACGGCCGCGTCGAACGTCCCCCCGCCGAGGTCGTAGACGAGCGACGTCGTCGCGGCGTCCGTCCCCCAGCCGTACGCGTACGCCGCGGCGACGGGCTCGGGCAGGAGTTCGGGGCAGTCGACCCCGGCGATGCGTGCCGCCGCGGCGGTCGCCTCCTTCTCGGCCACGCCGAAGTACGCCGGGACGGTGATCACGGCTCGCAGCTCGTCACGGGGCACGCGGAGCGCGACGGCGGCGTCCTCGGCGAGGCGCGTCAGGATGAGGGCCGAGACCGCCTCGGGTGTGAGCGTGCGTCCCGCGTACTCGAGGGGGTGATCCGTGCCCATCTTCCGCTTGATGCCCACGATGACGTTGTCGGGGTCGCGGGTGAGCAGCCGCTTCGCGTCGTCTCCGACCGTCGCCTCCCCGCTCTCCGAGATGTGCACGACGGAGGGGGTGAGCTCGCCCCCCGAGGCCGACGCGACGACCGTCTCGACGCCCTCCGACGAGTAGTGGATGACGCACGAATACGTCGTTCCGAGATCGATGCCGATACTGGTTGCCATCTGTGTCTCCCGCCCGCTCAGTCTTTGAGCAGAGAGCGCAAGGTCGTGTCGAGTGCGAGGTCGAGCGTCGTCGGCGCGAGACGGCGCAGCTCGTCGATCACCTCGGGAAGACCGACGAGAGGGATGCCACCGGGCCAGACGGTGCCCGGCGCGACCGAGCCGAGTCCCTGGTCCGTGGGGATCAGCACGACGCGAGAACGAACGGTGTGCCCGGGAAAGAGTCGGCGGAACCGCTCGTCCGCCATCTGCATGTTCTTGCTCATCCGGCGGGGCTTCTGGACCGTCTTCCCCGTCGGGTTGTCGCGGCACTGCAGGTACGCGCCGTCGTCGCTGAACCACGTCACGTCGCCGGACGCGTAGTACTTCAGGTCGAGCAGGACGAGCGTCGTTCCGCTGACGACGACGCAGTCGATGTCGGTCGAGAACACCGGGTCGGGACGGACGGGCAGGTTCGACGCGGGAAGGGCCACCGACCAGTAGGACGTGAACGCGTCGACCAGTCCGCTGACGCACAGCGCCTTGTAGAACCCGATCTCCCCGCGCTGTCCCGCGTGCCGCTGGGCGTCACCGAAACCGGCGCCGAACAACCCCAGCCCCGCGGCCCCGCGGACGTTCACGGAGATGGATGCCGGGACACCGGCGAGCACGCGCGGTTCGTAACCCGTCATCGCACCGCGGGCGGTCGCTCGCGGAAGGGCGTCCGCGGCGACGGGCGGCGGGAGCGGAACAGATGACGTGGTCGTGACGGGAGGAGGTGGGGTGACGGGCGGGGGGACCGGTGACCCGGGCGGCGTGCCGTACCCGGGGCTCGAACGCACCACCGGCCCGAAGCGCGTGGGACGACGGACGGGGTCGAACACGACCTCAC
>NZ_LDRT01000170.1 GCF_001476655.1 Microbacterium testaceum | reverse complement strand
CCCCGGCCCGCCCGCTCACGCCGGCCCCGAAGCGCGCGACCTCGCCCGCTACGCCGCCGACACGTGGACCTCGCTCGCGGCGATGGCCCACGAGAACACCGGCCTTCCCGACGACAACATCGGCGGTGCGCTCGATGGGGCCACGGCATCCGGATACACCTCGCCGACCAACATCGGCGGGTACCTCTGGTCGACGGTGACCGCGCGGGATCTCGGCATCATCGACGCCGATGAGGCGCGCGAGCGGCTCACCGCCACGGTCTCGACGCTCGAGACGATGGAGCGCAACGAGGGCAGCGGCATGTACTACAACTGGTACGCGCCGGACACCGGGGCCAAGCTCGAGATCTTCCCCACCTCGGGCGAGGTCATCCACCCGTTCCTCAGCACGGTCGACAATGGCTGGCTCGCCGCGGGGTTGCGGATCGTCCGCGAGGCGGAGCCCACGCTCGCCGACCGCGCCGATGCGCTGTACGAGTCGATGGACTTCTCGGCCTTCTTCGACACCGCCGGGGCGCCCGGTCTTCCCGCCGGCACGAACCGCGGCGGTTTCTGGGAGGCCCCTCCCGGTGACGGCTGCGCCGTCGAGGCGCCGATGTACAACGGCAGCGGACAGACGGCGTTCTACACGTGCCACCACTACGACACCACCGTCAGCGAGAGCCGCATCGCGACGTACCTCGGCATCTCTGAGGGTTCCATCCCGGCATCCGGTCTCTACGGCACCCACCGCACGATGCCCGCGGGCTGCGACTGGGCGTGGCAGGAGCAGCTGCCCACCGGCGAGAACCGCGAGTACGACGGCGTCGACGTCTACGAGGGCGTGTATTCCTACGACGGCATGTCGTTCGTGCCGAGCTGGGGTGGGAGCATGTTCGAGGCGCTCATGCCCGATCTGCTCATCCCCGAGACCGAGTGGGGCCCGCGCTCCTGGGGTGTGAACCACCCCGTCACCGTCGAGGTCCAGAAGCGGCACGGCCTGGCCGAAGCCGGTTACGGGTACTGGGGCTTCTCGCCCGCCAGCAACCCGTTCGGCGGCTACAGCGAGTACGGAGTCGACATCGCCGGCATCCGCTCCGATGGATACACCTCGGATGCCGAGAAGACCGACGTTGACATCGATCGCCCCGGCTGCACCGAGGGGACGAACCCCGACCCGTCGTTCGGCGACGGGGTCGTCACCCCGCACGCGGCGTTCCTCGCCCTGCCGTACGACCGGCAGGGGGTCCTGAAGAACCTCCGCGGGATCGAGAAGAAGCTCGGCGCCTACGGTCCGGGTGGCTTCTACGACGCCGTCGCCGTCAAGAGCGACACGGTCGCCGAGCGCTACCTCTCGCTCGATCAGTCGATGATCATGGCGGCGATCGGCAACGCGCTCACCGGCGACTCGCTGAAGGACTACATGGTCGATGACAGGATGGAGCAGAACCTCCGGCCCGCCATCGAACAGCAGGTCTTTGGCTCGTCGTGGGGTGCCTCGCGTCCCTGACGGCTCGACTCCCTCGATGCCCGGTGCCGCGCGGAGGTGCCGGGCATCGGTGTGTCCGGAACGGGGGAGAGGGATGCCGATGGCCGACGCACCTGCAGACGTTCCCGCCGGGAGGGCCGGTGATCTTCCCTCCGGCGCGCCCGGTCGGCACCCCGCGGGCGGGGCGGCTGCCGGGCGGCGCAAGGCATCGTCGGACGGGGCGGATCGCGCGCACACTCCCCGCGCGCGCCGCGGGAGCTACGCCAAGGGGCAGCAGACGCGGCAGCGCATCGTCGACGAGGCCGTCGTCGTGTTCGGCCGATCGGGCGTCACGGCCGGATCTCTCCGCGAGGTCGCGACGCGGGTGGGGCTGACGCCCGCGGGGCTCATGCATCACTTCGCCTCCAAGGAGGAACTGTTCGCCGAGGTGCTGCGCCAACGCGACGAGCGGGTGCGCGCCGCGGCCGGCGACCCGCACGAGCACACCCTCGTCGAGCAGATGCAGAAGGTCGTCGCGCACAACGCCACGACGCGGGGGCTGACGTCGCTGTACACGCTGGTCGTGGCCGAGGCGAGCGATCCGGGCCATCCCTCGCACGACGAGTTCGCCGAGCGCTACCGCCGGAGCGCCGAGACGGCGGCCGAGCTGCTGCGCGCGGGTCAAGCCGCGGGGGAGGTGCGCGCCGACATCGACCCCGCCCTTGCCGCACGGCTGCTGAGCGCCGTGATGGACGGCCTGCAGCAGCAATGGCTCCTCGACGACTCGGTGGATATGCCCGCGCTGTTCGCCGAGTTCGTGCGCGGGTACCTGCGGCCGTCGGCCTGAGCCCCGGCATCCCGCTCGCCCCTCTCGCTCTCGTCGTCGCTCGGGGCGCGTCTCGCGGCACTCGAGACCGCAGGCTGTGCCGAGACCGCAGGCTGTGCCCGGGACCGCAGGCTGTGCCCGAGACCGCAGGCTGTGCCCGAGACCGCACGCGGTGGCGAGCGAATGCGTACGCGCTCGCGAAAGTCGTGCGGTCTCGGCGACGCTGCTCCGCCCGGGCGGGCGCACGTGGCTTGCGGAACGTTGGTTATGCGCTTAAACTCAACGCGACGTGCAGAAAGCGCCCGACGACGGGTGCCTGGTTCGAGGAGGAACACGATGAAGAAGACCCGATGGAGCGCCGTGGCCGTGATCGCCGCCGCGGCGATCGCCCTCACCGGCTGTGGGCGCACCTCCGACACCGGATCCGGCCCCGGCGAGGCGGGCACGATCGGTGACGCCAAGGCCGAGGGCACGCTCACGATGTGGGCGATGGGTGCCGAGGGTGAGGCGCTGCCCGAGTTCGTGAAGACGTTCGAGCAGGCGAACCCCGGGGTGACCGTCAACGTCACGCCCGTGCCGTGGGATGCCGCGTACAGCAAGTTCCAGACCGCGATCGCCGGGGGCAACACCCCCGACCTCGCGATGGTCGGGTCGACCTGGATGGCCGACTTCGGCGATGCGCTGCAGACCGTGCCGACCGACCTCTCCACCGACGGCATGTTCCCCGGGGCGGTCGACTCCACGAAGATCGACGACCGCGCGACCGGTGTCCCGTGGTACGTCGACACCCGCGTCCTCTACTACCGCACCGACATCGCGGCGCAGGCCGGATGGAACCAGGCTCCCACCACCTGGGACGACCTGAAGAAGATGGCCGCCGACATGCAGGCCAAGGGCGGCGCCGACTACGGCATCCGTCTCCCCTCGGGCAACGATTCCTTCCAGGGGAACCTCTGGATGCCGTGGTCGAACGGCGCCGAGCTGGAGGACGGCTCGAAATGGACCCTCGACACCCCGGAGACCACCGAGGCGTTCGACTACTACCAGAGCTTCTACACCGACGGCATCGCCAACCCCGCCGCCGACCGCTCAGCCGGAGCCCAGGAGGCGGACTTCGTCTCGGGCAAGACCCCGATGTTCATCGACGGACCGGCGTTCATCGGCCTCCTCGAAGACCTCGGCGGCGAGGGCTTCAGCGACAAGATCTCCACCGCGGTGCTTCCGGCCAAGGAGTCGTCGACCTCGTTCAGCGGAGGCTCGAACCTCGCCGTGTTCGACAACTCCAAGAACGCCGCCAGCGCGTGGAAGCTCGTGCAGTGGCTGAGCGAGCCCGAGACGCAGGCCGCCTGGTACGAGGCGACCGGTGACCTCCCCGCTGTTCAGGATGCCTGGAAGTCCGACGCTCTGTCCTCGTCGAAGACGCTCGCCGCTTTCGGCACCCAGCTCGAGACCGCGAAGTCGGTGCCCGCGGTCACGACATGGGTCCAGGTCGCCGCGGCCGGTGACGCGATGCTCGAGAAGCTCCGCCTCGGTCAGCAGACGCCGGCCGACGGTCTGAAGGAGCTTCAGGCCACCGCCGACCAGCTGGGTCTGGGCTGACATCATGACGCAGGCAGTCGTGGGTGCGACCCGGCGGGCTCCGGCCCCCGGTCGCGCCCGCGCCGGCGGGGCGTCGAGCCGCCGCCGGCGCCAGGGATGGGTCGCGTGGGGCTTCGCCCTGCCGTTCGTCGCGGTCTTCGCGGTCTTCATGGTCGTGCCGATCGTCGGCTCCTTCGCGATGTCGTTCACCGACTTCACGGCGCGCGACATCCGCTCGCCGTTCGCGGTGAACTTCGTCGGACTCGAGCAGTACGCCGGGGTCCTCACCGACCCCGTCTTCCTCACGTCGCTGGGCGTGACCGCGACGTTCGTCGTCGTCGGCATCCCGGTCACGATGGCGGTGGCGCTGGCGCTGGCCCTCGCGCTCAACGCCAGCAAGGGTCGGTTCGTCTCGATCCTGCGCGTGGGTTTCTACGCTCCCGTCGTGACGAGCATCGTCGCGGTCGCGGTGGTCTGGCGCTACATCCTGCAGCCCGAGGGTCTGCTCAACTCGGCCCTCGCGATCATCGGCATCCAGGGTCCGGACTGGCTCAACGACACCCGCACCGCCCTTCCCTCGCTCATCGCGATGGCGGTGTGGCGCAACGTCGGCACGCTCATGGTGATCTTCCTCGCGGGGCTTCAGGCGATCCCGACCGACGTGAAGGAGGCCGCGCTCATGGACGGCGCCTCGTCGTGGCGGCGCCTCACCTCGGTGACGCTGCCGCTGCTGCGCCCCACCCTGCTGCTGGGCGCGGTGCTCATCTCGGTCGGCTTCCTGCAGTTCTTCGAGGAAGCGTTCGTGATGACGCAGGGCGGGCCGCTCAACTCCACCCTCTCGGTGGCCTATTACACGTTCAAGCAGTTCGGCTTCGGGCAGTACGGCACGGCCTCGGCCGCGAGCTACCTGCTGTTCCTCGCGATCGCGCTGCTCAGCCTCGTGCAGTTCCGCGTGCTGCGCTCCAAGGATTGAGGGAGGATGCCATGACACTCACGTCTCCCGCGGCTCCGGCCGTCGTCGCCGAACCCGCAGAGCCGCCCCGTCGGCGCCGTTCCGCCGATCGGGTGACCCCCGGTCGCGCGCTCACCTACACGGTGCTGGTCGTCGGCCTGATCGTCTGGATCCTGCCCTTCGCCTGGATGCTGCTGGGCTCGGTCAAGACCCAGCGCGAGATCCTCCAGCGCCCGCCGACGTGGTGGCCGCAGGAGTTCACCTGGGACAACTTCGGCGCCTGGTTCGGGCAGCTGAACTTCGGGCAGTTCTTCGGCAACAGCATCCTCGTGGCGCTGTTCACGGTCGCCGGCAACCTCGTGTTCTGCTCGATGGTCGGCTACGCGCTGGCGAAGATGGACTTCCCCGGCAAGAAGGCCCTGTTCCTCGTCGTCATGGTGACCCTGATGGTCCCCGGCGTCGTCACCTTCGTGCCGCTGTTCGTCATGGTCTCCTCGCTCGGACTCGTCGACAGCTACGCGGCGCTGATCCTGCCGTTCGTCACGACCCCGCTCGGCGTCTTCCTCATGCGGCAGTTCATGCTCGGCATCCCGGATCCTCTCCTCGAGGCCGCGCGCATCGACGGCGCGGGGGAGCTGCGGATCTTCGCCCGGATCGTCATGCCGCTGTGCGGGCCGCCGCTGGCGACCCTCGGCATCCTGACCTTCCTCGCCTCGTGGAACAACTTCCTGTGGCCGCTCGTGGCGGCCCAGACCGAGGCGAAGTACACCCTTCCCGTCGCCCTGTCGCTGTACTCGACAGGACAGAACGCCACCGATTACGGCCTGCTGCTCGCGGGCTCGGTGCTGGTGATCGCGCCGATCATCCTGCTGTTCGTCTTCCTGCAGCGTTACTTCATCCAGGGCATCGCCTCGACC
>NZ_LDRT01000017.1 GCF_001476655.1 Microbacterium testaceum | reverse complement strand
GCGGCGAAGTCGATGTCGTCGTAGCCGACGAGGGCGATGTCGTCGGGCACGCGGATCCCCCCGAGCATCGTGAGCGCCTGCAGCACGCCGACGGCGAGGAGGTCGTTGGCGGCGAAGACGGCGTCGGGGCGGTCGGAACGCTCGCGCAGTCTCTCGCCCGCGGCGCGGCCGGCGAGGACGGTCATGGCATCTGTCTCGATGATCTCGAGGGACGCGCCCTCGACCTCGTCGACCGCGCGCCGAGCGCCGGCGAGGCGGTCGGCGACCTGCCGGGTGGTGAGCGGGCCCGCCACGAACGCGATGCGCCGCCGCCCCTGGGCGAGCAGGTGCGCGACCGCGAGGGAGCCGCCCTCGACGTCGTCGACCGACACGGTGCAGACGTCGCCGCGGGGCGTCTGCTCGTCGACGAGGACGACCGGGATGCCGGCCGACGCGAGATGCTCGACCACCTCGCTGCCCGCGTCAGCCGGGGTGAGGAGAACCCCCGCGACCCGCTGCTCGCGGAACTGATCGAGGTAGAGGCGTTCCTGGGCGGCGTCGGCTCCGCTGGATCCGAGGAGCACGACGTACCCGTCGGCGGCGGCGCGCGCTTCGGCGCCGCGGGCGACGGCGGCGAAGAAGGGGTTGCCGACGTCGAGCACGATGAGCGCGATCGCGCGGCTCCGGCCGGCCCGCAACTGGCGAGCGGCGTCGTTGCGCACGTAGCCGAGGGCGTCGATGGCGGCGCGGACGCGCTCGACGACCCCGGGCGACACCGTGTCGCGACCGTTGAGCACGTTCGAGACGGTGCCCACCGAGACGCCGGCGTGAGCGGCGACGTCCTTGATTTTCACCGCCATGATCCGACGACGATATCGCACGAGTCGGCGCATCGTGCTACCGTGTCATGAAACGATTCATTCTCGAGGAAGAGAAACCCATGCCCACCCGTGTCTGCTTCGAACTCCGCGTTCGACCCGAGCTGATCGACGCCTACGTCGCCCGGCACACGCCGGTTCGCGCCGACATGCTCGCCGAGATCGCCGCCGCCGGACGCCGTAATTACTCTCTCTTCCTCGGCGAGGGCGGGCGGCTCGTTGGCTACTACGAGACCGACGATGACGCGGCCGCCCAGGCCTACCTCGCTGCCTCGCCCGTCGCCGCAGCGTGGGAGGCCGAGATGGCCCCCTTCTTCCTCGACCTCGACGGTCGGCCCGACCAGGCCGCCACCGCCCTCACCGAGGTGTTCCACCTCGCCGACCAGCTCGCGGAGGCTGCGCCCGCGGCATCCGTTCCTTCCGTTACCGCCGAGAACCCGGCATCCGCCCCGACTGAAAGCACCCCCTCATGACGACGCTGTCTCCCGAGATCCTCTCGACCCTCGAAGGTCAGGCCATCGAGCTGCCCTCCTGGGCCTTCGGCAACTCCGGCACCCGCTTCCGCGTGTTCCCCACCGCCGGCACCCCGCGCGACCCTTTCGAGAAGATCGCGGATGCCGCCGAGGTCAACCGTCTGACGGCCCTCGCCCCCACGGTGGCCCTGCACATCCCGTGGGACCTCGTCGACGACTACACGGCGCTCCGCCGTCACGCCGAAGACCTCGGCGTGAAGCTCGGCACGGTCAACTCGAACACCTTCCAGGACGAGGACTACAAGTTCGGCGCCCTCACGCACCACGACGAGCGCATCCGCCGAAAGGCCATCGACCACCACCTCGCGTGCATCGATGTGATGGATGCCACGGGCTCGCGCGACCTGAAGATCTGGCTCGCCGAGGGCTCGAACTACCCCGGCCAGAACGACATGCGCGGCCGCCAGGACCGCCTGCAGGACTCGCTGCAGCAGATCTACGCGCGCCTCGGCGACGACCAGCGTCTCGTGCTGGAGTACAAGTTCTTCGAGCCGTCGTTCTACCACACCGACGTTCCCGACTGGGGCACCTCGTACGTCCAGGTCGCCTCGCTCGGCGACAAGGCGATGGTGTGCCTCGACACCGGTCACCACGCGCCGGGCACGAACATCGAGTTCATCGTCATGCAGCTGCTGCGCCTCGGAAAGCTTGGCTCGTTCGACTTCAACTCGCGCTTCTACGCCGACGACGACCTCATCGTCGGAGCGGCCGACCCGTTCCAGTTGTTCCGCATCCTGTTCGAGGTCGTGCGCGGCGGGGGCCTCAACAACCCCGACGTGGCCTTCATGCTCGACCAGTGCCACAACATCGAGGACAAGATCCCCGGGCAGATCCGCTCGGTGCTGAACGTCCAGGAGATGACGGCGCGCGCGCTGCTCGTCGACCGCGACGCTTTGGATGCCGCGCAGCAGGCGAACGACGTGCTCGGGGCCAACGCGGTGCTCATGGACGCCTTCTACACCGACGTGCGCCCGGCCCTCGCCGAGTGGCGCGCCTCGCGCGGCCTTCCCGCCGACCCGATGGCCGCGTTCGCGGCATCCGGATACCTGCCCCGCATCGCCGAAGAGCGCGTCGGCGGCATCCAGGCCGGATGGGGAGCCTGACCCGCTCCACCTAGGCCGTTGAGTGTCCAGAACACGCCGTAACGGGGTGCCCCGATGCGGCGTGTCTTGGACATTCGACGGCTCCGACCCCGCCACCCGACGACTGAGATGAACGGAAGACCATGACCACCTCCACCGCCGCCGACCTCGTCGCGCGCAGCAACCGCCTCGGCTCCGACCCGAAGGTCACCAACTACGCCGGCGGCAACACCTCCGCCAAGGGCACCGACATCGACCCCGTCACCGGTGAGCCGGTGGAGCTGCTGTGGGTCAAGGGATCCGGGGGCGACCTCGGCACCCTCACCGAGAAGGGCCTCGCGGTGCTGCGCCTCGATCGCATGCGAGCCCTCGTCGACGTCTACCCGGGCATCGAGCGCGAAGACGAGATGGTCGCCGCCTTCGACTACTGCCTGCATGGCAAGGGCGGGGCGGCCCCCTCGATCGACACCGCGATGCACGGACTCGTGGATGCCGCGCACGTCGACCACCTGCACCCCGACGCCGGCATCGCGATCGCCACCGCCGCCGACGGCGAGCAGCTGACGTCGAAGATCTTCGGCGACAAGGTCGTGTGGGTGCCCTGGCGCCGCCCCGGGTTCCAGCTGGGCCTGGATATCGCCGCGATCAAGGCGGAGAACCCCCAGGCGATCGGCACGATCCTCGGTGGACACGGCATCACGGCGTGGGGCGACACGTCGGAAGAGGTCGAGCGCAACAGCCTCTGGATCATCGACACCGCGCGGACCTACATCGACGAGCACGGCACCGCCGAGCCCTTCGGCGGCGTCCGCGACGGCTTCGCGGCCCTGCCCGAGGCCGAGCGTCGGGCCAAGGCGGCGGCCCTCGCCCCGACCGTCCGCGGCCTCGCCTCGACCGACAAGCCCATGGTCGGCCATTTCACCGACTCCGACGTCGTGCTCGACTTCCTGGCATCCGAGAAGGCCCCCGCCCTCGCCTCGCTCGGGACGAGCTGCCCCGACCACTTCCTGCGGACCAAGGTCAAGCCGCTGATCCTCGACCTGCCCGCCGATGCGCCGGTCGAGGAGGCGATCGCGCGCCTGCAGGAGCTGCACGCGGAGTATCGCGCCGACTACCAGGCGTACTACGACGCGCACGCCACGGCCGACAGCCCCGCGATCCGCGGCGCCGACCCGCTCATTGTGCTCGTGCCGGGCGTGGGCATGTTCTCGTACGGCGCGAACAAGCAGACCGCGCGCGTGGCGGGGGAGTTCTACGTCAACGCCATCAACGTCATGCGCGGCGCCGAGGCGCTGTCGACGTACGCTCCGATCTCGGATGCCGAGAAGTTCCGCATCGAGTACTGGGCGCTCGAGGAGGCCAAGCTCCAGCGCATGCCGAAACCCAAGACGCACCAGGGGCGTATCGCGTTCGTCACGGGCGCGGCATCCGGGATCGGCAAGGCCATCGCGACCCGTCTCGCCGCCGAAGGGGCGTGCATCGTCGTCGCCGACCTCGACCTCGAGAAGGCGCAGGCCGTCGCCGCCGAGCTCGGCTCGACCGACCTCGCGATCGGGGTCGCCGCGAACGTGGCGAATGCCGAGGGCGTGCAGGCCGCGATCGACGCCACCGTGCTCGCCTTCGGCGGCATCGACCTCGTCGTCAACAACGCGGGACTCTCGCTGTCGAAGCCGCTGCTGGAGACCACCGAGAAGGACTGGGACCTGCAGCACGACGTCATGGCGAAGGGCTCGTTCCTCGTGTCGAAGGCGGCCGCCGCGGCCCTCATCGCGCAGGGCATGGGCGGCGATGTCATCTACATCTCGTCGAAGAACTCCGTGTTCGCCGGCCCGAACAACATCGCCTACTCGGCGACCAAGGCCGACCAGGCGCACCAGGTGCGTCTGCTCGCGGTCGAGCTCGGCGAGCACGGCGTGCGCGTGAACGGCATCAACCCCGACGGCGTCGTGCGCGGCTCGGGGATCTTCGCCGCCGGCTGGGGCGCCAATCGCGCCGCGACCTACGGCGTCGACGAGAAGGACCTCGGCCAGTTCTACGCGAACCGCACGATCCTCAAGCGCGAGGTCGTCCCTGAGAACGTCGCCGACGCGGTGTTCGTGCTGACCGGCCCCGAGCTCTCGCGCACGACGGGTCTGCACGTGCCCGTCGACTCGGGCGTCGCCGCGGCCTTCCTGCGATGAGCGGGACGTCGTCGAGCGGGGCGGGTGCGCCCGGAGCCGAGCCGGGGCCCGCCGCGCCCGGGATCCGTGCCCCCGGAACTGATCCCGGCGGCATCCGCTCCGTCGCAGCGGTCGATCTCGGCGCCACGAGCGGTCGCGTGATGATCGGCCGGGTCGGCGACGGCGTTCTCGAGCTCGAGCAGGTCGCCCGCTTCCCCAACGGACCCGTCGAACGCGCGGACGGCTGGCACTGGGACCTCGAGGCCCTGTGGCGACACGTCCACGCGGGGCTCGCCGAGGCGCTCCGTCGGGAGCCCGGCATCGAGAGCGTCGGCATCGACTCGTGGGCCGTCGACTACGGCCTGCTCGGGGCGGACGGGCTCCTGGCCGAGCCGTTCCACTACCGCGATGAGCGCACGGTGCGCGGAGTGGATGCCGTGCACGCGGTCGTCCCGTTCGAGGAGCTGTACCGGCGCAACGGGTTGCAGTTCCTGCCGTTCAACACGCTGTACCAGTACGCGGCGGACGCTCTTGTAGCCGAGGCCGAGACGAGCCTGCTGGTCCCCGACCTCCTCGCCGAGCGGCTCACCGGCCGCCGCGTCGCCGAGCGGACGAACGCCTCGACGACCGGGCTCGTCGATGTGCACACGGGCGAGTGGGATCTCGCGCTCGCCGAGGCGCTCGGCATCCCCTCGCGGGTGTTGCCGCTCCTGGTCGATCCCGGGGAGACGATCGGACGCGCGCGGGGGCTGGGGGATGTCCCGGTGGTCGCGGTCGGCTCGCACGACACCGCCTCAGCCATCGTCGCCGTCCCGCTGTCGTCGCCGAACGCCGCGTACATCTCGTGCGGCACCTGGGGCCTGGTGGGGCTCGAGTTGGACGCGCCGATCACGACGGATGCCGCCCGCGCGGCCAACTTCACCAACGAGGGCGGTGTGGACGGGCGCGTCCGGTTCCTCCACAACGTCACCGGATTGTGGCTGTTGAGCGAGACCGTGCGGGCCTGGTCGGAGCGCGACGGCGTTTCGGTCGACCTGTCCGCGCTCCTGGCCGCCGCCGCCGCCGAGCCCACGCCCGCGCGTCTCTTCGACGCCGACGACGCATCGCTCGCCGCCCCGGGCGACATGCCGGCGCGCATCGCGGCTCTGCTCGGGATGCCGGTGCCCGGCGTCGACGGCCGCGCCGCTTTCGCGCGGGTCATCGTCGAGAGCATCGCCGACGCCTTCGCGCGGACGCTGCACGCGGCGGGAGAACTCGCCGGTCGCGAGATCGACGCGGTGCACCTCGTCGGGGGCGGGGCGCTCAACGCGCTGCTGTGCCAGGCGACCGCGGACCGCAGCGGACTACCGGTGCTCGCGGGTCCTGTCGAGGCCACCGCGCTCGGCAACGTCCTCGTCCAGGCGCGTGCCCTCGGTTGCTTCGGGGCCGATGCGTCTCTCAAGGAGCTGCGCGCTCGCGTGGCATCCGCTTTCCCCGCGGTGAGATTCGTTCCCCGCTCCTGAAATCCGGCCTACAGGTGACCCTGTCAGGCCTTATGCTGTGGTCAGACCACACGAAAGCGAGACACCCATGGTGCAGCGACAGCTCCCCAAAGTCGGCGAGCTCCTCGAGCTCATGCAGTTCAAGAAGCCCGAGCTCGATGCGCGCAAGCGCCGCCTCGACGCCGCGCTGACGATCGCCGACCTGCGCACGATCGCCAAGCGCCGTACGCCCAAGGCGGCCTTCGACTACACCGACGGCGCCGCCGAGGGCGAGCTGTCGCTCGACCGCGCCCGTCGGGCATTCGAGGACGTCGAGTTCCACCCCGACATCCTCCGTCCCGCGAACGAGGTCGACACCTCGTGCGAGATCCTCGGCGGGCCCTCGGCGCTGCCGTTCGGCATCGCGCCCACGGGTTTCACGCGTCTCATGCAGACCGAGGGTGAGACCGCGGGCGCCTCCGCGGCGGCGGCCGCCGGCATCCCGTTCACCCTGTCGACGCTGGGTACGACCTCGATCGAGGGCGTGAAGGCGGCCAACCCCGTCGGACGCAACTGGTTCCAGCTGTACGTGATGAAGCAGCGCGAGATCTCGTACGGTCTCGTCGAGCGGGCCGCTGCCGCCGGGTTCGACGCCCTGCAGTTCACCGTCGACACCCCGATCGCCGGCGCACGCCTGCGCGATAAGCGCAACGGTTTCTCGATCCCGCCGCAGCTGACGGTCGGCACGATCGTCAACGCGATCCCGCGGCCGTGGTGGTGGATCGACTTCCTCACCACTCCCAAGCTCGAGTTCGCCTCGCTCAGCACGACCGGTGGCACCGTCGGCGAGTTGCTGAACGCGGCGATGGACCCGACGATCAGCTACGAGGACCTCGACATCATCCGGAGCATGTGGCCGGGCAAGCTCGTCGTGAAGGGCGTGCAGAACGTCCAGGATGCCGCGCGCCTCGTCGACCTCGGCGTCGACGGCATCGTGCTCTCGAACCACGGCGGGCGTCAGCTCGACCGCGCGCCGATCCCGTTCCGCCTGCTGCCGCACGTCGTGCGCGAGGTGGGCAAGGACGCCACGGTCATGGTCGACACCGGCATCATGAACGGCGCCGACATCGTGGCATCCATCGCTCTGGGGGCGAAGTTCACCCTCATCGGGCGCGCGTACCTCTACGGCCTGATGGCCGGCGGGCGCGAGGGCGTCGACCGCACGATCGCGATCCTGCGCAGCGAGATCGAGCGCACGATGACGCTTCTCGGGGTCTCGTCGCTGGATGAGCTCGAGCCGCGGCACGTGACGCAGCTGACGCGCCTGGTGCCGGTGGCGGGCGAGGGTGTGGGGGCGCGCGTCTGACGCGCCGTCACGAAACCCCCGGTCCCGTCGTGGGTGCCGGGGGTTTCACGTTCGACGCCGAGCGCCGGCGGTCGCCGAGATCACGTGCGTTCGCCCAGCCGACCGGTGTTTCGACCTCATTGCGCGTGAGGTCGGTGAATGAGGCTGATCTCGGCGTGTGGTCGGGGGCTCAGCGCGGCGGCGCGAGCAGCCCGCCGAGAGCCCCGAGCACGTCCGCGAGCGGGATCGAGGGCTCGAGCAGCCACTGCACCTGCAGACCGTCGGATGCCGCGATCAACAGCGCCGCGACCTGGTCGGGGTCGCAGTCGGCGCGGACGCGGCCGTCGGCCTGCTCGGCGCGGAGTCGGTCGGCGAGCTGTTCGCGCAGGCGGGCGAAGCGGTCGGTGAAGTATTCGCGCGCCGTCGCGCTGTCTTCTTTCAGCGAGGCGGCGACGAGCGTCGTGTAGAGCTCGACGAGACCCGGCACCGAGGTGTTGTTCTCGGCGGAGTCGGTCAGCGACGACAGGGCCGTCGCGTCGGGGGCGCTCGGCGTCGACCGGGCCGCGTGGTCGTAGACCGCGACGAGCAACTGCTCGCGCGAGTCGAAGTAGTGCAGGAGCGCCGCGTGCGAGACGCCGAGCGCCCGCGCGATGCTCCGCAGCGACGCCCCCTCGGCACCCCGCTCGGCAAAGACGTGGATGGCGCGGTCGAGGATCTCCTGCCGACGTGCGACGCCCTTCGTGTACGCGCCCGAGCGCCCGAGGCGGTCGTCGCCCTCGCTGGCGGGGGCGTCGGCCTCGTCGTCGCTGGTCACCCCGTCAGTGTAGGGGAGATAAAAGCAACCAGTGGTTGGTTTTGTGGTAGCGTTCCCGCAATGCCTCGGTGCCGCCCGCGGTGCCCTCGACGACGAGCAAGGAAAGGTCCGATGTCGCTCCCTATCCCTTCCGTCCAGCTCTACACGCTGGCCGCAGAATTCACCGCCGACCCGGGCGGTTCGCTCGACCGCCTCGCGGCGATCGGCCTCCGCAACGTCGAGGCGTTCGACTTCGTGCGCCGTCCCGCCGAGATCCGTGCGGCTCTGGATGCCAGCGGCCTGGCATCCCCGACCGGACACGCCCCGCTGCTCTCGGACGAGCTGTGGACACCGGACGGCTCGATCCCGACACCCGCTCCCGAGGTGGTTTTCGAGGCCGCCGCCGAGATCGGCATCTCGACCGTGATCGACCCCTTCGTCGACCCCGCTCGCTGGATGACGGCCGACGGGATCGCCGACATCGCCGAACGGCTCAACAAGGCCGCCGACGTCGCCGCCACCTTCGGCCTGAACGTCGGGTACCACAACCACGCGCAGGAGTTCCTCATCGACGTCGACGGCAAGAGCGGCTTCGAGCACTTCGTCTCGTTGACCGACGAGCGCGTCGCGATCGAGCTCGATCTGTTCTGGGCGCTCACCGGCGGCCAGGACGTGCCGGCCCTCGTGCAGCGTCTCGGCTCGCGCCTGGTGGCCGTGCACGTCAAGGACGGCATCGTGCCCGTGCCCAACCCCTTCGCCCCGGATGCCGACCGCAGCGCCACGCGTCAGCTCGACCAGCGTCGTCCCGGCGAGGGCCAGGTGCCCCTCGTCGAGGCCATGCAGGTCGCCGCCGACGTGAAGTACGCGGTCATCGAGTACGACCAGGCTCCCGGTGACGTGTTCGACGACATCGCCGCCAGCTACGCGTTCCTCATCGAGAAGGGCCTCGCCGCGTGAGCGCCCCCGTGGGAGTCGGCATCATCGGTGCCGGCGTCATCAGCGACACCTACCTCGAGAACCTCACGTCGTTCCCCGACGTGACGGTGCTCGCGGTCGGCGACATCGACCCCGAGCGCGCTCGCACCAAGGCCGAGAAGTACGGCGTGGCCTCGTGGGGCACCGCCGACGCGGTGCTGGAGAACCCCGACATCCAGGTCGTCGTCAACCTCACGATCCCCGCGGTCCACGTCGAGGTCTCCTCCGCCGCGATCGCCGCGGGCAAGCACGTCTGGACCGAGAAGCCTCTCGGGCTCGACCGGGCCGGCACCGCGCAGCTCCTGCGCGACGCCGAAGCGGCGGGCCTGCGCATCGGCTCCGCTCCCGACACCGTCCTCGGACCGGGCTTCCAGTCCGCCAAGCGCGCGATCCTCGACGGCGTGATCGGTCAGCCCGTGTTCGCGCAGGCCTCGTTCCAGACGCAGGGGCCCGACCTCTGGCATCCGGGACCGCAGTTCCTCTTCGCGCGCGGTGCCGGCCCCCTGCTCGACATGGGTCCGTACTACCTGACCGCGCTCGTGAGCCTGCTCGGTCCGGTGGACCGGGTCGCGGCCCTCGGGGCGAAGCCGCAGCCGCAGCGCGAGATCCACGCCGGTCCTGACGAGGGCATGTTCTTCGACGTCGAGGTGCCCACCACGGTGCAGCTTCTCGCCGCGTTCGAGGGCGGCCAGCAGGCGCAGGGCCAGTTCAGCTTCGACTCGGCCCTCGAGCGTCACGGCGTGCTCGAGATCCACGGCACCGAGGGCACGATCGTGCTGCCCGACCCGAACCGCTTCGAGGGGCCGACGCGCTACGTCAAGCCGCTCGGCGTGCTGCGCGACGGAGCCCGGTTCGACCAGCCGTGGATCGACGTCGAGCAGGAGGGCGTGGTCGTCGGCCGCGGCCTGGGCCTGCTCGACATGGTCCGCGCCATCGCCGAGGACCGACCGCACGTCGCCACCGGCGAGCTCGGCTACCACGTGCTCGACATCATGCTGTCGGCCGAGGAGTCGATCGAGAACGCGGCCTTCACGACCGTCGAGAGCACGCTCGCGGCTCCCGTGCCGGTCGTGCCCCGCGACTTCGATCCCTTCGCGCGCACGATCTGATCCACCCCTGACCCCGCCGGGGCGCCCCTTCGCGGGCCGCCCCGGCGGGGTTCGTCGTCGCGCTGGGGCCGCGCCGGGGCCGCGCCCGGGCCGCATGGTCGCCGAGACCGTACGCTCCTGCCGAGACCGCAGGCGTTTCGGCGTGTTCGGGTGCGGTTTCGGCGAGCGGATGCGGTCTCGCGTGCGGGCTTTTCGCGAACGTGCGGAAACTACTTGCCAGTACGGCAAGTAGTTGTCATGATGGAGGGGTCGGAAGGAACCCCATGGACACTCACCCCGCCCTCAGCCCTGCGGACGCGCAGCGACTCCTCGACCGAGCCGATCGGCTGAGCCGCTCCGCGCACGACGCGACCCGGTGGCCGTACATCACCTTCATCGTGGCCCTCGGCGTGGCCACGGCGATGGGGACCTTCGCCATGGCTCTCGCCACGGGAGACGCCTTCGGCCTCGCCTACGTCGGTACGTTGGCCGTGGCCTTCGCGCTCATCCTCTTCTTCGTGATCAGCATCCAGGGCCGAGCGGCGTTCGCCCGCAGCCGTCGCTGGACGGCGTACATCGTGAGCTGGTTCGTCACTTATGCCGCGGCGCTGGCCGTGGTGATCTTCGCGCACGGATCACTCGCCCTGGCGAGCGTCGCGTCGGGGCTCATCCTCGTCGTGTCGTTCGTCTGCGCCGCTCGCGAGGCCCGGTCATGACCACGGCCGTCCCGCACCCGCGGCACAAGCTCGACGAGCTGCTGCAGAACTCCGTGCGGTTCTCGATCGTCGCGGCCCTTGACCGGGCGAGCACCCTGAGTTTCAAGGAGGTTCGGGATGCCGTGGAGATCACTGACTCCGCCCTGAGCAAGCAGGTGTCGACGCTGGAAGCCGCGGGCTACCTGTCGGTCGGGAAGTCGTTCGCGGGGAAGATGCCCCGCACCTCGCTCACGCTCACCAAAGAGGGTCGCGTCGCCTGGCGCTCTCACCTCGCGACGCTGCGCGAGATCGCGGGATCGCTCGAGTGAGCCGGGCAGCCCCGCCGAGACCGCATTCGTGAGTCGAGACCGCACCCCGTGAAGCACGAGCGGGTGCGGTCTCGGTATGCGCCTGCGGTTTCGACGGCGGTCGGGTGAGGCCCGGATGCCGTCCGGCCTCGCGCCGCGTCAGTGACAGCCCTCCGCGGCGATCCACGCGCGGGCGGCCTCGGCCGCATCTGTGGGCACGGTCTCGTCGGGGAGGAGCGGGACCTCCGGATACTCCGTGCCGGTGCGGTCGGCGTAGATGCTCTGCGTGAGGATGATCCTCGCTCCGTCGTACAGCGGGATCGGGAGGTTCGCCGAGGTGTATCCGGCGGTGGGGGCGCCGAAGAGGCGGACGCCCTCGATCCCCCGGAAGGCCGTGACGACGGCCTCCGCGCTCGATCCGGTGCCGGCATCCTGCAACACGGCGATCGGCACGCCGGTGATCTTGGCGCGCGGGCTGACCGGCACGATCGTCTGGCCCTCGAGTCCTCCTCCGTCCTCCTGCACGGTGACCGTGGTCGCGGTGCCCCCTCGCGTGCGGAACGACAGCGCCGGTCCGTCGGGAAGGAGGGCCGAGACCCCGGACAGCATCGGGTACATGTTGCCGCCGCCGTTGCCGCGCACATCGACGATCCACCCGCACGCCTGGTCGGCGTGGGCAGCGATCCCGGTGGCGACGACGTCGGCGTAGTCCTGCTGCGCGCGATCGTCGGGGTCGACCAGCTCGGGGAGGGTCACGATGCCCACTCCCTCGGCCGCGGAGACGGTCGGGAGGACGGGGTCAGAGGCGTTCGCGTCCTCGCGCGACGCCGGAGGTTGGAAGGCGGAATGCTTTCCCCCCGCCGCCCGCGTCGCCGCGTCGATGAGCGGGTAGAGCTCCTCGTAGCTCCGGGCCGAGGGCGCCGCGTGCACGAGGGCCGCCCGAGCCGCGGTCCATTCGGGTCCCGAGGCGTAGTACCCGGTGTCGAGGCGGTCGACGACGATCTCGGCGTACCGCTGCGGGGACGGAGGCAGCACGTACACGCCGAAGCGGGGGCCGTACTCGTGCAGCCCCCACGCGGCGGCGCCGCAGACGGCCAATGCGACCGCCGCCACCGCCCCGATGACGTACCGGCGGCGGGGCTTCTTGGTTCTGATCACCCTTCCATGCTCGCCATCCGATAGTCGGCGCACATCCGTCCAGCGGTGTATTTCGCCCGTCGCCGGTCGCCCGTCGCCCCGCGCCGTTCGCCGAGACCGCACCCCATCGCCGAGACCGCACCCGACGGGCGGGAAATGCCTGCGGTTTCGACACGGGCCTGCGGTCTCGGCGGTCGTCACTCCGCGCGGAGCCACGCGGCGGCGGGGTGACCGGCGAGCACTGTGAGCACGGTGACCGCCTCGGCGACGGGGGCGTCGCCACCGCGGGTGAGCGGCGTCGCTCGCCGCGAACGCCTCCCTGGCGCGCACCGCGCGATTCCGCGAGCGACACGATGGCCGTTCGGGTCCGAGATCGTCGACGCGGGACGGTCTCCGTCGAAGATCCTTACGCGGTCCCGCGCTGCCGCGGGGGTGCGGCGCTGCTCTCGCGGACGACGAGGGTCGGAGTGACGGCGGAGTCCGCGGGATGCCGGTCCTCCGTCAGCCACTCCTCGAGCAGTCCGAACGTCCGCCGCCCCAGATCGACGAAGTCCTGTCGCACCGTCGTCAGGGCCGGCATCCACATCCGTGCGAATGGTTGATCGTCGAATCCCACGATGCTGATGTCCTGGGGAACCTGACGACCGACTTCTTGGAAGGCGCGTGCCGCGCCGATCGCGAGCTCGTCGTTGCCGCAGAGGAGAGCGGTGATGCTCCGATCACTGGTGAGCTTCTGTGCCGAGTCGTATCCCGAGGTGGGGGAGTAGCTGGCTTGCACGACCGGAGGGATGGGGGCGCCGGCTTCCTGCAGAGCCTTCCGCCATCCCCAGGCGCGTCCACTCCGCGGTTTCGTCGCCGGGATGGCGAGATGGTGCACGGTCGTGTGCCCGAGCGACAGCAGGTACCGGGTGGCCTCGTAGCCTCCGGCGGCATCGTCGAGGAAGGCATGCGGGGTGGAGCCCGACGCGCGGCGCGCCCCCGCCGCCGCCACGACCGGGAGAGTGGAGGGGAGGGCGGCGAGGGTTGCGACACCGACCTTGTCGAACTCGATCACGATCGCGCCCGCGAGGGGATGCGAGAGGGCGTTGTTCACGGATCGGGAGATGTCGTCGGGGTCGCCCGACTCGACGACGGCGATGACGACCACGTATCCGGCCGCGCGCGCGGCCTCTTCGATTCCCTGGAGCGTCGCGGCGTAACCGTAGCGAATCGTGTTGCGAGCGAAGACCGCCACGGTCGATCGGCGCCCGCTGACGAGGGACTGCGCCGCCGCGTTCGGGCGGTAGCCGAGCTCGGCGACCGCGGCCTCGACCTTGGCCCGGAGTTCATCGCTGACGCGGATGCGCCCGGAAAGCACGCGCGAAACCGTGGAGAGGCTGACTCCGGCCTTCGCTGCAACGTCGACGATCCCCGGGACATGGCGATCGAGAGACATTCGGACAGCCTAATGACGAACGTTCCCATGACCAACGTTCATCTTTTGATCGACTTTCTGTCTGACCAACGTTTGCAGAGTGGTCCTCGGCATGCTAGCTTGACCAACGTTTGCAGGCCCGATGCCGGGTCAGGAAAGGCGAAGAAGCTTTTGACCACTCAGGTGATTCCCGAGCTCTCCGGTGCGGTCGACGCCCCGTGGGACTCCGTCGTCGCGCTCCGGGCCGGGGGAGTCTCCCTCGTCCTCGGCCTCCCCGACGATGCTCTTCCCTTCGTCATCCACTGGGGCGCGGATCCAGGCGAGTGGGATGCCGAGGGCCTCCGCGAGCTCGCCGCCCACGCCCTGCCGCCGCTGGCGACGAACGGCGTCGACTCCAGCGTCATCGCCTCGGTCCTTCCCGAGAACTCCCGCGGATGGACCGGAACGACAGGTCTGGCCGGGCACCGGTCGGGACGGGCCTGGTCGACGCGATTCGTCCCGGTCTCCGTCGAGGTCACCGGGCAGGACGGGCAGGGCGGATCCGTCGAGGTCCGCGCGGTCGATGTCGACGCCGACCTCACCCTCGACCTGTCGATCGTCCTCCTCCCGAGTGGGCTCGCCCGCCTGTCCGCGGGGCTCACGAACATCGGTGATAGCACCTACACGCTCGATGGACTGCAGCTGGCTCTGCCGGTGCCGACGCGGGCGGATGTCCTCTTCGACCTGGCCGGGCGATGGGGAAAGGAGAAAGTCCCCCAGTGGCGGGAGTTCACGGTCGGCACCCACCTGCGCGAAGGGCGTCACGGGCGCACCGGGGCGGATGCGGCGACGGTCCTGACCGCGGGAACGACCGATCTCGACTTCGGCCAGGGGGAGGCCTGGGGCCTGCACGTCGCTTTCAGCGGCAACCACCGCACCCTCGCGGAACGGGCATTCTCCGGTGAACGCCTCCTGCTCGGTGGAGAGCTTCTCCTCCCCGGCGAGATCCAGCTCGGATCGGGAGACACCTACACCACGCCCGACGTCTTCGCTGCGTACGGTGCCGGTCTGGACGACGTGGCCGCCCGTTTCCACACGTACCTCCGCGCCCGACACAGCCACCCCCGCACCGTCCGCCCGGTCGTGATGAACGTCTGGGAGGCGGTGTACTTCGACCACGACCTGACCCGGCTCCTCGAACTCGCGGATGCCGCGCAGCGCGTGGGCGTCGAGAGGTTCGTTCTGGATGACGGGTGGTTCGGCTCCCGCCGCGACGACACGTCGGGGCTGGGGGACTGGGTCATCGCGGAGGACGTCTGGGGAGGGGGGAGATTCCGTGCCCTCGTCGACGGAGTCAAGCAGCGCGGGATGCAGTTCGGCCTGTGGTTCGAGCCCGAGATGGTGAACATCGAGTCAGCGCTCGCGGCATCGCATCCCGAATGGCTGCTGCAGGTGCCCGGTCGCCTGCCGATCGAGTTCCGCCACCAGCAGGTGCTCGACCTGTCGCACCCGGGTGCGTTCGCGCACGTCGAGCGGCAGATCATCTCCCTCGTGCGGGAGTACGGCATCGACTACATCAAGTGGGACCACAACCGGGACCTGATGGATGCCGGTTCCACGCGCACCGGCCGAGCGGGCGTGCACGAGCAGACTCTCGCGACCTACCGACTCCTGGACGCGATCCGCGCGGCCTGTCCCGGGCTGGAGATCGAATCGTGCTCCTCGGGCGGCGCGCGCGTGGACCTGGAGATCCTGAACCACACCGACCGCGTGTGGGCCTCCGACTGCATCGACGCGCGTGAGCGCCAGCAGATCCAGCGCTGGACGGCCCAGCTTCTGCCTCCTGAGCTCGTGGGAAGCCACGTCGGCGCAGAACGCGCGCACACCACCCGGCGGCAGTTCGACCTGGACTTCCGGGCGTCCACCGCGCTGTTCGGACACTTCGGCATCGAATGGGACCTGACCGCCGCCTCCCCCGAGGACCTCGCCCGCCTCGGGGAGTGGGTCGACTACTACAAAGCCGTGCGGTCGCTGATCCACACCGGTACGGTCGTCCGACGCACGCTGGAGAGCGGCGACCTGTGGCTGCACGGCAGCGTCAGCCCGGATCGGAGACGAGGCCTATACGCCCTGACCCTCCGCGAACGGCACGTGACGTGGCCGGCCGGCCGCGTGCGGCTGCCCGGTCTGGCCCCTCTCGTGCAGTACCGGGTCACGGTCGCCGGCCCCAGTGCCGACGCCCCCTACGACCCCCGAATCCATCCCTCGTGGTACCGCACCGGCATCGTCCTCACGGGGTCCGCCCTCGGCGAGGTGGGAGTGCACATTCCCGCCCTCGACCCCGACACCACCGTTCTCCTCGACGTGGAGGCCCTCGCGTGAACACCCGCACCAGCACGCTCGACACCCGGGCGATCGTCGCTCCCCGCACCGCACGCCGCAGGCGAGGGGACGCCAAGATCGCTCTGTTCTTCATCGCGCCCGCGGCGCTCGGCTTCGTCGCGTTCTACTTGGTCCCCTCCCTGCGCGGGATCTGGTTCAGCTTCACCGACCAGAACCTCATCGGGGCGGGGAAGTTCATCGGCCTCGACAACTACACGCGGATGTTCGGCGATCCGCTGTTCTGGAACGCGCTGTGGGTGACGCTCGAGTACGTCGTCATCAACATCGGAGTGCAGACCGTTCTCGCCGTCGGGATCGCGGTGCTCATGCACCGTCTCACCCGGTCCGCGGTGATCCGCGGCATCATCCTGTTGCCGTATCTCGTCGCCAACGTCGTCGTCGCGCTCGTGTGGTTCTGGATGATGGACTACTCGACCGGCATCATCAACGTCTTCCTCGACTTCGTCGGGGGCGACCGGATGGCGTTCTTCGGCAACGAGAACCTCGCCATCCCCACGATCGCCCTCATCAACGTGTGGCGGTACGTCGGCTACACCGCGCTCCTGGTCTTCGCCGGGCTTCAGACCATTCCCACGCAGCTGTACGAGGCGGCCGCGTTGGACGGAGCGTCCGAGGTGCGCATGTTCCGCTCGATCACCCTGCCGCTCCTGCGCCCCGTGCTCGCACTGGTCCTCGTCATCACGGTCGTGGGGTCGTTCCAGATCTTCGACACCGTGGCGGTGACGACGGAGGGGGGACCCATCAACTCCACCCGGGTCATCTACTACTACATCTATCAACAGGCCTTCGAGCGGTTCGACCTCGGCTACGCCTCCGCGATGTCGGTCTTCCTCTTGGTCGTGCTCGCTGTCGTCGCGTACTTCCAGTTGAAGATCATGCGCTCCAACTCGTCCGACCTGGCCTAGGAGATCCCGATGACCGCTACCGTCACTCCGCCTCAGACCCGTCCGGCGGCACCCTCGTCGCCCCGGCGCGAGGATCACACCCCCGCTCGTCGCGCCCGCCGCGTCAACATCGGTCGAATCGTGGCGTGGGCGGCGCTGATCGTGCTGCTCTTCGTCACGCTCTTCCCGTTCTATTGGATGCTGCGCACCGCTCTGTCGACCAACACCGCCCTGTACACGAACGCGGGAAGCCTGCTGCCGGTGGAGTTCAGCTGGGGAGGTTTCGCCCGCGTGCTCGGGCTGTCGTCACCGGAGCAGGCTGCGGCCGAGGGCGGGACGACGGGCTCGATCAACTTCTGGCTGTACTTGCGTAACACCGTCATCGTCGCCACCGTTATCACCGTCGGCCAGGTGCTGTTCTCCTCGATGGCGGCCTACGCCTTCGCCCGACTGCACTGGCGGGGACGCGACGCCGTGTTCTTCCTCTTCCTGACGGCCCTGATGATCCCGCCGATCTTCGTGCAGCTGCCGAACTTCATCCTCATCCGCGACCTCGGCCTGCTGAACACCCTGGCCGGCATCATCCTGCCGTTCTTCTTCATGACGCCGTTCGCCATCTTCTTCATGCGGCAGTTCTTCCTCGGCATTAGCCGCGAGGTCGAGGAGTCGGCCAAGATCGACGGAGCCGGCCACCTGCGCATCTTCTTCCGCATCGTGCTGCCGATGTCGTCGACGCCGGTGTTCACGCTCGCGCTGCTGACGTACATCACCGCGTGGGGCGAGTACTTCTGGCCCCTTCTCGTCGGCCGCGCCGACGACTCCCGGGTGCTCACCGTCGCCCTCGGCATCTTCCGGTCGCAGACCCCGCAGACCGGACCCGACTGGGCGGGGCTGATGGCGGGAACCCTCATCGCCGCGCTCCCGATCTTCATCCTGTTCATCCTTTTCGGCCGGAAGCTCGTCGACAACCTCGGCTACTCCGGCATCAAGTAGTCCCCCCGCCCCGAACTCCCGCCCGGTGGGCCCGAACCCCCGGGCGGGAACCGCAACGCACCTCCCATCACGAAAGGCATTCCCATGCGCACCACCTCACGCGCGCGCCGCACCGTCGCGGTCGCCGCCCTCGCCGCAGCGGTTCCCGTCATCCTCGCGGGCTGCTCGTCCGCGGGCAGCAGCGACGGTTCGAGCGGTCAGTCGATCACGTATTGGCTCTGGGACAGCAACCAGCAGCCGGCCTACCAGCAGTGCGCCGACGACTTCCAGAAGTCCTCGGGCATCACGGTGAAGATCGAGCAGTACGGTTGGGCCGACTACTGGCAGGGCCTCACCACCGGCTTCGCCTCCGGCACCGCCCCGGATGTCTTCGCCGACCACCTCTCCTACTACCCGGAGTTCGTCTCGCAGGGGCAGCTTCTCGACATCTCCGAGCGCGTGAAGAAGGACGGCATCGACCTCGGCATCTACCAGGATGGCCTCGCCGACCTGTGGACCACGCAGGAGGGCGGGCGCTATGGCCTGCCGAAGGACTTCGACACGGTCGCCACGTTCTACAACGAGAAGATGGTGGCCGACGCCGGATACACGGCCGACCAGCTCGCCGACCTCGCGTGGAACACCAAGGACGGCGGGTCCTTCGAGAAGCTCGTCGCCCACCTCACGGTCGACCAGAACGGCGTCCGCGGTGACGAGGCCGGCTTCGACAAGACGAAGGTCGCGGTCTACGGCCTCGCGCTCAGCGGCAACGGGCTGAACGCCAGCGGACAGCAGACGTGGTCGCCCTACGCGCTCAGCAACGATTGGTACTACGGCGACAAGACGCCGTGGACCAGCTCGTGGAACTTCGGTGACAAGGCCTTCTCCGACACGCTCTCCTGGTACAAGGGCCTGATCGACAAGGGCTACATGCCCAGCGTCGACATCGCGCTGTCGGAGCAGGACCCGCTGAACGGGTACCTCGCCGGCCGCTACGCCCTCGTCACCGACGGCAGCTGGATGAACGGTTCCTACCTCGGCCAGAGCGGGGTCCCCACCAAGGTCGCGCCCACCCCGGTCGGCCCGAGCGGGAAGCGCGCGAGCCTGTTCAACGGTCTCTCGGACGGTATCTGGTCCGGCAGCAAGAACCAGGATGCCGCGTGGGAGTGGGTCAAGTACCTCGGCTCCGCCGCGTGCCAGGACGTCATCGGTAAGGCCGCCGTCGTCTTCCCCGCCGTCAAGACCTCGACCGAGAAGGCCGAAGCCGCCTTCGCCGCCAAGGGCTGGGACGTCACCGGGTTCACCGAGCAGGTGACCGACGGAACGACCAAGCTCCTCCCGATCGCCGACCACTGGTCGGACGTCAACGACACCATGAAGGCCGCGATCGAGTCGTATCTCAAGGGTGCCTCCGATGCGAGCGCACTGAAGTCCGCCAACGATCAGGTCAACGCCCTGTTCAAGTAACACTCCCCGGGGCGCCCCGCACTCGGCATCGGCGGGGCGCCTCGGAACCCGGGTCTCCCGCGCCCTCTCTCACCCCCTCACGTACGAAGGAGTACTCGTGACCAGTTCCCCCTCTCGCTCGCGCGTCGCACGCGCGACGGCATGCACCGCGTTGTCCGCGGTGCTGTTGTCCGGCATCGGTCTCGGCGTCGCCGCGCCCGCCGAAGCCGCGACCGTCGACGTCATCGGCGTCGACTTCAGCAAGACCGACGGAGCCGTCCAGGGCGGCGCCTCCGGCATGCTCTACGGTCTGTCCGACGACGGCGTCCCCACCGATGCCATCATCGCCGGTGCCCACCCCACCAACCTGACGCAGAAGGCCCCCCACGGTGCTCAGCACCCGAACGGCGACCCTCTCGAGGTCGAAGGAGCGTTCTTCGAGAACGGGGGGAAGTACATCATGACGAACATCCAGGATTACTACCCCGACTGGGCGTACAACGGCGGCAGGCGTCCCTCGGACTTCTCGACCTACCTCGACATCGTCCGCAAGGTCGTCACGAGCGTCGTCAACGAGTCGGAGCACCCCGAGAAGTACGTCTTCACCCCCTTCAACGAGCCCGACGGCGGCAACTGGTACGCCGACTGGGGCGCGATGAAGGACACCTATCTCCAAGACTGGAAGGCCGTCTACCAGACGATCAAGGAGGTCTACCCGCAGGCGAAGATCGCCGGCAACGGCGACACGCACTGGCAGGCGACCCGCACGCGTGACTTCCTCACCTACGCGCAAGCGAACAACGTCCTGCCGGACATGTTCACCTGGCACGAGCTGGGACGCGGGAGCCTGCAGGACTTCCGCCAGCACTTGGCGGAGTACCGCGGCATCGAGAGCGACCTCGGTATGACAGCCCTCCCCATCAACATCACCGAGTACGCCATGCGGCGCGACATGTCGGTTCCGGGCAACCTCGTCCAGTGGCTGGCGATGTTCGAGGACGAGAAGGTCGACGCCCAGACCGCGTACTGGACCTACGCGGGCAACCTCAACGACAACATGGCGAAGAACAACAGCGCCAACGGTGCATGGTGGCTGCTGAAGTGGTACGGCGACCTCAGCGGACAGACGGTCGCCGTCACGCCGCCGTCGCTGAACGCTCCGGACACCCTGCAGGGTATCGGCGCGGTCGACACCGCGAAGAAGCAGGCCACGGTGCTCTTCGGCGGGACGAACAACACCACGCGCCTGGACCTGTCCGGGCTCGACCCCGCTGTCTTCGGCAACACCGTCGACATCCAGATCCGCGAGGCGGAGTGGTCCGGGCAGGAGGGCGAGGCGCAGGCCCCGCCGGTGGTGGTCGCCCAGCGCGTCGCGGTCGGCGGCACGATCCAGGTCGAGGTCCCCAGTAGCAATCGTCTGGATGCCTACCAGGCCGTCATCACACCGGCGCTTCCCACCGCCCCGGTCGTCGACTCGACGTGGTCCACCACCGTCGAGGCCGAGAACACCACGTTGCGCGACGTGACGGCCTACAACCAGGACCCGGCCTCGGACTGGACCTTCTCGGCATCCGGCGGTCGTGACGTCGGGTCGACCAACAAGGTGACCTCGTCGCTGACATGGACCGTCGACGTCCCCACGACCGGCACCTACCGCTTCGGCGCGATCGCCGGCGTGAACGGAACCGAGATCGGCCCGGGAAAGCAGGCGCTGTTCGTGGACGGTCAGAACGCGGCCACGATCGAGTACGAGGCGGGCTTCGGCTGGACGTACCGCGGTCGCGGGGAGACCACCGTCTCGCTCACGCAGGGCCGGCACGAGCTGTCCGTGCGCATGAGCGCGGACGGGTCGACGCTTCTTCCGGGATCGGACATCTCGCTCGACCGGTTCGACCTCACCCGCATCGACGGCCCGGAGACGACCACATACCCGGCGGTGCTCTCGCGCACCACGGGGACCCTCGACTACGCGAAGGGAGCCGTGAGTCTGTCGGGTGACAACACGGCGACGTTCTTCCCCTCCGCACGCGAGACCGGGTATTACGACGTGGCGATCCGGTACTCCACCACCGGTGCCTCAGGCCTCGGCGTCACACTGAACACGCGCAGCATTAGCGGGCTGGGGGCGGACAAGGCCGGCACGTGGACCTCGACGGCCCGCGTGCACCTCGCCGAGGGCATCTCGGATCTGCGCATCAGTTCCGCGCAGGGGGCGGCCGTGCAGTCGGTCACCGTCACGCGAGCCACGGACGGCGACGCCGCCACGGTACGCGTCGAGGGCGAGGACAGCGCGAAGATCGCGCTGCACGGTACCGCCCGCCTGGAGACACCGGGCCAGCCCACCAATGTCTCGGGTCAGCAGCTCGGGTGGCTCGGCGGCGGCGCGGACAACTACGCGACTCTCAGCCGTCCCGACGGCCTCGGAGCCGGTGCGTACGACCTGACGGTGCGCTACTCCAACGCCGACAAGAACACGGGCCACGCCTACAACACGGACGTCATCACCCGGTTCCTGGACGTGACGGAAGACGGGGGAGCCACGACGCGCGGCGCGTTCCGCAACAACTACACCTGGAAGGGGTTCTGGACCCACACCGTCCCGCTGGATCTGACGACGGCGAACGGATCGCTCCGTCTGGGCAACAGCACGGGGAACGCGCCGAACATCGATTGGCTCGAGATGTCGCCGTTGGTCTCGAAGACGACCAACACGGCTGACGTGGTCCTCACGGCCGACGCCGCGGCATCCACTCGAAAGGTCGCCGGCAAGGTCTACCTCACGGTGGCCGTGACCAACACGTCGTCCGTCGCCGAGGACGTGCTGATCGAGACGAACTACGGGAAGAAGACCTTCTCGGCCGTGCAACCCGGCAAGAAGGTCAGCGTCTCGTTCAACACCACCAAGTCCTCGATCCCCGCGGGGAAGGCGACGATCACGCTGAGCGGCACCGTCAACGGCACCGCCGCGACGCAACAGATCACCGCTTCCTACAACGCTCAGAAATGACATCTCGGCGGGGGCGGGCGACCGCCCCCGCCGACCCCACCCGAAGGGACAATCCATGCGAACCCACCTTGCGCTGGGTGCGGCCGCGCTGACGGCGGCGTTGCTCGTCAGCGGCGGATCGGCCGTCGCCGCCGCCGCGCAACCCGGCTCGGACACCGACATCGGTGTCGACGTCGACATCACCCCACTCACTCCCCCGGGAGCGCTCGCCATGACGGTCGCGTCCGGTCGGACGACGCTGACCGAGAACGGTTCGACGGCCGCGGTGCGGCAGTTCACCGGATCGCTTCCGCAAGTCACCGTCACCGACACCCGTACCGCCGATCAGCTCGCCTCCGGTGGCGCGTGGTACGTCCTCGGCAGTTCGAGCGCCTTCACCGCGGAGGGCGGTGCCACGATCGGCGCCGACCACATCGGATGGAGCCCGCGGCTCGTCTCGGGCGACGACTCCTCGGTGTCGGTCGGCGGAGACGTCGGCACCTCGCTGGATCCGAACACCGGCACCGATGCCGCGACGAACCGGGGGCTGGTCGACAAAGAACTACTCGCCCTCGGCGACCCGCAGTCCGTCCCCGACGGAGGACTGAGTTCGACGGCGACGGCGGACCTCACACTGAAAGTGGAGCCCACGGTGAAGGCGGGCAGCTACTCCGCCGTCATCACCCTGTCTCTCTTCGAATGATCGACCGGTGCGGCGTGCGCGATTCCCGGCTCGCGCGCCGCACCCGGAGGGGCCCCATGCCGGTATGCGTGGAGGCTCATGGTGAGGAAACGTAGCGAAGCGCCTCACGCGCGCGATAGGGGAGCGTCTCAGCGGATGGTCGCCCGTGCGTCCTTCGTCAGCAGGTAGAGGGTTTGGCTCTGGCCGGGGAACCGGGTGAAGCCGAATTTCTCGTAGAACGGAACGACCTCCTCATTCAGAGCGTGGACCAGGATCGCGCGGATGCCGATGGTCTCGGCAGCATCGAGTGCTCGGAGCGTCGCGTGCTGCAGGAGAGAGAACCCGAGCCCCATGCCGTGGAAATCTCGGTGGACGGCGAGCCGACCGAGGAGCACCACAGGGATGATCGAGGGCATCTTGTCGGTCAACATCGGCGGGCCGTCGCCGCGTTCCAGCGAGCTCGACGACAAGCAGTAATAGCCCGCTACGCGGTGCTCGTCGCGAGTGACGGAAATACTGGTGCGGGATGCGCCCGCCTTTTCGTTGCTGCGCGCACGTCCTCGGAGCCAGCTGTCGAGCGACTCCTCCCCTGAGTGGAACTCGGACAGCTTGTCTCCCGCGGCGATGGGTCGTGGGGTCAGGAACTCAGTCACCGTCGGTGAAAACCGATGTGCGCGTCAGAAGGTCACGGAGCTCGTCGAGGGAGCGTGCAGGGCGATCCATCGCCGACTGGAAGGCATCGAAGGCGTGCGCATCGACTCGGAGTCGGCGATCCTGCTGGATGACTTCCTCTGCGCGTGCGGCGAGGGTGGCGGCGGAGAAGTCGGTGATGGTGCGACCCGAGATCGCTGCGGCGGCTTCGATGGCATCCTTCTGGGCGGCTGTCACGCGGAGTTCGATTCGGGCGTCCTTCAGGGGTCTGTTCACTCCTCGATTGTACGGCAGATACCCGTACATGTGCGAGTGTCGGTCTCGAATTGCCCTTTCTTCGTCTTTGCGCGCATTGCGAGGGGCGTCACACGCGCGACAGCCGCACCGCCACGAACGGCCGCCCCGGCAGCGTCACCCGGGCTGAACCGGAATGGATGCCGTCGACCCGGTCGACCGTCATGTTCCACGTGTCGATGACGTCGATGGTCCAGTCGCCCTCGCCGAGCACGACGTTGCGGAAGCGCGGACGGTTGAAGCCGAAGTACGCCACCCGGACCGTGCCGTCGGCGGACTGGGCCCACGGCACGTCCCAATCGGAGGCGGCGGGGTCGAGCACACCGCCGGGCACCTCGGCGAGTACTCGATCGAGGAAGCCGATGCGGGCGGGCGAGGAGCCGTGGAGCACGCCGCCCTTCGCCCACCAGAGGACTTCACCGTCGGAGCCGGCGGCATCCGGGACCTGCACCTCGCCCACCGGGGCCGGGAGGTAGGTCTCGCCGTGGCCGACGTAGCCGCCGCGGACGGCGCCCTCCCAGAAGCGGCGTGTCATCTCCTCGCCGGTGATGTTGCCCCACCCCTGGTCGATGTCGCCCTCGTACGCGCATTCGTCGATCACGACGGGCTTGCCCCAGCGTTCGCGCCACTCGTCGGTGTTCTCGGCGGTGCGGTACACGTCGACGCGCTGGATGCTGACGTGCGTGATCCACGGGCGCGAGTAGTCGTAGAAGGGGCGGCAGTTGTGGATGGAGTTCAGGTGGTCGGCGTGGTCCTCCTCGCCGACGATCGCGGCGAGGCGTTCCCAGTCGTCCTCGTCCTTCGCCCAGACGAGGTCGTACTCGTTCGCCATCGACCACCACACGTTCGAGAACGCGGCGAGGCGGCGCACGACGTAGCGCACGTACCGGTCGTCAACGGCGGGCCCGAGGTCGGCGAACCCCCAGCGGTCGTAGGCGTGGAAGAGGATGAGGTCGGCCTCGATGCCGCGCTCCCCGAGCTGCGCGATGCGCTTCTCGAGGCGGCGGAAGTGCGCGGGGTCGAAACGCTCGAGGTCGAAGCCCTCGGCGAGGGAGCCGGGGAAGACGAAGTCGCCGGGCTCGTTGGCGTTGAAGAGGTACGACTTCGGAAACAGGCACATGCGGATCTTCCGGAACGGCCCGTCGGTGAGCGTCTCGAGCGTCTGCTCCTGCAGGGCGTCTGGCTGGTGGGTCCACGCGTAGGCGGTGGTGCCGAGCGGGCGGTGGTGCGTGCCGTCGGCGTGGACGAAGTGGAAGCCGTCGACGCGGACAGGGCCGTGTGCCCCGTCCCTCGCCGCGCCCACCTGCGCCTCGCCGTGCAGGCCATCGAGCGAGCGCGCGGTGGCGGTGGTCGAGAACGACCAGCGCCCCTCCCGGTCGGCGAGCACGCGCACGACCCACTCGCCGTCGCCGTCGTAGAAACCGCCGACGCGCACGGTCGAGCCGTCGGGGCGCGTGAAAGCGGCGTGCAGGTCCACGTCGACGAACGGGTTGCCGTGCGCAGGGCCGTCGATGCGCACCTCGAGCACTCCCCACCGGCTCGCCGCGGCGACCGGGCGGACGACGGCCGAGGCGCGCTCGACGTCGTCGCTCTCGTACGCGGGGTTCGGCGCGATCGCGGGGGCGTAGGCCGGACGCTCGGCCGCTTCGCCGATCTCCGCGAGCTCGGTCCACAGTTGTGCGCGCGCCTCAGGCGACTCGAGCGAGGGCACGAGCGCGATGAGCGACCCGAGTCGTCCGCCGCGGAACTGCGCCGCCATCGGCGACGCCGCGAAGCCCGGCATGAGGCGCTCGAGCACCGCCCGGGCGCCGGGGTGGTCGAGGGCTTCGCCGAAGGTGGAGCGGCGGTCGAACATGGGGTCTCCTCGGGGCTCAGGGGTGTCACGGCCGGTCGCGGGTGCGGGGCCTCGCGGGCGGGGACGGGGTGGATGCCGTGCGTCAGGCGGTGGCGTCGCGCACGGCGCAGTCGACCCGCTCGAGCACGTCCGGCGGGGTGAACATGAGAGCGGATGCCAGCGGCCGGCCGGCCCCCCACACGGTGCCGGAGCGCACACCCTCGACCCGCTCGGGAGCCGTCTCTTCGAGGGCGCCGATCAGCGCGTCATACGCGCGCGGGTCATCGATGACGTCGGCGAGCATCGCGTCCAGGCCCGGCAGCGGCGGACGCGGGGGAGCGGCCGGAAGCGTGACGCGCCACTCGTGCGTGCCCGAGCCGACCTCGGAGGGGGCTTCGGCGCCGTCGGGGAGGCTTCCCGGGAGGGCGACCTCGGCTGTGGTGTTCGGCGGCACGATCGCGCGCACCCGTACGATCCCGGTGCCCGGCTCCCGCTCCCACGACACCTCCGCCGGGCCGTAGGCGGTGAGGTGCCGTGCCGAGGCGTGGTCGAGCGCCGTGAGCGGTCGCGGAGCGATCCGCAGGCGTCGGTAGCCGGGGGCGGCGGGCGCGAGCCCCGCGACGGTGCGGTGCAGCCAGTCCGCCACCGCGCCGAGGGCGTAGTGGTTGAACGACGTCATCTCGCCGGGGTTCACCGATCCGTCCGGCAGCAGGCTGTCCCACCGCTCCCACACCGTCGTCGCCCCTTGCGTCACCGGGTACAGCCACGAGGGGCACTGCGTCTGCAGCAGAAGGCGCTCGGCCGCGTCGTGGTGGCCGCCGTCGCTGAGGGCGTCGGCGATGATCGGCGTGCCGACGAAGCCGGTCGAGATGCGGTAGCCGCTCTCGCGGACGAGCGCGGCCAGCCGGTCGGCGAGGGCCGCGCGCGTCGGGGCGTCCTGCACGAGGTCGAACGCGAGCGCGAGGGCGTACGCGGTGGGGGCGTCGCTCATCATGCGGCCGGCGGGAGTGACGTACTCGGCGACGAATGCGGCACGGCTGCGCTCGGCGAGATCGGCGTACGCCACGGCGTCGCTCTCATACCCGAGCAGCGTCGCGGCCTCGGCGACCTGGCGCAGCGACCGGGCGAAGTACGCCGTCGCGACGATGTCGCCGTCGACCTTCGCCTTGCCGGGCTGGTCGGGAGGCGCGCTCGGGTCGAGCCAGTCGCCGAGCTGCATCCGCCCGGCCCACAGGCCCGAGTCCCCGGCATCCGCCCGCACCGCGTCGACCCACGCGCGCATGCTCGGGTACTGCGCGGCGAGCACGGCGCGGTCGCCGAAACGCTCGTGCAGAACGGTCGGGGTGACCGCCGCCGCATCTCCCCACGCCGCGACGGGACCGCCGCCCGCGAAAGAGGGGAGGGCGGCCGGGATCACCAGCGGAACGACGCCGCCGGCGCGCTCCTGCTCGAGAGCGAGATCGCGCAGCCACGAGGTGAGGAACCCGTCGCAGTCGTAGAGGAACGACGCGGTGGGCGCGAACACCTGCAGGTCGCCGGTCCAGCCCAGGCGCTCGTCGCGCTGCGGGCAGTCGGTGGGAAGGGCGAGGAAGTTGCCGCGCATTCCCCACACGACGTTCTCGTGAAGCCGGTTCACGAGCGCGTGCGACGAGGCGAACCAGCCCGTGCGCTCCATGTCGCTGTGCAGCACGACGGCCTCGACCTGCGCGTCGGTCACCGCGATCCCCGTCACCTGGGCATAACGGAAGCCGTAGAACGAGAAGCGGCTCTCGAGAACGTCGTCGCCCCCGGACAGGACGAAGGATGCCTCGGCCTTGGCGTTGCGCAAGGGGCGGAGCGCGAGTTCGCCCTCGTCGAGCACCTCGGCGTGGCGGATCGTGACGGTGGTGCCGGCCTCGCCGCGCACGCGGAGGCGGAGACGACCGACGAGGTTCTGCCCGAAGTCGAGCACCTCCCCGCCGGAGGGCGTCGCGATGCGTGCGACGACCGGCAGGCTCTCGTGGCGGCGGACCGGCTCGGCGATGCGCGCCTCGGGGACGAGGACGTTCTCGTATCCCGGGCGCGCGACGACACCCACCCGCGCGGGCGCCCAGCGTCGGTCATCGCCGGAGGCCGCGGCATCCGGGGTCGACCAAGGGTCGCGGCGGCGGAGGTCCTGATGCTCGCCGGCGTAGATGCCGCTCGTGACGACCTCGGCGTCGCCGGTCGCGGTCCAGGCGGCGCCGGTCGGCGCGACCGTCTCGACCGTGCCGTCGGCGAAGGTGACGCGCAGCTGGGCGAGGAAGGCGGGCTGATCGCCGTAGACGCGGTCGGCGAAGGCGAAGAAGCCGTAGCGCTCGGTGTACCAGGCGCCCGCGAGGGTCGCGCCCACGACGTTGTCGCCCTCGACGAGCAGGTCGGTGACGTCGACGCTCTCGTGCACGAGACGGTCGCGCGTGGCGCTCCAGCCGGGGGCGAGCACGTCGTCGGAGACGGCGCGGCCGTTGATCTCGGGCTCGGCACTGCCGAGAGCGGTCCACAGCAGGAGGGCACGGCGGACGGGTCGATCGAGGCGGAAGCGCGTGCGCACGAGTGCGGGCTGGGCCTCGCGCTCGGCGTTCGCGAGGCCGATCGGCTCGGCGACCCATTCACCGGGGGCGAGGAACCCGGCCTCGACGACGAGGGGAGCGCTCCACGCGCTGACGGCTCCGTCGACGCCGGTCACCCGCACCCGCACCTCGCGGCGCTCGCCGGGCGCGAGCGGGGGGAACGGCCACGCGACGAGAGCGGATTCCGCCCCCTCGAGAGTGACGGTGATGACCCCGTCGGTGGCTTCGGCGGCGGACTGGCGCCACGACGGGGTCGACGTCTCGACGCGCCAGGTGAGGCGCGGCGTGGGCGTCGCGACGAACGGCGAGTCGGTGCGCAGCTCGGCTTTCACCGCGGCGACACTGGTGTCGGTGGTCATGCGTCGTCTCCCTCGGCGACCCAGGCGGTCGCATCGATCATGCCCTCTCGGGCGTACACGCCGATCACGCGTCCGGTGAACGATTCGGTCACCTCGGACGACAGGAAGCGCCCGTCGACCTCGGCGAGCGGGATGCACTCTCCCGCGACGGTGGCGGCGAGGTGCAGCGCGTGGATCGCGGGCGCGAAGCTCACCGCCGAGCTCGCGGGCGCGCAGTCGATGTGCAGCGTGAGAGTCGTCGCGGTCAGCGGAGTGCGCCACTCCTGCACGAGATCGCCCACGACGGCCCGCGCGACGATTTCACCCGCTCCCGCCTCGACCTCGACGTGGAAGCGCTCGTCGTAGCGCACGGCGAGGCCGCCGATCCCGCCGGACACATCGAGCGTGACCGACGTGCGCTGGCCGAGGTGCACCTGACGTCGGCCGACGAAGACCGGACGGGGATCGCCGAGCGTCGAGCCGTCGGCATCCAGGCGCATCCATCCCGGCCGCGCGCGGAGGTCGGCGTGGTCGGTGGGCAGCGAGCGGACCGAGATCCACTCTCCGTCGAGCCCCGCCTCGGGCGAGAACCCGACCTCGACACGCGTGCCGGGGCGGGGGTTCAGGGGAACGGGCTCGATCGTGGGCCAGCCGTCGGGCTGCCAGTCGACGCGCGTGACGAACGTCTCGCGCCCGAGCGCCGAGAAGGCGCGGGTCATCCCGCGCGGGCGGACGCCCAGCAGCACGCACACCCACTCGCCCTCGGGGCCGATGACGAGATCGCCGTGGCCGGTGTTCTGCACGGGTCGGGTCGTCGATCGCGCGGAGACGAGAGGGTTGCCCGGGGCCGCCTCGAAGGGGCCCTCGGGAGCGTCGGCGCGCGCGAGGGAGACGCCGTGACCGCGCTCGGTGCCGCCCTCGGCGATGAGCAGATACCAGCGCCCGTCGATCTCGTAGAGGTGCGGGGCCTCGGGGAACATCCCGCCCACCCCCGACCACAGCGACCGCGGCTCCTCGAGCGCGCGGTGCGTTCCGAGGTCGACGCGGGCCTGCTGGATGCCGGTGTGCGTGCCCGCGTCCGGACCGCCGAGGATCAGCCCCGAGTAGGTGAGGTAGGCCGTGCCCGCGGCATCCCACGCGATGTCGGGGTCGATGCCGTCGA
>NZ_LDRT01000169.1 GCF_001476655.1 Microbacterium testaceum | reverse complement strand
CGCGGCGACGAAGTCGCGCACGAACTTCTCCTTCGCGTCATCCGAGGCGTAGACCTCGGCGAGCGCGCGCAGCTCGGAGTTCGACGAGAACACCAGGTCGACGCGCGTGCCGATACCGACCTTCTCGCCCGAACCGTCCTTCGTGCCCTCGAACGCGTGCTTGCCGCTGTCGAGCGGCTTCCACGTCGTCCCGAGGTCGAGGAGGTTCACGAACACGTCGTTCGTGAGAGCCCCGGGGGTGTCGGTGAAGACGCCCCAGTCGCTGCCGTCCCAGTTGGCGCCGATCGCGCGGAGCCCGCCGACGAGCACGGTCATCTCGGGAGCGGTAAGGGTCAGCAGGTTCGCCTTGTCGAGCAGCAGGAACTCCGCGGGCAGCCGCGCCTCTCGCGAGGCGTAGTTGCGGAAGCCGTCGGCGAGCGGCTCGAGCCAGCGGAACGACTCGATCTCGGTCTGCTCCTGCGACGCGTCGGTGCGGCCGGGCGTGAAGGGAACCTCGACCTCGACGCCGCCGGCGCGAGCGGCCTGCTCGACACCGGCGTTGCCGGCGAGAACGAGCAGGTCGGCGATCGACACCTTCTTCTCACCCTGCGCGTCGAAGGCGGCCTTGACGCCCTCGAGCACCTCGAGCACGGATGCCAGCTGCTCGGGGTTGTTGACCGTCCAGCTCTTCTGCGGCTCGAGGCGGATGCGCGCACCGTTCACGCCGCCGCGCTTGTCGCTGCCGCGGAACGTGGATGCCGCGGCCCAGGTCGTCGTGACGAGCTGCTGCACCTGTCTCTTCTACACCTCTGACGCTGCCGACGAGCTGACGCGTGTCGTACAA
>NZ_LDRT01000168.1 GCF_001476655.1 Microbacterium testaceum | reverse complement strand
CGCCCACACCGACCCATCCGACGCCAACCCCAACGAATGCGCACCCCCCGCACTCACCTGCGTGAACACCACACCCCCCGGGACGGACACCCTCACCGGCACCAGCGAGCCACTCGAGCTGCCATTGCCCAATTGCCCCGACCGGCCGGCACCCCACGCCCACACCGACCCATCCGACGCCAACCCCAACGAATGCGAATCCCCCGCACTCACCAGTCCGAACGGTTGCCCACCCGGGTCGGTGAACGACGTTCCGGACGTCGTACCCAACGCCTGCGCAGGGCGGCCCTCGACCTGCCGCTGCACCGAGTACGTCACGCCTCCGGTCACACCGGCATCCGTCGCCCATGACTGTGTCGTCGCCGATGGCCACGAGACCGTGTTCCCGGCCCGCACGGCGGCGACTGTCGGCGACAACGCCCCCAGCGTCGCCGCCGACGCCGAGCCCGACACCGACCCCGAGTCGGTGAACCAGGCGCCCGACCCACCCACGACCGGGACGAGCAGAAGCACCGCGATCATCAGCGCACCGGCGCGACGGAGCGCGACGGCGAGGGCTGAAGGACGCGCGAACGAAGGGCCGACGCCGCGTCGGAGCGAGCCAGAAGGAGAAGAGGGCATACGAGTTCTTTCAGAGGGAGAAGCGGACCGTCGGAGCAACCGGAAGGTCACGCACCGCAGAGGGACGCGACACGAACACCTCGCCGCTCATCGCGTGATCGAGACCGTCGCGGGGGGCGAGGACCAGCCGCTGTAGTCGTAGGAAACGGAATAGGTCGTCGTACCGGGGAGCGTGCACGAGCGCCCGACCAGGGTGGACGGGGGTGGGCAGTTCGCGGCCACGAAAGCGGATGGCACCGCCACGGGTGCGGCCTGGTCTGCAACGCCTCCGTCGCCCAACTGTCCGGATCCTCCCGCGCCCCATGCCCAGGCGGACCCGTCGGATGCCAAGGCCAAGGAGTGCGATCCTCCGGCGCTCACCTGGGTGATCGACCGACCCACGTCGTTCGACCATGCGGGGTCCACTGCCTGGGGAGTCAGCGCCGTCTCCGTCTTTCCCGTGCCGAGTCTGCCGTTCGCGCCGTCACCCCACGCCCAGACGGATCCGTCGGACCCCCGCACCATCGAGTGGACCCGGCCCGCAGCCACCTGCGTCGCCCAGACTCGAGGAGAAGCCCTGAACCACGGGGCAGCGACATCGACGCGACCGCGGCCGTATCCCGGAGCCGACCCATCGCCCAGAGCGACCGGATCCGATCCGCGGGAGGGGCGCCCGCCCCACGCCCATACGTCTCTAGCGACTGTCAGGTCCAGCACATGCGTCGCACCGGCACTGGCGGCTTGCGCCCCTGTCGGGGCGACGATCTGCGGCTCGTACCCGCTGGAGTCGTGGCCCTGCATCTGACCTGACCGAGACTCTCCCCATCCCCACACGGCTCCCCGGGAGGACACGACCACGGCGAAATTCGAGCCAGCACTCACATCGGTCGCCCTACTGCCTGACCCGTCCCACTCCCGGGGGAACTCCACCTTCGTCGGCACCGTGTCTGTCCTCCATCCGGCAGCGATCGTTCCCCATCGCCACACCGAGCCGTCGGACGCGATGGCGACGCACTGACCGCCGCCCACCGCGACCTTTGTGATCTTGAGACCGTTCCCGCCCGTCGAGGGAACACGGACCGGAGTGGCGCTATCCCCTCGGACATCAGGGCCCAATTGCCCATCGGAACCGCTGCCCCATGCCCACACCGAGCCGTCGGATGCCAGGGCCAACGACGTCGTCGCCCCCGCGGCGACTTGCGTGATCTTGCGGCCAGGATCGCCTACCGTCCACGACGCGAGGACCGTCACCGGCCACGCGGTCGAGTGGACGTTCGACGCCCCGTTCCCCAATCGCCCATCGGCACCGTCACCCCACGCCCAGACAGATCCGTCCGACGCAAGGGCCAGGGAGTGCGATTCCCCCGCGCTGATCTGGGTGAAGGTATGTGCGCCGACCAACCCCGGGACAGCGTGGACCGCGGTGGACCCATTCCCGAGCTGACCCGTCCACCCGTCTCCCCACGCCCAGACCGACCCGTCCGACGCCACGGCGAGCGAGTGCTGATCGCCCGCGCTCGACTGAGTGATCCGCTTTCCCGCATCCCACAGCGCATCCACGCGCCGAGCCGCGGAAACATGGTCACTCTCGTCACCGTCCCCGAGCAGTCCGGTCTCCCCGCTTCCCCACGACCAGAGCGACCCGTCCGACGCCACCGCCAATGAATGCATGGGGCCGGCGCTCACCTGCGTCGCACGCACTCCGGCATCCCACATCGCGTCAAGCCGTACCGGCCCGGAGACATGCTCCGACACGATCCCATCGCCCAACCGCCCGAAGCGACCTGAACCCCACGCCCACACTGATCCGTCCAGTGCGACGGCCACCGAATGCCAGACACCTGCACTGACCTGCGTCATACGCACGCCGGCGTCCCAGAGCGAATTCACACGCAGTGGTTGTGAGGAATGCCCGCTGGCAACCCCATCGCCCAACACCCCCCACGCGCCGGAACCCCAGGACCAGACGGAGCCGTCCGACGCCACCGCCAACGCGTGTGACTCGCCCGCACTGATCTGCGTCGCACGTACGCCCGCGCCCCACAGCGCGTCGACCCTGACCGGCGCCGAGAAATGCCTGCTCGCATCCCTGTCGCCCAGCACGGCCCCCTCGCCTGAGCCCCACGCCCAGACCGACCCGTCGTTCGCCAGGGCCAGGACATACCGCTCAGCCGCGCTCACCTGCGTCACGCGCGCACCGGCATTCCACAACGCGTCCACCCGCACCGGTGCGGAGACATCCGCGCTCGCGTCGCCGTCACCCAGCACTCCTCCGCCACCGGAGCCCCACGCCCAGACCGACCCATCCGATGCCACCGCGAATGCGGCCCGGGAGCCCGCGCTCACCTGCGTCACCTGCACACCCGCGTCCCACAACGCCTCGACCCGCGCTGGAGACAGCGAGGGACGAACCGCCGCCTGTCCGTTCCCCAGCTGCCCGGATGAATCGGCACCCCAGGCCCACAGCGACCCGTCCGGGGCGACCCCGAAGGAAGCCGCCCCACCGGCACTGATCGTCCCGAACGGCTGCCCGCCCGGGTCGGTGAGCGAGGTATGCGACGTGGTCTGCAGCTGCTGCGCGGGACGCCCCTCGACCTGCCGCTGCACCGAGTACGTCACGCCTCCGGTCACACCGGCATCCGTCGCCCAGGCCTGTGTCGTCGCCGCCGGCCACGAGACCGTGTTCCCGGCATCCGCCGCGACAACCGTCGGTGACAACGCCCCGAGCGTCGCCGCCGACGCTGAGCCCGACACCGACTGCGAGTCCGTGAACCACGCGCCCGACGCGCCGACCACCGGGACCAGCAGGAGCGCCATGACCGCAAGGAACACGACGCGCACGGAAGCACGACGAGACGCCGAACGGCGAGATGAGCTGCGAAGCACGTGCATGAAGCCCTTTCGGGGAAGGCGAACGGCGGTGAGGCGGCGTCGATGGACGCGCCTCACCGCCGTCGGATCAGCTGGTCGGGAACTGCGTGTCGTCGTCGAACGTCGAGTCGGGCGCGTCGGCCTGGATGGCCTTGACGACGACGTCGAACGTCACGGAGGCACCCTGGAGGTCGTTGGCTGCGGTCGACGGCAGCGAGACGCGGTAGTCGAGTGTCGTCGAGCTGCCCTCGTCGAGCGCAGACGCGCCCTTCTGCAACACGGTCGCGGCGCTGGAGAGCGACGTGGGGACCGACCAGTTGCCGTCACCACCCTGGCGGAACTCGATCTGCACAGCATCGAGGAACCCCGCCTTCGTCGGCGTACCGGGATCGAGATCAGCCGCCCACAGGAGCTTCGCGGTACCGGAGTTCTTGATCGTGATGCTGCCCTGCTTGCCCCCCGTCGAGTCCGCCGAGGGCAGCAGATTCGACACCTCGATCTTCGTCGCTCCTCCCGTCGTCAGAGGATCGATGACGACCGTCGCCGCCGACAGCTCGTTACCGGACATCTTCTGCTGGTCGGTGAACCAGGCGCCCGAGGCGAGGGTGCCCCCGACGCCGACGAGGACGAGGGCGCCGGCGGCGAGGGCCACCTTGCGCTTGGTGCCGCGCGTTGTCGTGTTCGTAGTCATGCGTGTATCGCTTTCTGGAGAGGTGGATGGTGCGGAGGAACGGCCGCGCGCGGCCGGGCGGCTCGAGGAACGAGCCACGATCAGGGGGAGGGGATCAGCTGGGCGATGGCGCGCACGTCGAAGGACACGTGCGCACCCTGAGCGCTGTTGTCGACGGTCTCGGGGAATCTCGCGGTGACCGCCACATCGACGGACTCGCCGGCTGCGAGCGTGAACGCCCTCGTGGGTGCGGTCTCGGCGAGGCCTCGTGACGTGGACCCGAGAGCAGAGTCGAAGCCGACATGAACCTGGTCGGCGACACCCGCCGTGTCCGAGGTGATCGCCGTGCCGAAGAACACCGCCGCCGGCGCGGCCGACGTGTTCGAGAGGCGGAAGGTCGAGGTGGTCGCCGCCTGACCCGCCACGACACTCACCCCCGCGTCGGGATGGTCGACCTGCGTCACGACGAGGAACGTGCACGTCTGCGGAGATGCCGCCTGCGCGCTCGCGGCAGTCGGAGGCAGTGCGGTGAGCCCGAGCACCAGCAGGGCAAGGAGCATCGCGCCCGTGGCGAGAGCACGGCGCCGCCGGAACACGACGGCGACGCCCGCGATGAGGAGCACCGCTCCGAGCACCGCGAAGGGGAGCCATTCCACGCCCGTCAGCGCCAGCGACCCCGGGTGAAGGGCGGCGCCCGGATCTTCGGTCGGGCAGGGAGCCATGGCAGTTTCCTATTTCGATATATCGACGTATAAGCGATTTGAAAGGTAGCCGACCGCCGCAGTCATCGCAACCAGGAGGAGTTCCGGCAGCATTTGTTCCGTGGGCGGAGGCCTTTCAGGTCGGAAACTATCGATGCTGTCGATCGACCGCCTCCTGATTGAGGTCCGGCCGTAATGAAATCCCGGCATCGGGCAGAATTCCTCCGTGACAAATCGTGCAGACGGAGCCGCCCGGACACGACGCCGCATCCTGCAGGCGGCGGCCGAACTCTTCAGTGAGAACGGTTACGGACAGACGACCCTGCAAGCCATCGCGGACCGCGCCGGCGTCTCGGTCGAGAGCGTCGGCCTCGCGGGCCCGAAGCGACGCCTCGCCTTCGCCGCGTTCACCATGGCCTTCGCCGGGCATGGTGAGGCGTTCCCCGTCAGCGGCGAACCCGCCTACGTCGATCTGACTCAGCGGATGCCACTCACCCAAGCGATCGACGAGTACCTCACCCTGCTGGCCGCCGCGATCGCCCGGACGTACCGCCTCTGGAACGCTCTCCGCGCAGCCGCCGACACCGACCCCCGGGCGGCGGCCATGCTCGCCGACATCCGCGCGGAACGGCGACGCGAGTTCGAGCGATCCGCTCGCACGCTCGCAGACCTCGCCGGCTTGCCGTCGGAGTCGGTCCCCCTGCTGGTACGCGAATTCTTCGCCATCGCGTCACACGAGGTGTACGACCTGCTCGCCACCGAGTGCGGCATGGGTCCCGCCGAGTTCGGCGATCGCCTCCGTCGTCAGCTGGGCGAGCTCATCGCCAGGGCCAGCGCATCCTCGACGAACCCGAGCATGGGCAGCGGGCAACCGGCCGTGCCTGAATGAGCTTCGGGAACGACGACGGGAGGCTCCCGCGTCACCGTCGCCCGCTCGCCCGAAGCGCTCTCGCGCCACTCCCGGTCCGCGCGCACCGAACGCTCGGTCGAGGAGGTCGCCGGCTCGACGGCTGACGACGCCCGACGCGTATTCGCACCCACAGCCATCGCGGGCGCGTACCGACCGACAGACGCGGAACGCCGCCATCCCCGGAGGAGACGGCGGCGTTCCGGAGCGAGCGCTACTGGCTCGCCGCGGCGTTCGCGGGCTTCGCCGCCGGAGCCGCGTCGCGCGGCGCCCCGTGCGGGCGGATCACCGAGGGCCGGCGCATGAACAGGACGGCGATGAGACCCACACCGATCACGATGATGGGGAGCGCGAGCGACTGCCCCATGGCCTGCGAGAACCCGCTGACCACCTGCGGCGGCAACGCTCCGCTTCCGAAGCTCGCCGAGGCATCCGCCGCTCCGGGCAGATTGGCCTCGAGGCGCGCCTGCATGAACGCGGCGATGGATGCCGAGCCGATGACCGATCCGACGGTACGCGTCGTGTTGTAGATGCCGGCACCGGCGCCCGCCTGACGCGGCGGGAGGTTCCGCGTCGCGGTGGTCGCGAGCGGACCCCACATGCCGGCGTTTCCGACTCCCATCAGCGCGGAGGGGATGAGGAAAGCCCAGATCGGCGCGTCGTTCAGGATGAGCGCGAGGTAGATGCCGAGCGAGCCGCCGACGAGCACCAGCCCGGGCACGAGCAGGAAGCGCGGGTCGGTGCGGTCGAGGAGCTTGCCGGCGAACGGCGCGAGAACGCCCGAGAGGATCGCGAGCGGGACGAGCAGCAACGCCGACTCGGTCGGGGTGAGACCGCGCGCGAGCTGCAGGTAGAACATCTGGGGCAGGGCCATGCTCGTCACGGTGAATCCGACCGCGGCGATCGCGAGGTTCGCGACGGAGAAGTTGCGGTCGCGGAAGAGATCGAGCGGCACGAGGGGCTCGCCCGTGCTGCGCGCTTGCGTCCAGATGAACACCGCCATGACGACGACGCCCGCGGCGACCATGCCCCAGATCCACGCGGCCCACGCGTAGTGCTCGCCCTCCTGCAGGCCGAAGACGATGAGGAACAGACCGATCGCACTGAGCACGACGCCGAGGATGTCGAACTTGTGCGCCGTGCGGGGCAGTTGCGGGACGAGGATCACGGCGGCGACGAAGCCGATGATGCCGACGGGGATGTTGATGAAGAAGATCCACTCCCAGCCGAAGCCGTCCACGAGCAGTCCGCCCGCGAGCGGGCCCACGAGCGTCGCAACGCCGGCCGTGGCACCCCACAGCCCCATGGCCGCACCGCGGTTCTGCGGCGGGAAGGTGCGGGTGATGACGGCCATGGTCTGCGGCGTCATCAGAGCGGCACCGAGTCCCTGGACGGCACGAGCGGCGATCAGCACCTCGAGCGACGGGGCGAGACCGCACGCGAGGGAGGCGAGCGTGAAGATCGCGAGACCCGTGAGGTAGATGTTCTTCGGGCCGAAGCGGTCGCCGAGGCGGCCGGTGATCAGCAGCGGAACCGCGTAGGTGAGCAGGTAGGCGCTGGTGACCCACACGACGTTGTCGAGGTTGTTCGTGTTCGGGTCGAGGGCCGCCTTGATCGCGGGGTTGGCGACCGAGACGATCGTGGTGTCGACCAGGATCATGAAGAAGCCGATGACCAGGGCCCAGAGGGCGGGCCAGGGGCTGCGTTCGTGGGTCTTGTGCGACCCGGTACGGGTGGATGCCGCGGAGGCGGCGGGGGCGTCGGTCATGCGAATGTCTCCCTCGAGACGCGGTGCGTGTTCTTGATGTGTTCGGGGGTCTCGGCGACGCCCCACGGCAGGGTGCGATCGGCGAGACGCGCGCGGAGGGAGTCCTGCCACGCGAGTTCGGCGTCGAGCAGAGCAGCCTGACGCTGCAGCTCGACCAGGAATTGCTCGGGAATGTCGCGCTCGGCGGCGAACTCGAGACCCGCGCGATGCTCCTCGATGGAGGCATCGAGCATCACGCGGCGCTGGTCGAGCAGGGCGACGACCTCGTCGCGCTCGAGGTTGTGCGCTTCGGAGAGGGCGACGCGGAAATCGCTCTGCCGGTCGATCTGGGGCAGTTCGGCGCGGACCCACTCCTCGACGGCGTGACGCCCGGCATCCAGAAGCGTGTACGTGGTGCGCTCGGGACGGTTGCCCTCCCTGTCGACGCCGACCTCGGCGAGGAGGCCGTCCCGCTCGAGACGGGCGACCGTGTGATAGATCGTGCCCTTCTGCAGGGGGACGAGCCGGTCGTCGCGCCGCTCTTTGAGCAGGCGCACGAGCTCGTAGGTGTGCATGTCGGCCTCGCGCAGGGTCGCGAGGATCATGACGGCGATCGGGGTGAGGCGGCTGGTCTCCGGCATCCGTCCTCCTCATGGTCCGTGTCGACTAGTCCACATGGACTATACGCTCTTTCGCGCGTCCCCGCGCGAGCCGGAGCCCACCCAAAGAACATTGAGTGTCCAAGACACGCCGTCACGCGCGGGCGGGTTACGGCGTGTCTTGGACACTCAATGTTCTTTGGG
>NZ_LDRT01000167.1 GCF_001476655.1 Microbacterium testaceum | reverse complement strand
CGACGAGACCTCGGGCACGCGGGCCGCGAACAGCGCGCCCGGCAGCTCGATCGGTGCGGGAGTCGTCGAGGGGACGCCGCAGTGGGATGCCGAGTCCGGCGGTTTCGTCTTCTCGGGGGGCAGGAACGGCAGCGGGAACGCCATCCGGCTCCCCGACGACATCAACCGCGGTCTCACGTCGATCTCGGTCGACTTCGACGTGTGGATCTCGCCGGAGCAGATCAACTACTACATGATCTACGGCATCGGCAACCGCGCGGGCAACGGCGCGGGCGAACGCTATCTCTTCGGGTCCGGCGACTCGTTCCACACCGTCATCACCCCCGGTGGGCAGTCGCAAGAGATCAACATCCAACCCTCGGGGAACCCGGCGCTGGCGCGCGGCATCTGGAAGCACATGACGTACACGCAGACCGGCACGACCGGGGTGCTGTACGAGGACGGGGTCGAGCGCACCCGCAACACCTCGGTGACGACGACGCCGGCCGACCTCGGCTCGACCGTCCACAACTATCCATGTCCCTTCTACACCACTGCCGCTGACGCCGACCTTACGCGTTAACATCTTAGGTATGCCATCGTCGCTACACACCACCATAAAAAA
>NZ_LDRT01000166.1 GCF_001476655.1 Microbacterium testaceum | reverse complement strand
GCCGCACGGCCGGAGCGCCGGGACCACGCCCGGCCGCTCGAGGCGCCGCACGCGCCCCCGAGCGTCCGGCGAAACGAGAACGCCCCGCGGCCGGAGCCACGGGGCGTTCGAGGGAGCGCGCTCAGCGAGCGGCCGAGCCCACCGCGATCGCCTGGGCGATCGCTATGGGTGACGCAGCCTCCGGCGGATATCAGCGCGCGGCCGAGCCTTCGACGTAGTCGCTGTCCTGCTGCTTCCACGCGAAGAGGCCGCGAAGCTCCTTGCCGGTCGCCTCGATGGGGTGACCCTGCTCCTTCTCGCGGAGCGCGAGGAACTCGGGGGCGCCCTTGTCCTGGTCGGCGATGAAGCGCTCGGCGAACGCACCCGACTGGATGTCGGCGAGAACGGCCTTCATGTTCTCCTTGACGTCGGGCGAGATCACGCGGGGTCCGGAGACGTAGTCGCCGTACTCGGCGGTGTCGGAGATCGACCAGCGCTGCTTGGCGATGCCGCCCTCCCACATGAGGTCGACGATGAGCTTGAGCTCGTGCAGCACCTCGAAGTAGGCGATCTGCGGCTGGTAGCCCGCCTCGGTCAGCGTCTCGAAGCCGTACTGGACGAGGTGGCTCATGCCACCGCAGAGCACGGCCTGCTCGCCGAAGAGGTCGGTCTCGGTCTCTTCGGTGAAGGTCGTCTTGATGACGCCGGCGCGGGTTCCACCGATGGCCTTGGCGTACGACAGGGCGGTGTCCCAGGCCGAGCCCGAGGCGTCGCGCTCGACGGCGATGATGTCGGGGATGCCGCGGCCGGCGACGTACTCGCGACGCACGGTGTGGCCGGGGGCCTTCGGGGCGACGAGGATGACGTCGACGCCCTCGGGGGCGTCGATGTAGCCGAAGCGGATGTTGAAGCCGTGCGCGAAGGCGAGGGTCTTGCCCGCCGTGAGCTTGTCCTTGATCGAGTCGGCGAAGATCGAGCGCTGGTGCTGGTCGGGTGCCAGGATCATGATGACGTCGGCCCACTCGGCCGCGTCGGCGACGTTCTTGACCTCGAAGCCGTCTTCCTGGGCCTTCGCGGTCGACTTCGAGCCGTCCTTGAGGGCGATGACGACCTCGACACCCGAGTCGCGCAGGTTCTGCGCGTGGGCGTGACCCTGCGAGCCATAGCCGACGATCGCGACCTTCTTGCCCTGGATGATCGAGAGGTCGGCGTCGTCGTCGTAGAAGATCTCTGCCATGAGGATGTTTCTCCTTGAATCGTGGCCCCGCACAGGGGCCGCTGGTGAGTGGAAGTAGAGGGGTCTCAGCCGCGCAGGACGCGCTCGGTGATGCTCTTGCCACCGCGACCGACCGCGAGCAGGCCCGACTGCGCGAGCTCCTTCACGCCGAACGGCTCGATGGCCTTGAGGAACGCGCCGACCTTGCCGGAGTCGCCCGTGATCTCGATCACGATCGCATCGGGTGCGTAGTCGACGACCGAGGCGCGGAAGAGGTTCACGACCTCGAGCACGTTGGAGCGGGTGGCGTTGTCGGCGCGCACCTTCACGAGGACGTGCTCGCGTTGGACGGATGCCGCGGGGTCGAGCTCGACGATCTTGATCACGTTGATCAGCTTGTTGAGCTGCTTGGTGACTTGCTCGAGCGGGAGGCCCTCGACGTCGACGACGACCGTGATGCGCGACAGACCCGGCACCTCGGTCACGCCGACCGCGAGGGATTCGATGTTGAACCCGCGACGGGCGAAGAGACCGGCGACACGGGTCAGCAGACCCGGCTTGTCCTCGACGAGGAGGCTCAGAACGTGACGAGACATCTCAGTCCTCCTGCTCGGCGAAGGCGGGCGAGTGATCGCGCGCGTACTGGACGTAGCTGTTGCTGACGCCCTGCGGGACCATCGGCCACACCATGGCGTCGGCGCTCACGACGAAGTCGATCACGACGGGACGGTCGTTGGTGTCGAGCGCGAGCTGGATCGCGGCGTCGATCTCGTCTTCCTTCTCGACGCGGATCGCGAGGCATCCGTAGGCCTCGGCGAGCTTGACGAAGTCGGGGATGCGACGCGTGCCGTGTCCCGTGTTCAGGTCGGTGTTGGAGTGGCGGCCGTCGAAGAACAGCGTCTGCCACTGGCGCACCATGCCCAGCGAGGAGTTGTTGATGATCGCGACCTTGATCGGGATGTCGTTGATGACGCAGGTCGCGAGCTCCTGGTTGGTCATCTGGAAGCAGCCGTCTCCGTCGATCGCCCACACCGCGCGCTCGGGCTGGGCCACCTTGGCACCCATGGCGGCGGGCACGGCGTAGCCCATCGTGCCGGCGCCGCCGGAGTTGAGCCACGCGTTGGGACGCTCGTACTTGATGAACTGCGCCGCCCACATCTGGTGCTGGCCGACGCCGGAGGCGTAGACGCCCTCGGGTCCGGTCATCTCGCCGATGCGCTGAATGACGTACTGGGGCGAGAGCAGACCGTCCGAGGTCGGGGTGTAGCCGAGCGGGAACTCCTCGCGGAGGCCGTTCAGGTACGTCCACCACTCGGTGTAGTCGTGCGGGTGCTCGGCGTCGGCGGCGCGGAACGCGGCATCCAGGTCGACGAGGACCTCTTTGAGGTCGCCCACGATCGGCACGTCGGCCGTGCGGATCTTGGAGATCTCGGCGGGGTCGATGTCGACGTGCACCACCTGCGCGTTCGGGGCGAACAGCGAGGCCTTACCCGTGACGCGGTCGTCGAAGCGCGCACCGAGCGACACGATCAGGTCGCTCTCCTGCAGCGCGAGCACGGCGGGAACCGTGCCGTGCATGCCGGGCATGCCGAGGTGCTGCTCGTGCGAGTCGGGGAACGCCCCGCGCGCCATCAGCGTGGTCACCACGGGGGCGCCCGTCGCCTCGGCGAGCACCTTCAGCTCGGCCGACGCGTTCGCGCGGATCGCCCCGCCGCCGACGTAGAGCACGGGCTTCTGCGCGGTGGCGAGCAGCTGGGCCGCGGCCTGGATCTGCTTGCCGTGCGCCTTGGTCACCGGGCGGTAGCCGGGGAGGTCGATCTTGGGCGGCCAGACGAACGGCGCCTCGGCCTGCTGCGCGTCCTTCGTGATGTCGACCAGAACGGGACCCGGGCGGCCGGTCGAGGCGATCTCGAAGGCCGCGGCGATCGCGCCGGGGATCTCCTCGGCCGTCTTGACCAGGAACGAGTGCTTGGTGATCGGCATCGTGATGCCGACGATGTCGGCCTCCTGGAAGGCGTCCGTGCCCATGAGGGTCGAGAACACCTGACCGGTGATGCACACCAGGGGCACCGAGTCCATGTAGGCGTCGGCGATCGCGGTGACGAGGTTGGTCGCTCCGGGACCCGAGGTCGCGATCGCGACGCCGACCTTGCCGGACGCCGCCGCGTAGCCTTCGGCGGCGTGACCGGCGCCCTGCTCGTGACGCACGAGGATGTGGCGGACGTGCTCGTCGTCCATGAGCGGGTCGTAGACGGGCATGATCGCCCCGCCCGGAAGACCGAACACATCGGTGACGCCGAGCAGGTCGAGCGAGCGGACGACCGCCTGCGCCCCCGACATCACGGGCGCCGGAGCGGTGCGGGCGGGCGGCCGGGGCACGGCCGCCGTAGGGGAATCGATGGACATGGGAGTACCTCGAGAACCGGGAGAAGGTGAGAAGGGGATGGCCGTCAGCCCGTGACCGCGCCCTCCGCGGCGGAGTGCACGAGCTTGGAGTACTTGGCCAGAACGCCACGGGTATAGCGCGGGGGAAGCGGTTCCCAGCCGTCACGGCGGGAACTCAGCTCGGCCTCATCGACGATCAAGTCGAGAGTGCGAGCGGCGATATCGACCCGTATCAGATCACCATCGCGCACGAATGCGATAGGACCTGCGTCCACCGCTTCGGGAGCTATGTGGCCGATGCACAGGCCGGTTGTGCCGCCTGAGAATCGTCCGTCCGTCAACAGTAGTACATCTTTTCCGAGCCCCGCGCCCTTGATGGCCGCGGTGATCGCGAGCATCTCGCGCATGCCGGGGCCGCCCTTCGGGCCCTCGTAGCGGATGACGACGACGTCGCCGGCGGCGATCTCGCCCGCTTCGAGGGCGTCCATCGCGCCGCGCTCGCGCTCGAAGACGCGGGCGGGACCCTCGAACACGTTGCCGTCGAAGCCGGCCGACTTCACGACGGCGCCCTCGGGCGCCAACGAGCCGTGCAGGATCGTGATGCCGCCGGTCGCGTGGATCGGGTCGTCGAACGAGTGGATGACCTTGCCGTCGACGGGGTCGGGGTTCAGGTCGGCCAGGTTCTCGGCCAGGGTCTTGCCCGTGACGGTCAGTGCGTCGCCGTGCAGGAGCCCCTCGTCGAGCATCGCCTTCATGATGACCGGGATGCCGCCGTGGCGGTCGACGTCGTTCATGACGTACTGCCCGAAGGGCTTCATGTCGGCGACGTGCGGGGTGCGGTCGCCGATGCGGTTGAAGTCGTGCAGGTTCAGCTCGACCTCCGCCTCGTTCGCGATCGCGAGCAGGTGGAGCACGACGTTGGTCGAGCCGCCGAGCGCCATGGCGAGAGCGATGGCGTTCTCGAACGCCTCCTTGGTGAGGATGTCACGCGTCGTGATGCCCTGACGCAGCAGGTGGACCACGGCCTCGCCCGAACGGTGCGCGAAGTAGTCGCGGCGGCGGTCGGCCGAGGGCGGGGCGGCGGAGCCGGGGAGGCTGAGGCCAAGGGCCTCGGCGACCGACGCCATCGTGTTGGCGGTGTACATGCCGCCGCACGCGCCCTCACCGGGTGCGATCGCGCACTCGATGCGCTTGAGGTCGGCCTCGCTCATCTTGCCCGCGAGGCACGCGCCCACGGCCTCGAACGAGTCGATGATCGTGACGTCCTTCTCGGTACCGTCGCTCAGCTTGACCCAGCCCGGGGCGATCGATCCCGCGTACAGGAAGACGCTCGACAGGTCGAGACGAGCGGATGCCATGAGCATGCCCGGGATCGACTTGTCGCAGCCGGCGAGCAGCACGGAGCCGTCGAGGCGCTCGGCCATCATGACCGTCTCGACGCTGTCGGCGATGACCTCGCGCGAGACGAGCGAGAAGTGCATGCCCTCGTGGCCCATCGAGATGCCGTCGGAGACGGAGATGGTGCCGAACTGCAGCGGGTATCCGCCGCCGGCGTGAACGCCCTCTTTCGCGCCCTGCGCGAGGCGGTCGAGGCTGAGGTTGCAGGGGGTGATCTCGTTCCAGCTCGACGCGATGCCGATCTGGGGCTTGTCCCAGTCCTCGTCACCCATGCCGACCGCGCGGAGCATGCCCCGCGAGGTGGTGGCTTCGATGCCGTCGGTGACGACGCGACTACGGGGCTTGATGTCGAACTCGCCGGTGTTCGGATTCTGCGGTGCGGGCATCCTCGCAGTCTATTGCGCGCTCGTGACGCGCCGTTGCGCCACGAGTGTCGATTGTCTGATTAATCCGTGTGCGCGCGGCGCAACCTCGCCACGTCCTCGAGGACTGCGACGAGCGCGTCGATGTCGTCGACACGCAGCGCCGCCGCCGTCTCTCCCTCACCGACACGGATGCCGAGATCACCGGCGCCGAGCGAGCGCAACGCATCCTCGTCGGTCACGTCGTCCCCCGCGAACAGCACCGCCGAGGCATCCACACGCTCCCGCAGGTGCGCGATCGCGGAGTCCTTGCCCTCGTGGCGGAACGAGAACTCGAGGATGTCGTAGCCGGTGCGCCGGCGCCACGCCGGTGCCTCGGCGGCGACGAGGTCGTCGGCCAGCGCGCGGGCAGCGCGTGTGGTCTCGGCATCCGCTGTCCGGGTGTGGATGCCGAAGCCGTACTCCTTGGGTTCCATCCACACGCCCGACATCTCGGCGGTGCGGCGGGCGACCTCGTCCTGCAGGCGATCGCGCAGAGCAAGGTCGGCCGTGTCGTCGTGCGCCGCCTCGATGCCGCTGCCGGGCACCCAGAACTGCGCGCCGTGCGAGCCCGCGAGCCAGATCGGCGAGTCGTCCGTGTGCTCGGCGATCTCGCGGAGGTGCCCGAGCGACCGACCGGACACAAGGGCCACGACGGTACGCGGCACGGCGATGAGGTCGTCGAGGACCGCGCGCGCGGCGGCGGTCATCCGCGCGGTCATCGGCTCATCGACCAGGGGCGACAGAGTGCCGTCGAAGTCGAGGGCGATCAGGAGTCGTTCCGTCGTCGCGACAGCTTCGATGGTCGCGTCGGCGGCGGTCACTCGGAGTCCTCTTCGTCGGAACCCGCCTCTACCTCGACGGCCGCGGCAGCGCTGGACGCACGGTCGTGGAAGGTCGACAGCGCCTCGAGGAATTCTCGCGACCAGTCCTCCACGTCGTGGTCCCGGACGCGCTTGCGGAGGGCGCGCATGCGACGCCCCTGTTCGCTCGAGGGCATCTCGAGCGCGCGGACGATCGTGTCCTTCAGCCCGTCGATGTCGTGCGGGTTGATGAGCAGGGCGCTGCCCATCTCGTCGGCCGCTCCCGCGAACTCGCTCAGCACGAGCACACCGCGATTGTCGATGCGGCTCGCGACGTACTCCTTCGCGACGAGGTTCATCCCGTCGCGCAGAGCGGTGACGAGCATGATGTCAGCGGCGAGGAAGAGGGCCACCATCTCTTCGCGCGGGTACGACTGGTGCAGGTAGCGGATCGCGGTGTGGGTCGTGGTGTCGTGATCGCCGTTGATGCGGCCGACGGTCATCTCGATCTCGTCGCGCAGCTGCACGTACGCCTCCACACGTTCGCGGCTGGGGCTGGCGACCTGCACGAGAGTGGCGTCTTCGACGGTGGCGCGGCCGTCCTCGAGCAGCTCGCCCCAGGCCTTCAGGCGGTGGCGGATGCCCTTGGTGTAGTCGAGCCGGTCGACGCCGAGAAGGATCTTCCGGGGATTGCCGAGACCCTCGCGGATCTCTTTCGCGCGCTTCTGGATCTCGGGCTTCTGCGCGAGCTCGATGTACGACTCCGCATCGATGGAGATCGGGAACGCCTTCGCGAGCGCGACGCGCGTCCCGCCCTCGCCGTCGGGGACCAGGATGCCGCTGGCCTTGGTCTCGAACCGCAGCTGACGCCGCACCGCGCGGGCGAAGTTGCCCGCGTCCGCCACGCGCTGGAACCCGATCACGTCGGCACCCAGGAGTCCCTCGAGCACCTGCTTGCGCCACGGGAGCTGCGAGTACAGGCCGTAGGCCGGGAAGGGGATGTGGTGGAAATAGCCGATCGTGAGGTCGGGGCGGAGCTCGCGCAGGAGCTTGGGCACGAGCTGGAGCTGGTAGTCCTGCACCCACACGATGGCGTTCTGCGAGGCGGCTGCGGCCGCAGACTCCGCGAAGCGGCGGTTCACACGCACGTAGGCGTCCCACCAAGCGCGCTTGTAGGTGGGGGCGGCGATGACGTCGTGGTAGAGCGGCCAGATGGTGTCGTTGGAGAAGCCCTCGTAGTAGTTCTGCACGTCCGACGCCGAGAGGGCGACCGGCACCAGGTGCACGCCGTCGAACTCGAACGGGTCGAGCTCGACATCGGGCTGGCCGGCCCACCCGACCCATGCACCGTCGGCACGACGCATCACGGGTTCGAGGGCGGTCACCAGGCCGCCCGGAGAACGGCGCCACCCCTCACCGTCCGGGGTGCGGTCGACGGGGAGTCGGTTGGCGACGACGACGAAATCGGCCTGGGTCACAGGTCCTCCTCGGGGATCGTCCTCAGGCTAACAGCGGCTCTCGGCGACGCAGGAGGGTGGACGAGATGCGATAAACGCTGTCCATGCCGAGACACGCGGCAAGACGGCGTGTTTCGCCACAAGGAGCGTTTATCGGTGACGGACGGACGCGTGTCAAGACACGGCACCCGGTCCAGTGCATCGGTAGGTTGGGCGCATGCGCCAGTACATCTTCGGAACGGGTCTCCTCAGCGCCATCACGGGTGGCATCACGCTTCTGCGAGCGCTGCGCAACGACGAACCCTTCACCTGGCGCACCGCCCTCGCGTGGCTCAGCTGGGGGATCACGCTCGCGCTCGCCATCGGCTCGGTCGTCGACACGCGCCGCGCCCGCCGCGGCCGCGTCATTGCGGGCGACTCCCCTGTCGCCAAGAAACAGCAGAAGCTGTTGAAGAAGCGTCTCGCGCGCTGAGCCCGAATGACGAACGGATGCCGCGACCTCG
>NZ_LDRT01000165.1 GCF_001476655.1 Microbacterium testaceum | reverse complement strand
GCTCGGAGATGTGTATAAGATCCAGGTCCGAGAAACCCGGGAAGGAGCCCCTCCTCCCCGGGTTTCTCGGACACTCAACCGGCGAGATAAGCGGGAGAGGCCGGGAAGGGCGCCCGATACGCTGAGGCCATGGCCCCGGCATCCGTTCTTTCCACGCGCGTGCTGCTCGTCTGCGCGGCCATCGGGGTGGGAACCGGGATCCTCGGCGGGGCAGCCGGATGGCTGACCCTGGCGGTGCTCGCCGGGGCGCCGTGGGCGTACGGGCTCGTCCTCGGCTCGCACGTCCTGCCCGGGATCATCGCGCAACAGGTCGTCCGTCGCCCCTGGGTCGCGCTCGTCACGCACGTGCTCGCGGCGCTCGTCGCAAGCGCCATGGCGCCGCAGTGGACCTTCCGGTTCCTCGGCACCGCGCTGCTCATCGGCGGCATCCAGGAGGGGGTCGCGGCCCTCACCCGCTACCGCGTGTGGGCACCGGCCCGCTTCTTCATCTCGGCGGTCATCGTCGGCGTCGTCATCGCCGTCCCGGTGTGGTTCGCGGGCGACATCGCGAGTCTCGCCCCGCTCGCCCGGGTCGCGGCGGTGGCGATCAGCATCCTGGGCCCGGTGGCGTGGACGGCGGTGGGCCTGGGCATCGGCTCGGGACTGCGCGGCGCGGGCGTGGCCCGCGGTCTCTCGACGCCGAGATGAGCACCGGCACTGCGAGTTAGGGTGCACTAAATTGGGGCGTAGTCGCCCCCTCGAGGATCCGCTCGTGCCCACTCGCCCCCGCTTCGTCTCCGTCACCCCCACGGCGGACACCACCGCGCTGCTGAGCCTGCGCGACGTGACGATCACGCACCTCGAGTCCGACACCCCGACGCCGTCGCGCGTCAGCTTCGACGTTCGCCCCGGCGAGGTCGTGCTGCTGCTCGGACCGAGCGGTTCCGGCAAGTCGACGCTCGCGCTCGCCATGAACGGCCTCGTCCCGCACGCGGTCCCCGCCACGGTCGAGGGCACGGTCCGGGTGGCGGGTCAGGATGCCGCGACCGCCACGGTCGCCGACCTCGCCACCACGGTCGGCATGGTCTTCCAAGACCCCGACGCCCAGCTCATCACCGGCACCCTGCTCGACGAGGTGGCCTTCGGTCCCGAGAATCTCGCGCTCCCCGTCGACAGCGTGCTCGCGCGCGCCGAGACGGCTCTGCGGCGGATGGGCCTGTGGGAGCGGCGGCACGACTCCCCCGACACCCTCTCCGGCGGCGGACGCCAGCGCCTCGCCATCGCCTGCGCGCTCGCGATGGGATCGCCGGTGCTCGTCCTCGACGAACCCACCGCCAACCTGGACCCGCGCGGCGTCGACGACGTGTACGCGGCCCTGCGCGACGTCGTCGCCGAGGGCGATCGCGCGATCGTGCTCGTCGAGCACAACCTCGACGCGGCGGTCGGTCTCATCGACCGCGTCATCGTGCTCGACGGTGGCGGATGTCTCGTCGCCGACGGCTCGGTCGACGCGGTGCTGCGCGAGCGCGCCGAGGAGCTGCACGCGCTCGGCGTCTGGCTCCCCGCGGCGACACTCGCGGCGCTCCGGCTGCGCCGTACCGGCTTGCCCTTCCCCCGTCTGCCGCTGACGCCCGCGGAGCTGCGCGCGGACCTGGCCGGCCGAGAGGTCCCCGGCGTGGCATCCCTTCCCCGCCCGTCGACGCGCCGAGACAGCGCTCCTCTCGTCCGCGTCGCGGGACTGCGCGCCGCCCGCGGGCGGACGCCCGTGCTGCACGACATCGACCTCGAGATCACGGCCGGCGAGTTCGTCGCCGTCGTCGGGGCGAACGGGGCCGGCAAGACAACGCTCGTGCAGACGATCGCGGGGGTGCTGCGCCCGCCGCGCGGTGCCGTGCGCATCGGCGGTGTCGACGTGCGCCGGACCGACCCGCGCACGCTCGCGCGCCACGTCGGCTTCGTGTTCCAGAACCCCGAGCACCAGTTCATCGCGACGACGGTGTTCGACGAGATCGCTCACGGCCTGCGCCGGCAGCGCCTCGGCGACGACGAGGTCCGACGCCGCACCGACGAGTTGCTCGCGCGTTTCGGGCTCGCCGACCGAGCGGACGTGCACCCGTTCCTGCTGTCGGGCGGACAGAAGCGCCGCCTCTCGGTGGGGACCGCTCTGGTCGGCGGCGCGCCGCTGCTCGTGCTCGACGAGCCCACGTTCGGCCAGGACCGCGCCCGCGCGGACGAACTCCTCTCCCTCCTCGACGACCTGCGCGCGGCCGGGACCACGATCGTGGTCGTGACGCACGACATGCAGGTCGTCGCCGAGCACGCGGACCGCGTGGTCGTCGTCGACGAGGGACGGATCACCGCAGACGGCCCGGTCGCCGACGTGTTCGCCGACGAGGCCGTACTCGCGCGCGCGGGTCTTCGACCCCCGCCCCTGCGCGAAGCGTTCGCCGGCGTCCCCGGGTTCTCGACCGTCGTCCGACTCCGCGACCTCCCCGGGGGCGACGCGTGACGACCGCGACCTCCCCGCCGCGCACGGGGGCGCTGGCCGACCTCAACCCGCTCGCGAAGTTCGCCGCTCCCGCCCCCGCGATGATCGCACTCGTCTTCGTGCGCGATCTCGCCACCCCGGCGGTGTTCCTCTGCCTCGCCTACGCGGTGCTGCTCCTGGGCGCGCGGCTCCCCCCGCGAGCGCTCGGCATCCTCGTCGGCGTGATCCCGCTCGCGGTGGTGATCGTCGGCGTCGGGTTCGCGGTCTGGGTCGACCCGGCTCGCGTCGAGGGGACGCCCGAACTCGTCCGGATCGGCGGATGGAGCCTGACCCTCGGGGCGGCCGAGATCGGACTGGCCACCGGGTTGCGCCTCGCCGCCATCATGGCGCTCGCGTTCATCGGCGGGCTGACGACCGCGGGCGAAGACCTCGTCCGTTCGCTCGTGCAGCAGCTCCGCGTGCCGTACCGCATCGGGTACGCCGCCCTCGCGGCGCTGCGCTTCGTGCCGCGGTTCGGGCACGAGCTCGCCGTGATCCGCCAGGCGCACCGGGTGCGCGGGGCCCGAGGAGGGGTCCTGTCCGCGCCGGCGCGATGGGCGGGATACGTCGTCCCGCTCCTGGCCGGGGCGATCCGGCACGCCGAGCGAGTCGCTCTGGCCATGGACGCCCGGGCCTTCGGCGCCCGCCCCGACCGCACGGAACGCCATCTGGTGCCGTGGCGTCGGCGCGACACGGGGTTCGTGGTGGTGTTCTGGGCGGCGTCGGTCGCGGTCTTCCTGGTCGTCCTCCCGCTCTGAGCGATGCGCGTGCCGGAGCCACGGCATCCGTCCCCCTAGACTCGGGGAAATCTGAGGAGAAGCCCATGCCCCGGCGCCGCCGCACCGTCGCGCAACACGCCCACCTGCGTTCGCCGCACCCCCTGACGCAACTCGCGAAGGTGCTCGCCGTCGCCGTCACCGTGGTGCTCGTCGCGGTCACCGGCGTCGCCGCGTTCACGGCGGTCGATCTGACCTCGGAGTACGTGGCCGAAGCGGTGGCCGTCGAGAATCAGCCTCCCGTGCCGCCCGATCTCGGCCAGCTCGAGGGCGGCGTCAACATGATGGTGATCGGCATCGACGCCTGCGAGGAGCACCTGAAGGCGCTGTTCGGCGAGCGGTGCGAGGGGCCGGATGCCGAGGGCCAGCTGAACGACGTCAACATCCTGATGCACATCTCCGACGCTCCCCGCCGCGTCACCGTCGTGTCCTTCCCCCGCGACCTGCTCTTCGAAGCCCCCGCCTGCGACACCCCCGACGGCGACCGCTGGGGCGGCGGGTACGTGCAGATCAACGAGATCTACTCGTACGGCGGCCTCTCCTGCGTGATGACGGCCATCTCCGACATGAGCGGCCAGTCGGTGCAGTTCGGCGCGATGGTCACCTTCGGCGGCGTGATCGAGATCACCAACGCCATCGGCGGCGTCGAGATCTGTCTCGCCAGCCCCATGCGCGACGAGAACACCGCGATCGACTGGCCCGCCGGGCCCCGCACGATCCAGGGCTACGAGGCACTGCAGTTCCTCCGCACGCGCTACGGCGTCGGCGGTAGCGACCTCGCGCGCATCAGCAACCAGCAGCAGTACATGTCGCGTCTCGCGCGCAAGCTCGTCAGCGAAGAGGTGCTGTCGAACCCCGCGACGGTGTTCCGCTTGGCCTCCACGGGCCTGCGCAACGTCACGCCCACCCAGAGCCTCACGAATCCGCTGACCCTCGTGCAGATCGCCTCGGCGGTGAAGGACGTGCCGTTCGAGGACATCGTGTTCGTGCAGTACCCGACCGTGACGGCGAGCGCCGACGCGAACCGGGTCGAGCCGAACGACGCGGCGGCTCAGGTGCTGTGGGACGCCCTCGCGGCGAACCAGGCGATCGAGGTCACCGGCGACGTGGGCGCGAACGGGGGCGTCGTCGCCGAGCCCTCTCCCGAAGAGACGACGCCGCCGACCGACGCCCCCGAGGTCGAGGCGGGCACGGTCGACCCGGCCACCGGCGCCGTCGCCCTGCCCGAGTCGATCACCGGATCGAGCGCGGCGCAGCAGACGTGCAGCAACGGGGTCGTGAACTGACGCGTGGGCCTCAGTAGCCCGGTGCCGCCGGGAGATTGAAGAACGCCTCGAGGGTCTCGTATCCACCGTCGTGGTACGCCTGGGCGAGCTCGGGGCCGATGTACCGCAGGTGCCAGGCCTCGGGCTCGTAGCCCGAGACGCTCTCCTGCCCGTTCACGTAGCGGACGATGAAGCCGTACTCCCACGCGTGATCGCGCACCCACGCGCCCTGCGACGAGCCGGCGATGTCGTCGAGCGACCCGCAGGAACTGCGGCACGGCACGATGTCGACGGCGAGGCCGGACTGGTGCTCGCTGAAGCCGGCTCGGGCGCTCTCCCGGTCGGCGGCCGCGACTCCGCCCACCGCGACGCGACCGGCGTAGGTCTCCTGCTGGGTCGCGTATGAGCGGAACGCGCTCAGGTACCCGATCTCGCCGGCCCCGGCATCGTCGGCCGCCCGCACGAGGGTGGTCAGGGCCTTCGCCGCCGAGGACCGCATCGCGCTCTGCTCGAGCGCACGGACGCCGTCGGGCATGACGAGATCGTCGGGTCGCCAGTCGACGGGATCGTAGGGCCGCTGCTTGTTGACCACGACCCACTGGTGCGTCGGATCGTTGAGCGACACGCACGGAGCGATTCCGGATGCCACGGCGTCGCGGAATGCCGCCCCGCCTCCGGCCGCGGCGATCGCCGCTCCATCGTCCTTCGCCGCGAGAGCGGCCGTGAAAGTGGGGTTGTCGCACGGGGTCGCGGCGGCGGGCGCCGCGGCCAGCGTCGGGACGGGAAGCCCCTCCGCGGGAACGGCCGGGGGACCCTGGACCGAGGCCACCGCCTCGGGGCCGGCGGCGTTGGCCTGTCCGGTGGCATCCTGTCCCCCGGCGGACGCGGCGGCTCCGACCGCGATGGCGCACGCCGCGATGACGACGGCCCCCACGGCGGCGACCGCGAGGCGCCGGCGCAGGACCAGCGCGCGCAGGTCTGTGCGCGGCCCCTCACGCCGGGCACGACGCGAGGGAAGCGGCGCGGGCTCCGTCCCGCGCTCATCGGCGGGGACCTCCGGACCGCGCTCGTCGCGCGGCGGCTCCTCGGCATCGAGCCCCGGCTCCTCGAACGTGGAACGGCGCCGACCGGCCTCGGGACGAGCGATCGCGATGGCCGCCGTCGCCCGACGCTCGGCCTCTTCGCGCGCGGCGCGACGAGTCGGGAACGGGGGATCGGAGGGAGTCATTGCCCCCATTGTCCCCCGCGCGGTCCGTCGGGTCGACCCGGGAACCGGCTCGCTCGGCTCCTTCTCGGTTGCACCCCGGAGGCTCCGGAGGCACGCTGAAGAAGATCGGGTCGCGATCACGGGGAGGGAACGACCATGCTCGAAGACGAAGATCGAGAACTCATGCGCGTCGTCAAGCGCTATCTGCAGCGCGTCGATCGGCTCGCGGCGACCGAGGCCGCGGAGGAGCGCACACCGCTGGGCGTGGCGCTCAGCGCACACCTCGGCGTCGATGCGGCATCCGTCCCGGTCCTGACCGAATCCGTGCCGGCGCACCGGCTCGTCGATGCCGACGTCGCGCTCGACGAGCTGACCGCGGAGCGCGAGGGAACCCTCCTCGGCGTCACGGGAGGCGAACAACGTCACCACTCGTCCGTCGCCGACCTGATCAGCAACGCCCACACCCGTTTCGCCCCGGGTCCCGTGTCGTACGAGATGCGGGCGACGGGGCCGCGCACCGAACGCCGCGTCGTGGCCTTCGGGGTCCGCCTGCTCTCTTTCGCGGGGCACCCCATCGCGATCGTGCAACGCGGCGCCTCTCCGCGTCACGGCGAGCAGAGCGCGCGTCTGGAGATCCTGAGCCCGGACCAGGATGCCGCGACCGCCCTGATCGCCGAGCTCCGGCGCCTGATGGTCGACAGGAGCGTCCTCAGGGGACGCGTCCTCTCGTTCGTCCCGACCGAGTACGGGCACGATGCGGGGGCGACCTTCCTGGAACGACCCGATGTGGGCGCCGACGACATCGTCCTCGAGGACGGGGTCCTCGAGCGGGTCGTCCAGCACGTCGTCGGTGTCGGCGAGCACCGCGATGCCCTCCGCGCGGCGGGACAGCACCTCAAGCGCGGCGTCCTGCTCTACGGGCCGCCCGGTACGGGCAAGACCCTCACCGTCCGGCACCTCCTGTCGCTCACGCCCGACACGACGGCCGTCGTCCTCACCGGTTCGAGCATCCGCTTCATCGCCGCGGCGGCGGAGATCGCGCGCACCTTCCCCCCGTCGCTCGTCGTGCTCGAGGACATCGACCTCGTCGCCGCGGATCGCGGCTACTCACCGCAGCCGATCCTGTTCGAGGTGCTCGACGCGCTCGATGGTCTGGAGGGCGATGCCGACGTGGCATTCGTCATGACGACCAACCACGTGCACATCCTCGAGGAGGCGCTGGCCGCACGACCGGGTCGCGTCGATCTCGGTGTCGAGATCCCCCTCCCGGGACCGGAGGCGCGGCGCCGGCTCTTCCGCCGCTACGCAGCCGACCTCGGCCTGTCGGATCAGGCCCTGGATGCCGCCGCCGACCGCGCCGACGGCACCACCGGCTCGTTCGCGAAAGAGCTCATCCGCCGCACGGTGCTGATCGCCGCCGTGCGCGGCGACGGCGCCGGGACGACCGACGCCGATCTCGCAACCGCGCTGGACGACCTGCTGTCGTCGGGCGCGGCGCTCACGCGGCTTCTTCTCGGCGCGCGGGGAGGAGATGCCGCTCCCCCGGTCGATCACGTCCAGATCCACCACAGCGCGTCTTATCACCACTGAGTCGATCTCCTCTACGGATTCCATGCCCCCTGGCTTGCCTCAGTATCGAATCTGTGTTCGACTGAGGAAATGAGGTGGCAAGGTCAGCAACTCGGCGTCGATGACACCGCGGCGCTCCCGGGGATGGAGCGGATGGACGGTCTCGTGCGCTCGGTCACGACGCCCGAGTTCGCCGGCATGACCTTTCACGAGGTGCTCTGCAAGAGCGCGCTCAACCGCGTTCCCGGCGTCTCGGCGATGCCGTTCGACTGGACGGTGAATCCGTACCGGGGCTGCAATCATCAGTGCGTCTACTGCTTTGCTCGAAAGACCCACGAATACCTCGACCTCGACTACGGGAACGATTTCGACTCGCAGATCGTGGTGAAGGTCAATGTCGCCGAGGTCCTCCGCACCGAACTGCGCCGCGGCTCCTGGGCACGAGAGCCCGTCATGCTGGGCACGAACACCGACCCGTATCAGCGCGCGGAAGGGCGCTACCGGTTGATGCCCGAGATCATCGGGGCGCTGACCGAGAACCGCACCCCGTTCTCGATCCTCACCAAGGGCACGCTGCTGCGGCGCGACCTGCCCCTGCTCGCGGACGCGGCCCAGCAGGTGAAGGTGTCCCTCGCGATGTCGATCGCCGTCTTCGACGACGCCCTGCAGCACTCGATCGAGCCCGGCACGCCCAGCGCCGAGGCGCGGCTCGAGACCGTGCGGGCCGCGACGGCCGCAGGGTTCCGGGTGACGGTGTTCCTGATGCCGATCATGCCGCACCTCACCGATTCGGTCGCCGTGCTCGACGACGCCCTCGCGCGGATCCGCGCGGCCGGCGCGGCGCGCGTGGTCTACGGGGCCCTGCACCTGCGCCCCGGAGCCAAGCAGTGGTTCCTGGAGTGGCTCGAGCGAGAGCACCCTCATCTCGTGTCGTCGTACCGGGGGCTGTACCCGGGAGTCTCCGTCTCGGCGCCGAAGGCCTACCGCACATGGCTCGGCAAACGCATGCGCCCGCTGCTGCGGATGCACCGTCTCGACGGGTGGGACGAAGACGACCACCCGCGCGGGCGGCCGCAGCCCGGCTTGGCCGCGCGAACGCCGCCGGCGAGCAGCCTCGGCCCGCTGCGCGCGACCGGGGTCGCGGCATCCGCTCGTCCCCGTGTGGCCCCCGCCAGCGAACCGACCCTCTTCTGAACGAGAGAACCCCGCCGCGGAGGCGACGGGGTTCTCGAGATCCGCGGGGCGGGTTATGACGTGACGTCGGCCAGCTGACGACCCGAGATCTCCTCGAGCAGGTCGTCGCCGAGCTGCGCCGATTCGAAAGGCGCGTCGATCTCGGCGCGGTCGAGCAGCTCGGTCATGCGACGCTGACGCTGACGCGTGATGAGGGTCACGACGGTGCCGCTGCGACCGGCGCGACCCGTCCGGCCCGAGCGGTGCAGGTAGGTCTTGTACTCGTCGGGGGCGTCGGCCTGGATGACCAGGTCGATGTCGTCGACATGGATGCCACGGGCGGCGACGTCGGTGGCGACGAGCACGTTCACGCGGCCCGAGGTCAGCTTCTCGAGGTTGCGCGTGCGCTTCTGCTGGTTCAGGTCGCCGTGGAGGGCGACCGCCGCGATGCCGGCCTCGTCGAACTGCTCGGCGAGCATCTCGGCGTAGGCGCGGGTCCGCGCGAACACGAGCGTCCTGCCGTCGCGGTCGACGAGCGAGTCGAGGATCTGGGCCTTGTCGCGGTGCTCGATGACGAGGACGCGGTGCTCGATGGTGCTCGAGTCCTGGTCCTCGCCGGCGACCTCGTAAACGGCCGGCTCGACGAGGAACTCGTCGACGAGAGCGGCCACCTCGCGGTCGAGCGTGGCCGAGAAGAGGAGCTTCTGGCTCCCGTCCGCGGTGGCACGGAGGATGCGCTGCACCGGCTCGAGGAAGCCGAGCTCGCACATGTGGTCGGCCTCGTCGAGGACGGCGATCTGCACCTCGGACAGGTCGAGCTTGCCCTGGTTGAGCAGGTCTTCGATGCGGCCAGGGGTGCCGATGACGATGTCGACGCCCTTCTTCAGCGCACCCACCTGACGCGCCTGCGGCACACCGCCGTAGACCTGCGTGGTGAAGAGGCCGACGCTGCGGGCGATCACCTGGACGGTGCGGTCGATCTGGAGCGCGAGCTCGCGCGTGGGGGCGAGGATGAGCGCCTTGGGCGCGCGACCGAACTCGCGGCGCTTGCCGGCCTGCGCGCGAAGGATGCTCTCGACGAGCGGCGCACCGAAGGCGATCGTCTTTCCCGAGCCGGTGCGGCCGCGGGCGAGGACGTCGCGGCCCTCGAGGATCGGAGCGACGGTGGCCGCCTGGATCGGGAAGGGGCTCGCGGCACCGAGACCGGCGAGGGCGCGGACGATGTTGTCGCCGAGGCCCAGGTCGGCGAATCCCGCATCGGTCACGGTCGCCGCGTCGACAGCCTGCGCTTGCAGACGCTCGTGGACGACGTCGACGCGCTGCTCGTGCTCGGCGGAGCGCTTCGGGGTGGCGTTCCAATCGCTGCGGCCGGGGCCGTCATTGCGGCGGGGCCGGTCGTCGAAGGAGCGCGCCGGGCGGTCGGTGCGGTCGAACGAGCGGGCGGGGCGCTCACCGAAGTCGCGACGGGGCCGGTCGTCGAACGAACGGGCCGGACGGTCGCTGCGGTCGAACGAACGGGCCGGGCGGTCGTTCCGGTCGAACGAACGCGCGGGGCGGTCGTTCCGGTCGAACGAGCGCGCGGGGCGCTCACCGAAGTCGCGACGGGGCCGCTCGTCGAACGAACGGGCCGGACGGTCGCTGCGGTCGAACGAACGAGCCGGACGGTCGTTCCGGTCGAACGAACGCGCGGGGCGGTCGCTGCGGTCGAACGAACGAGCCGGGCGGTCGCCCGCGTCGCGACGGGGACGCTCGTCACGGTCGAAGGAGCGCGCGGGGCGCTCGGCGCGGTCGAACGAACGCGCGGGACGGTCGTCGCCGCGAGCGGGACGCTCGTCCCGACGGTCGAACGAACGCGCCGGACGATCGCCGACGTCACGACGGGGACGGTCGTCGAACGAACGCGCGGGGCGCTCGTCGCGGCGGCCCGCCGTGGCATCCCGATCAGAACGACCGAAGCGGTCGTCGGGTGCCGACGAG
>NZ_LDRT01000164.1 GCF_001476655.1 Microbacterium testaceum | reverse complement strand
GTACACCCGGATGTCGACGGCGGCTCCCGTCGACATCCGGGTGTACGTCGACTACCTCTCCACCGAGGCGCGAGAATTCCAGGTCGCCAACGCCGAGCAGCTCTCCAAGTGGGTCGACGAGGATGCCGCGACCCTCACGTACTACCCCGTGGCGATGCTCACCTCGAAGTCGAACGGCACGAAGTACAGCTTGCGGGCGGCCGGAGCCTCCGCCTGCGTCGCGACGCACGCCTCGGACCGTTTCTTCGCGTTCAACCACGAGTTGCTGACCAACCAGCCGGCCGTGGATTCCGAGGGATACAGCGACCAGCAACTCGCCGATATGGCGCAGGGCGCCGGCGTCAGCGACGTCGACACGGTGCGCTCCTGCATCGAGGACGAGACCTACACCGGGTGGGCCAAGGCTGCGACCGACCGTGCCATCAAGGGTCTGCCCGACACCAAGGGTCTTGCGCTCACGACGCTTCCGACGGTCCTCGTCAACGGCACTCCGTACGTCGGCCACATGGACGACCCCAAAGAGTTCGCGCAGTTCGTCCTGACGATCGACAGCAACGCCTACTACTCCACGGCGACGCCGACGCCGACCCCGACCCCGAGCCCGACGCCGACCGCCACGCCCGCGGGCTGACCCCGTCCCGCCGTGCGCGGGGAGGGAGCCGCGGATCGCTAGACTTGGTGGTCTGCCGGCTTGGCGCAATTGGTAGCGCACCGTACTTGTAATACGGGGGTTGCAGGTTCAAGTCCTGTAGCCGGCACCAGACACCCCGTCGGGAGCTGGCCGCCCGACGCGACACCGTTCCGGCGGGCCGCCGAGCGTTGCGCCCCGAACGACCTCGCGGATACGTTGGGGCGGATGTCAGAGCGTGTTTCGGATCGGGTGCGGAGGCTCCTGGTGGAGCAGCCGGAGATCGTCGTACGCTTCACCGCCGCCATCGCTCCGGAGAGCTTCCACCACGCGGTCCGATCGAACGGCGCAGTGCTCTTCCTCCACCCGGTTCACCGCGACCTCGTGGATCAGCTGCGGGGATAGCGACCGTCTCCGGTTTTCTCCGACCGGGGTTCCCCCGGCCGGTGGACGCGAAGATGGTCGCATGGGATTTCTCGATCGGTGGCGGCAGGACAAGACGGACCGGGACTCCTCGCGCGACGCGGAGTCCTCCGTGGAGAGGGAGCCGGGGGAGGGCGTCTTCGCGGGCCACGTCTTCGACGCGCTGAGGATCGACCCCGTCGTGATCGGGGAACCGATCGGCGGTTCCGTCCTCGTCGTTGAGAAGCGTGTCCCGAACGGACCCATCCTCGTCATGACCTCGGGGGCTTCGAGACTCCCGACGCAATCCGGCGAGCAGGTCGAGCTGGCGGTCGAGGTGATCGACGGCCAGCAAGGTGCGGCGCGCGTCGCCCTGTCGATCGTCTGCGACGACATCGCCCGCAATCGTCGTGTCCCTCCGGTGGGCGTCCCCTGGCGCAACGACCAGCCCTTCCTCAACGGCACCCGGATCTCGGCGATCCTCGCGACCCCGTCGCGCTGGGGCGCACCGTTCGACGAGGTGCGTTCCGCCGACGGCGCGCTCCGCGGTCACGTGCGCACCCTGCGGCTTCTCACCGACGCGGAGGCCGCCACCGCGTCGGCGATCGGGTGGGACGCGCTCGTGGAGAAAGCCGGAACCGTCGACGCGTTCCTCGACGTCACGCGAGAGGACGTGGTGGACAATCCCGGCTTGCCCGGGAACGCACCGGTCTTTGTGACCAAGCTCCACGCGGAGCACCCGCCCCGGTGGGTCACCTTCACGGGCGGTTCTCTCGAGTCGGTGACGGGGCGGGAGTCCCAGGACTTCATGGACGACGCGGCGAACCACGAGATCTGGTCCGTCGAGTCGTTTCTCGCTCGTTTTCCCCAGGTCGCGGGCTTCGTGCGCGAGGCGAAGCCCGGACAGACGGCGCTGTTCACGGATGCCTCCGGCGCCTACACGATCGAGGAGGACTGATCTCCCCGAGTTCGCCGCCGACGACCCGCGGCCGCGCGAGCTCTTCGCCCACTGTTCACATGATCGGAACGTCGCCGATGCCGCGCCTGCCGCCGATCGTGGCATCGTGCCGGGGAGGAGGAACTCCATGGCCCGTGCTCGCCTCGTCACCCACGCGTACCGCTACCCCGAGGGGTGGCAGGAGGTGAAGCACGAGCGCCTCACTCGGGCACACGCCCAGGCGCTGAGCGCCCAGGGCTTCACCCTCGTTCGAGCCCGGCGCGGGTTCTTCGATGTGCGGGAGGTCTCACTCAGCTGGTACCTCGGCTGAGGCGTCGCGCAGGGACCCGGACCTCAGCGCAGCGCGACGCGCCACCACGCGACGCCGTGCGCGGGGAGGGTGCGACCGGGGCGCAGGGAGATGTGCGCCCCCTCGATGAGATCGACCGCGTCCGGGGCGAGACCCGAGAGGGTCAGCGCAGCGATGTGGACCGCGTGATCCCCGACGTTCGCGAGCACGAGAACCGAGCTCCCCGCGAGCCCCGGTCGGAGGAATCCGACGACCGCATCGTGGTGGGCATCGAAGGGGATGAGCTCGTTGCCCGCGAATTCCGGCGTGCTCCGACGCACGTCGATGAGCCGTGAGAGTCGGGCGAAGACGCGTCCGGCCGGGGTGCCGGCATCCGTGCGATCGGCGTACTCCTGGGCGGGACGGAAAGGCCGGTGCACCCAGCGGCTGTCTCCGGCTTCGTCGGCGCGATCGCGATAGCCGTAGTCGTTGAGCTGGGCGACCTCGTCCCCGAGATACAGCAGGGGGATGCCGCCGCTCGACAGTGCGAGGGCGTGCGCCAGCACGACTCGGTCCTCGCCGCCCGCGTCGCCCGCCTCGATCCCGGCGAGGGAGGCGGTGGTCCCCGTGACCCGGGCGTCGCCGGTGCGGGGGTTCTCCTGGAACGGGACGCCGCGGGCGAAGGTGCCCTCGGCCCGCCCGACGTAGAAGTCGTTGAGGAAGCGACGGTGCGGATAGCCCTCGATGCCGAGCTCGGCGGCATCCTCGTCGGCGAACGTCCAGCCGATGTCGTCGTGGCTGCGCACGTAGTTGACCCACGCGGTGCCTTCCGGGAGCGCGTGCCGCCGCTCGAGGGCCTGCTGCAGCAGACGGCCGTCGCGGGTGGCGAGCGCCTCCCAGGTCAGGGCCATCTGCAGCGGGTTGTAGGAGATCTGGCACTCTTCCGGCGAGATGTACGAGACGACCTCGTCGGGGTGCACGATCGCCTCCGACTTGAAGAGCAGTCCCGGGGCGGCCATCCGCAGCACGGCGTTGAACGCCTGCAGGAGCAGATGCGCCTCGGGCAGGGACTCGCACGTCGTGCCGAGCCGCTTCCAGATGAAGGCCACGGCATCCATCCGCAGGATCTCCACGCCCTGGTTGGCGAGGAACAGCATCTCGCCGGCCATGGCCTCGAAGACGGCGGGGTTGGCGTAGTTGAGGTCCCACTGGAAGTGGTAGAACGTCGCCCAGATCCAGCGGCCGTCGTCGAGCTGGACGAACGAGCCCGGGTGGTCGTCGGGGAAGATCTCGCGCGTGGTGCGCTCGTACGCGTCGGGCATCTCGCGGTCGGGGAAGATGAGGTAGAAGTCCTCGAAACCGCTGGCTCCGTCGACGGCCTTCTGTGCCCACTCGTGCTCATTGCTCGTGTGATTGAAGATGAAGTCGACCACGAGCGAGATCCCCGCCCGGCGGAGGTCCGCGGCCAGCTCGGCGAGCTCCTTCATCGTGCCGAGCGCCGGGTTCACGCGGCGATAGCTCGACACCGCGTAGCCGCCGTCACTGTTGCCCTCGGGGCTCTCGAACAGCGGCATGAGGTGCAGGTAGGTCAGCCCGAGCTCGCGGAAGTAGGGGATGGACTCGCGGATGCCGCTGAGTCGGCCCGCGTACCGATCGACGTAGCAGACCCCACCGAGCATGCGCTCGCTCTCGAACCAGTCCGGGGTGCTCTCGCGGTCGCGATCGAGGGCCTTCAGTGCGGGCGGACGCTCGCTCCAGGATCGCCGGGCGAGATCGACGACGGATGCCAGGCGCTCGAGCCCGTCGGGACGATCGCCGTACAGCTGCACGAACAGCTCGTGCAGGCGGGGGAGGTGGAGTTCTGCGTTCGCGAGGAACTCGCGATCCGCTCCGGACGTGGTCAGGTCGGAGAGGATCCGCGCGACGTCGCGGGAACCGGGGCTGAGCGGGGTCACGGGTCACAGCTTGTCGCATGCGAGGAGGTGTGGCCAGGACCGACGTGCGGAAAGCCTGTCTTTCGATTGTGTCGCGTTCGTGATACTAATTGTATTAGCAACGTGACACGAAAGGTCGCAGTATGAGCACCCTCCATCCCCGCGGTCTCGCGAGCGCCCTCGCGCGGATCTCCCCCTTCGACCTGGTCGGGGCGCTCCTGTCGTCGCCCGTGGTCTCCGCCGCGCTGGCCGTCGTCGCCGCCGTCGCGATCGCCGTGATCACGCGTCGTGCAGGGGCGATCGCGGTCGCCGGCCCGCGCGGCGAGCGGGTGGCGCTCGCCGGTATCGCGTGCACGGTCGGGGTCGTCTGGCTCCTCGACGTCGTCCTGCGCGGCTACGTCTTCGACCTGTCGGCCGCGGTGTCGTGGTGGCGCTTCGCCGTCGCCCCGACGGCGGCGGCCGTCGGTCTCGCGCTCCTCGCGGTCGCGATGAGGACGAGGCGGCCCCGCCGCAGCCTCGACCCGGCGATGGCGGTCCGGCGGACGTGGACGAGCTTCGGGCCTCGCCGCGGCATCCTCTCGTTCACGATCCTCGGCGCGGTGGCGGTCGCCCTGCCCCTCGTGTTCGGGGGAATGTCCACGGCGTTCGAGCCGGGCCTCGCCGCGCACGTGGCCCTGGAACTGCCGAACACCGACGAGGCGCCCGTCATCCTCCCGTTTCCCGGCTGGGCGTACGGCATCCCTCTGATCCTCTCGATCGTCGCGCTCGCCGCGGCGCTGCTCCTCGCCCTGCACCGAAACGCCGTGCGTCCCTTCCCCGACGATGTGCCCCTCGACGTCGAACGCGTCCGTCGCGCGTCCGTCGCGCGAGACGCCGTCATCCTCGCCGCCGGCGCGACGCTCATCGCGCTGGCGGGGATACTGCGCCTCGCCCGTGCCGCGGTGACGACCTCGGTGACGATCATGACCGATTCGAGCACGGGGCCGGCTCTCAGTGTGAACCTTCCGCACGCCGATCTGATCCTGGTGGGAGGCATCGTCGCCCCCGTTCTCGAGATCTGCGGCTGCCTGCTGCTGGCCCTGCTCGCCCTGGGAGGCATCCGGGTCGCGGCGGCGCCTCGTCGACGCACGGTCGCCGCGCGGGAGCTGCGGTCATGACGGATGCCGCGCCCCCCGCCGTGGAAGAGACCGGCTCCACCGCCGATATCCACCGGTTCTTCCGCGGGCTGATCATGTCGGGCCGGCTCGGTGCCGGAGAGAGGCTCCCCACGGTGCGTCAGGCGGCCGCCGACTTCGGCGTCGCCCCGGGAACCGTGCAGAAGGCGTACCGGTCGCTGGAGAACGACGGTCTCATCGTCACGCGCGTGGGATCGGGCACCCGGGTCGCCCCCGGCGTCGCCGCCCTGCCGGCGGAGCTGACGAGACAGCTCCGTGCCCTGGTCGAGGCGGCCGTCGCGGAGGGGGTCGCTGTCGAGACGCTCGCCGATGTGCTCCGCGTGATGTGGGACGACGCTCGGATGCCATGACCGTGCCGGCGCAGTGAGCGGCGCACCGTACGATCGACGGTGGTCATCGAACGGGGGCCGGAGGGGAGAGCGGTGTCGGAGCGCGGTGCCATCGGTGTGGCCGTCGGGGGAGCGGTGCTCATCGGCGCCCTCACCGCCCTGCAGGCGCGCATCAACGGCACCCTCGGAGCGGAACTCGGCGACGGCATCGTGGCGGCAGCCGTGTCGTTCAGCTCGGGGCTGTTGATCCTCCTCGTTCTCTCTGCCCTGATCCCCGAGGGGCGACGCGGGTTCGCGCGCCTGGTCGGCGGCATCCGGAGTCGCTCGATCCCGCCATGGATGCTCCTCGGCGGACTCGCCGGTGCCCTCACGGTCGCGAGTCAGGGCCTCACGGTCGCCACGATCGGGGTCGCCCTCTTCACGGTCGGTTTCGTCGCGGGTCAGACCTTCGGAGGCCTCGTCCTCGACCGCGTGGGCTACGGACCGGCCGGGGTCGTGCCCGTCACCGTGCGCCGACTCATCGGTGCGGCTCTGGCGATCGCCGGGGTGGTGGTGTGCTTGTCGGGCGACGCGCTCGGTGGCGTTCCCCCGTGGATGCTGATCGTCCCCGTCGTCGCGGGCGCCGGTGTGGCGTGGCAGCAGGGGACGAACGGTCGACTCCGTGTGCGGGTCGAGAGCCCCTTGACCGCGACACTGGTGAACTTCATCGGCGGCACGATCGTCCTTCTCGCCGCCGCGATGGTGCACGTCATCGCGGTGGGGGCCCCGCGCGTCGTGCCGACGGCGCCGTGGCTCTACATCGGCGGCGCCGTCGGGGTGGTCTACATCTTCCTGTCGGCGGTGGTGGTGCGCCGGACGGGCGTCCTGCTGCTCGGCCTCGGGTCGGTGGTGGGTCTGCTCAGCACCTCGGTGCTCCTCGATGCGCTGTGGCCCGCTCCCGCCGCGCCCTCCACACCCGTGGCGCTGCTGGCCGCCGCGGTCGCGATCGTCGGTGTCGTCGTCGCGGCCGTGCCGTGGCGGCGTCGGCGCGCCTGAGCGACCGCAATCGGAGCGGCGCGCCGAGACCGCACCCGCCGAGCGGATGCGGTCTCGTGAAACGGGTCAGGAAACGGGTCAGAGGCGCGCGTCGGGGGCTTTGCGATCCTTCTTGCCGCCGGGGAGGCGCGAGATGTGCCGGGTGGCATCCACGGTCTTCCGACGAACCGGGCGCGAGCGCTGCGGCTTGCCCCCGACGTAGAGCCAGCCGAGCAGGACCTCGCCCTTTTTCAGACCGTGGGCCTTCGCGAGCGACTTGCTCCGAGTGTTGTCGTCGGTGCGCCAGAACACGCCGAACCCGGCCTCGTCGAGGGCGAGGCTCAGCATGTGCGCGACACCGGACGCCACGGCCTCCTGTTCCCACGCGGGGATCTTCTTCGACGACAGGTCGGCGACCACCGCGAGGATCAGGGGCGCACGGCGCGGCTTGGAGGAGTACCCCTTCTTGCCGTCGGCCTTGTTGAGGGCACGGGCGAGGAGGTCGCGGTCGCTCCCGCGGATCTCGATGATCCGCCACGGGCGCAAGGTCTTGTGGTCGGCGACACGACCGGCCGCGGCGACGAAGGCCTCGAGCTCGACGCTCGTGGGGGCGAGTTCGGTGACCTTCGACCACGATCGGCGATCCCGCATCGCCTCCAGTGCGCTCACGCGTCGCTCTCGGGGGTGAAGGTGAGCGACAGCGAGTTCATGCAGTAGCGGTCACCAGTGGGCGTGCCGAAGCCGTCGGGGAAGACGTGTCCCAGGTGCGAGCCGCAGTTGGCGCAGCGCACCTCGGTGCGCTGCATGCCGTGGCTGTTGTCGTCGATCAGCTCGACCGCCTCGGGGCGCACCGACTCGTAGAAGCTCGGCCACCCGCAGTGCGAGTCGAACTTCGTGCCGCTCTGGAACAGCTCGGCTCCGCACGCGGCGCACGCGTAGAGGCCGGCGCGGCTCTCGTCGAGGAGTTCACCGGTCCAGGCGCGCTCGGTACCGGCCTGGCGCAGCACCGCGTACTGCTCGGGCGTCAGTTCTTCGCGCCACTGTTCGTCGGACTTGTCGACGGCATAGGTCATGGGGAAGTCTCCTTCTTTCGCGTCCTATTCTCTCGTGCCGGACGGCGCCCCGGTCGGCGCGAGAGAATTTTCGGATGCAACAGGATGCCGTGACCTTCGTCGTCGACCGCTACAGACGGTTCGCCCGAGACGAGGCCCCCGGACGTTCCGCGCTCTATACGAGCTGGGCCGAGCGCGTCGTCGCCGATCCCGCGGTGGCCGCGGTCCTTGCACGCATCGTCGAGACCCACCGCCAACCACCGCTCGTGTTCGCCGTGATGCGACTGCTGGGGGCTCCCGAAGGCGATGTCGACGCATGGGCGGCCTGGGTCATCGACAATGCCCAGGCCCTCGTCGCCGAGAGCGACCGCCGCAGCGTGCAGACGAACGAACCGTTGCGCTGCGCGGCGTTGCTGCCCGCGCTCGCGCTCATCGAGGGGCCGATCGCTCTTCTCGAGGTCGGGGCGAGTGCGGGGCTCTGCCTCTACCCCGACCGCTACTCCTACCGGTATCGCCGTGACGACGATGTCCTCGCGCTCGACCCCGCGGACGGGCCGAGTCGCGTCGTCCTCGCGTCCGAGCTGGAGGGCGCGCCTCCGCTTCGGATGCCGGAGATCGTCTGGCGCGCGGGCATCGACCTGCACCCGCTCGACGCCGGCGCCCCCGAGGACCGGGCGTGGCTGACGGGATTGGTGTGGCCGGGCGAGGAAGGGCGCCGCGAGCGCATCGTCGGCGCCCTCGACATCGCGGCATCCGATCCGCCCCGCCTCGTCGCGGGGGACGGAGCGGCCTGCCTCCCGGCGCTCGCCGCGGAAGCACCGCGGGGTGCGACGCTCGTCGTCACGACGCCCGGTGTCCTCGCCCACGTCCCGCGGTCGCACCGCGCCGAGGTGATCTCCGCCGCGCGCCGCGCGGGACGCTGGATCACGCTCGATGCTCTAGGCCTGCACGACGGATGGACGAGCACTCCGCCGGTGCGACGGGACGGCTTCGCGCTCGCCCTCGACGGCGACGTGTTGGGGAGCGCCGATCCGCTCGGGGCGTGGGTGGCGTGGCATCCGGAAACCGGAGTCGGCGCGCAGTAGCGTGGCGCCGTGCCTCTTTCGGACCGCGACCGCGACATCCTCGCCTTCGAGGGTGAATGGCGCCGTCACGGGGGTGCGAAGGAGGAGGCGATCCGGCATGCGTTCGATATCCCGCCGGCGCGCTACTACCAGCTCCTCGGCCGTTTGATCGACCGGCCCGAGGCCCTCGCTCACGACCCGATGCTGGTGCGCCGTCTGCGGCGACTGCGCGACGGGGAGACGGCAGCGCAGCGCGAGCGCGCGGCAACCCTCTGATGGGGCACAGAGGCGAGGACCGGTAGCATCGTCCAATGGCCAGATCGACCTTCCCTCGGGATCGCTTCGACGACCTTCCCGCCGAATCCGGCCGCGTCGGCGCCCATCGCGCCGAGAATCCGCACCTTCGGGGATGGATCGTGTTCCTCTGGGCCGCCGTGGCCACGGTGGTGCTCATCGTGGTCGGCATCTTCGGCACGCTCGTGGTGTCGGGGCGCATCTCCTTCGGCTCCGAGCCTGTCCCGACGCCGACGATCGCGCCGACGACCCCGGCCGTGATCGACACCTCCTATTCGGTGGTCGTGCTCAACGGCACGTCCGACGAAGGACTCGCCGGCAATCTGCGCGATCAGATCATCGCGGCGGGCTGGTCGGCGGACACGGTGCAGACGGGCGACTCCGACACGACCGACTTCGCGTCGACGACGGTCTACTACCTGCGCGACGACGACGAGCAGGCCGCGCGGGGGCTCGCCGATGCCATCGGCGGAGCAGACATCGCTCAGAGTGACTTCCTGCAGCCCACCGACGACCCCAACACCCCCGACGACGAGAGTGCCGAGAAGCGCCTCATCGTCGTGATCGGCCTCGATCGGGCGACGGCACAACCCGCGGCGACCCCCACCCCCTGACGCGCCCGCGGCCCGCGTGTTTCCGCGGCGTAACAAGTTGGCTGCACGCAGGTCAACAATGCCGTCAGGGGCCGTTTCGACGCGTATCGCCGTGCTTACGATGACCTCGTCATCAAGCAGCACAGGAGATTCGCATGACGCAGGGCACCGTCAAATGGTTCAACGCCGAGAAGGGTTACGGCTTCATCACCGTGACGGACGGCCAGGACGTTTTCGTCCACTACTCGAACATCGAGATGTCGGGCTTCCGCGTCCTCGAAGAGGGGCAGGCGGTGGAGTTCACCGTCGGTTCCGGCCAGAAGGGCCCGCAGGCCGAGTCCGTGCGCCTGATGGCCTGACGCGACTTCCCACACACCTTCCCGTACGCCGTGGCATCCGTTGGACGGATGCCACGGCGTCGTGCTGTGCGGGGGCGGACGCGGCTTGCACTCCCTAGGGGCGAGTGCCAGAATGAGTTAGCACTCGCTTTCGTCGAGTGCCAAATCTGGAAGTCACCCGTCCGGGAGGGACGACACACTTATGGCAAAGATCATCGCTTTCGACGAGGAGGCCCGCCGCGGCCTCGAGCGCGGCCTCAACACGCTGGCCGACGCCGTCAAGGTGACGCTCGGCCCCCGCGGTCGCAACGTCGTGCTCGAGAAGAAGTGGGGCGCCCCCACGATCACGAACGACGGCGTCTCGATCGCCAAGGAGATCGAGCTCGACGACCCGTACGAGAAGATCGGCGCTGAGCTGGTCAAAGAGGTCGCCAAGAAGACCGACGACGTCGCGGGTGACGGCACCACCACGGCCACCGTCCTCGCCCAGGCACTCGTTCGCGAGGGCCTGCGCAACGTCGCCGCCGGCGCCGACCCCATCAGCCTGAAGAAGGGCATCGAGAAGGCCGTCAAGGCCGTCACCGACGAGCTTCTCTCCTCGGCGAAGGAGGTCGAGTCGAAGGAGCAGATCGCCGCGACCGCGTCGATCTCCGCCGCCGACCCCGCGATCGGCGAGCTCATCGCCGAGGCCATCGACAAGGTGGGCAAGGAAGGCGTCGTCACCGTCGAAGAGAGCAACACGTTCGGTACCGAGCTCGAGCTCACCGAGGGTATGCGCTTCGACAAGGGCTACATCAACCCCTACTTCGTCACCGACCCCGAGCGTCAGGAAGCGGTCTTCGAAGACCCGTACATCCTGATCGCCAACCAGAAGATCTCCAACATCAAGGACCTTCTGCCGATCGTCGACAAGGTGATCCAGGAGGGCAAGGAGCTCCTCATCATCGCCGAGGACGTCGAGGGCGAAGCCCTCGCGACGCTCGTGCTCAACAAGATCCGCGGCATCTTCAAGTCGGTCGCCGTCAAGGCTCCCGGCTTCGGCGACCGTCGCAAGGCGCAGCTGCAGGACATCGCGATCCTCACCGGTGGCCAGGTCATCACCGAAGAGGTGGGCCTCAAGCTCGAGAACGCGACCGTCGACCTGCTGGGCCGTGCGCGCAAGGTCATCATCACCAAGGACGAGACCACGATCGTCGAGGGTGCCGGTGAGTCGGAGCTGATCGAGGGTCGCGTGACCCAGATCCGCCGCGAGATCGAGAACACCGACAGCGACTACGACCGCGAGAAGCTCCAGGAGCGTCTCGCGAAGCTCGCCGGTGGCGTCGCCGTCATCAAGGCCGGAGCCGCGACCGAGGTCGAGCTCAAGGAGCGCAAGCACCGCATCGAGGACGCCGTGCGCAACGCCAAGGCCGCTGTGGAAGAGGGTGTCGTCGCCGGTGGTGGCGTCGCGCTCATCCAGGCCGGCAAGACCGCGCTCGCGAACCTGGAGCTCGTCGGTGACGAGGCCACCGGTGCGAACATCGTGCGTGTCGCCATCGAGGCCCCGCTCAAGCAGATCGCGCTCAACGCCGGTCTCGAGCCCGGTGTCGTGGCGAACAAGGTCGCGGAGCTCCCCGTGGGTCACGGCCTGAACGCCGCCACCGGCGAGTACGGCGACCTGTTCGCGCAGGGCATCATCGACCCCGCCAAGGTCACCCGTTCGGCGCTGCAGAACGCCGCGTCGATCGCGGGTCTCTTCCTCACGACCGAGGCCGTCGTCGCCGACAAGCCCGAGAAGGTCGCCGCTCCCGCGGGCGACCCGACGGGTGGCATGGACTTCTGATCCACGCTCAGGCATGACACGAGTGGCCCCCTCCTTCGGGAGGGGGCCACTCGCGTTTCATCACGTCACGACAGCGGGAGGCAGACGTCGGTGACGAGGTCGGCCTCGGTGACGCGGTCGGGCGTCGACAGCTAGACGTTGAAGGCGCGCGCGGCCAGATCGTCGCCGCTCCGCGGCCTCAACGACTCCGCGGCCATCCGAGCGTTGATGAGGTCGTGTGCCTGGCTGATCTGGTCGTACGAGCCCCGGACGCGCGCGACGAGACAGCCGCGTGCCGGCAGCTCCACGACGCGCAGAGGCTCCTCTGCCCGTGCTCCCGACCGATCGTCATGAGCGTCGAGGTCTCGGCCATGGCTTCATCGTGGCCCGTGACATCGTGTCAGGGTCAAGCGCCCCGTTCCGCCGTGCCCTTCGGGGCTTCCTCGGGTCGATAGTCCGCGGGGAGTCGATCCAGAGGCTGCGTCTCGATCAGCGCGTGCTCCTGCGCGTCACGACGATCGGCCAGGGGAAGAGAGACCCGGAAGGTCGCGCCGCCGCCGGGGGTGTCGACGACCTCGACCTTGCCGTGCAGGAGATCGACGATGGATGCCACGATCGACAGGCCCAGGCCTGACCCGCCGGTCTCGCGCGTACGCGAGGTGTCTGCTCTCCAGAACCGCTGGAAGATCTGGTCGCGGATCTGCTCGGGCACGCCGTCGCCGTGGTCGATGATCTCGATCCACCCCATGTCCGCATCGGCATCCACTCCCACGCGCAGACCGATGGGGGAGTCGTCGGGGGTGAACCGTCGTGCGTTTCCGAGGAGGTTCGTCACCACCTGGCGCACCTTGTTCTCGTCGCCCAACACGACCGGAGCAAGGCGCGGCGACGTCCGAATCGAGCCCGTCGCCGGTTTCGGGGTGGAGGCGACTTCGGTGGACGGCTCGGTCGCGGAGGTGTCGCCCGCCTCCCGCGAGCGGCGCCGGAGACGAGAAAGGGTCGCTCCCGCGATCGCCATCGCCGAGGTGGTCGGGGCGGCCCGCCGACGGCTGCCGGTGCCCGTGGCATCCGCGTTCGGGAAGACCTCGAGGCTCATCACGGGCAGCACCAGCTCGTTGCGACTGGTCGTGTCGTCCACCGTGACCTCGCGCTGCGGTGAGGTCACGCGCAGGTCGAGGGCGGCGTCGCGCGCGATGGGTCGCAGATCGATCGCGGTGATGCTGACATCGCGGCGCTCATCGAGCCGGGCCAGTGCCAGGAGGTCCTCGACGAGGGCACCCATGCGGATCGCCTCTTTCTCGATCCGTTCCATCGACTGGGCGACGTCCTCATCCGAACGGATGGCGCCCATGCGGTAGAGCTCCGCGTAGCCGCGCATGGTGACCAGGGGCGTCCGCAGTTCGTGACTGGCGTCACCGATGAACCGCCGCATCTGCCGCACGGTGGCATCCCGCTGCCCGAGAGCCCCGTCGATGCGCGCGAGCATGGCGTTGATCGCGGTCTTCAGCCGACCGACCTCGGTGTCCGGGACGATGTCGGTGAGGCGCTGGCTGAAATCGCCCGCGGCGATGTCCATCGCGGTGGTCTCGACCTGGTTGAGACTGCGGAAGGTGAGTGTGACGAGCCAGCGGGTGAGCAGTGCGCTGGCGATCAGGATCAGAAGAGCGACGAAGCCGTAGATGCCCACGTAGGCCGCGACGATCCGGTCGGTCGGCCCGAGCGGTTGAATCACCATCTGCGTGTACGAGCCGCTGTTGGGCACTTCGAAGAGACCCACTCGAGCGATGAAGTGCTGACCGGTGACCGGATCGTCGAGGTCGATGCGCTTGTCGAGCTGCGTGTACGTCTGCGGGGTGGTGAAGGTGTCCGGCAGCTGCGGGGTCGCCTTTGTGGACGTGCCGTTGAAGAACGCCTCGCGCTGACCGTCCGCGTTGTAGACCACGACCATCGAGCCGATCTGCGGGGCGTTCTCGACGGGGGTGAAGGCCATCTTCCCGTCTTGCGTGGTCGTCGTGAAGATGGTGTCCGCGATGTTGCCGGCGGCCTGCTGCGCGAGCTGTTCGTCGAGATTGTTCACGAGGGTGGTGCGCAAGAACACCATCGTGCCGATCCCCGCCGCGAACAGCCCGACCGCGAGGAGCGTGACGGTGACGCCGGTGACCTTCGCCCGCAGGCTGAGGTGGCGCCACCAGCGCGTCAGGGCATCGTCGGTATGCAGGAGGAGACTCCGCTCAGACGGTCTTGCCCGACTTCAGCATGTAGCCGAAGCCGCGCTTGGTCTGGATCAGCGGCTCGGAGGAGTGCGGATCGATCTTGCGACGCAGGTACGAGATGTAGCTCTCGACGATGCCGGCGTCGCCGTTGAAGTCGTACTCCCATACGTGGTCGAGGATCTGGGCCTTCGACAGCACGCGGTTCGGATTCAGCATGAGATAGCGCAGGAGCTTGAACTCGGTGGGGCTGAGGTCGATCGAGACGTCGCCGACGCTGACGTCGTGCGTGTCCTGATCCATCGTGAGCTCGCCGGTGCGGATGATCGACTCTTCGTCGGCCTGCATCGTGCGGCGCAGGATCGCCTGGATGCGGGCGACGATCTCGTCGAGGCTGAACGGCTTGGTGACGTAGTCGTCACCCCCGGCGTTCAGGCCCATGATCTTGTCTTCGGTCTCGTCCTTGGCCGTGAGGAACAGGATCGGAGCGGTGTAGCCGGCGCCGCGCAGGCGCTTGGTGACGCTGAACCCGTTCATGTCGGGGAGCATCACGTCGAGCACGATGAGGTCGGGTTCCTCTTCGAGCACGGCGGAGATCGTCTGCGCGCCGTTCGCCACGGCTCGCACCTGGAAACCGGCGAAGCGGAGGCTCGTGATGAGCAGATCGCGGATGTTCGGTTCGTCGTCCACGACGAGGATGCGAGGAGCTGTCATTCCCTCATTATCGTGACTGCACCCAGCAATGTGCTGGATATGGAACGGAAAGCCGTGCCCTGGTATGTCTCAGGCGGCCTCGGCGTCGATCCCGTCGGCATCCAGAATCGTGTAGGCGTAGCCCTGTTCGGCGAGGAATCGCTGACGGTTCTGTGCGAAATCCTGGTCCACGGTGTCGCGCGCGATGAGCGTGTAGAAGCTCGCCGTGTGGTTCGACTGCTTCGGCCGGAGCAGGCGTCCGAGACGCTGCGCCTCTTCTTGTCGTGAGCCGAAAGATCCCGAAACCTGGATCGCGACGGATGCCTCGGGGAGATCGACCGAGAAGTTGGCGACCTTCGACACGATGAGCAGCGAGATCTCGCCGACCCGGAACGCCTGGAACAGCTCTTCGCGCTCGGCGACCGGGGTCGCTCCCGTGATCTTGGGCGCATCGAGCGCCTCGGACAGTTCGTCGATCTGGTCGAGGTACTGACCGATGACGAGGATGCGCTCGTCGGGGTGCCGTTCCACCAGTCGTCGGACGACGTCGATCTTGGCGGGGGCGGTGGCCGCGAGCCGGTAGCGATCTTCGTCGGCGGCGGCGGCGTACTCGAGCCGCTCGTACGCCGGGAGGTCGATGCGCACCTCGTAGCAGGCGGCGGGCGAGATGAAACCCTGGGCCTCGATCTCTTTCCAGGGCGCGTCGAAGCGTTTGGGGCCGATGAGGCTGAAGACGTCACCCTCTCGTCCGTCCTCGCGGACGAGCGTCGCGGTCAGGCCGAGGCGGCGTCGCGCCTGCAGGTCGGCGGTGAGCTTGAAGACCGGTGCCGGCAGAAGGTGCACCTCGTCGTACAGCACCAGACCCCAGTCGAGCGCGTCGAGAAGGGCGAGGTGGGCGTACTCTCCCTTCCGCTTCGCGGTGAGGATCTGGTAGGTCGCGATCGTGACCGGCTTGATCTCTTTGACCTGGCCGGAGTACTCGCCGATCTCCTCGGGGGTGAGGGAGGTGCGGCGCAGCAGCTCGTCTCGCCACTGCCGCGCACTGACGGTGTTGGTGACGAGGATCAGGGTGGTCGTCCGCGTCTCGGCCATCGCTCCGGCGCCGACGAGCGTCTTCCCGGCACCGCAGGGCAGGACCACGACGCCCGAGCCGCCCTCGGAGAAGGAATCGACGGCCTGGCGCTGGTACGGCCGCAGGCTCCAGCCGTCTTCGGCGAGGTCGATCGGGTGCGGGGTCCCGGGGGTGTACCCGGCGAGGTCTTCGGCGGGCCAGCCGATCTTGAGCAGCTCCTGCTTGATGTGCCCACGTGCCCACGCATCGATCAGATACGTGTCGGGGGTGGGGTGACCCACGAGCAGCGGAGAGATGCGCTTGTTGCGCGAGACCTCTCCGAGCACCGCCGGGTCGGTCGAACGCAGGACGAGAGCGTTGTCGTCGTTGCGCTCGATCACCAGGCGTCCGTAACGGTTCACGGTCTCGCGGATGTCGGTGCTCACCGACGCGGGCACGGGGAAACGCGACCACCGATCGAGGGTCTCGAGCATCGCGTCGGCGTCGTGACCGGCGGCGCGGGCGTTCCACAGGCCCAGGCGCGTGATGCGGTAGGTGTGGATGTGCTCGGGTGCGCGCTCGAGCTCAGCGAAGACCGCGAGCTCATGCCGCGCCGTCTCCGCCTCGGGGTGTGCGACCTCGAGGAGGACGGTGCGGTCGCTCTGCACGATCAAGGGGCCGTCAGCCATAGCGATCGATTCTACCGGGGTCGCGGCACCCGGGCTTCACGCGCCGTCACTCGACGGGCACGATCCCGTCGATGTGCGACAGCGGCAGCGTGCGCTCGACGTCGGCGCCGCGGTCGCGACCGCGAAGTCGTCCTCCGCCCAGACCGGTGGCTTCGAGGCGGAAGACCCGTGTCGAACCGTCCGGTAGCCGCACGCTCACGTCGATCACCGCTCGTGCGCGCACGGCCTGGTCGAGCTCGCGTTCGAGCCAGGCGGCATCCGAGTCCTCTCCTCCGGCCCGCACGCGCGTGATCAGCGGGGCGTAGGTGTCGAGGGGGTCCGACGAGAGAGCGGTGTCGGCGAGTCGGGCTCGTTCGAGGGTGCGGGGCGCTCCATCGGCGTCGATCGCGACGGCCGGGTAGTGCGCATCCGTGAGCGCCCAGAAGACGACGTCGGCGGCGACATGAGACTCGAGAGCGTCCTCCGTGCGGGTGAGGGCGACCGAACGCAGCGACTGGTCGACCTCCATCGCCTGGAGGAGGGTCGGATCGGTCGTGGTCACGCGGGTCAGCCGCGTCTCGGGGTCGCTCTCGACGCGGACGCGTCCGTGCTGCGCGGACGTGCGCTCGATGACGTACTCAAGCGGCTGCGGAACGCCCGTGAGCGACAGCTCGGTGAGAAAGGCGCGCAAGGATTCCGCGGTCTCGCCGCTGGTGATCGCGGCGCCGATCGTCGCGGCGCTGAACCGGTAGCTCGACGCCTGAGCGCGTGACTCGCGCGTCGCCATGCCGCGGAGGCGCACATCGAGGTGCGGGGCCAGCGGTCCGGGGGCGATCGCCGTGAGGTCGTTCTGCAGGTACACCCGATCCACCTCGGGCGGAAGCAGATCGCGCAGGGCCGAGACGTCCTCGTCGTCGCCCGCCGCCAGTCCCGCGCTCCAGGGCGGGGTTTCGCCCGCCGCGTCGATGAGGCCCCAGGCCGAGAACCGTGCGCGCCACGTCGCCGCACGCTCCGGGCCCGCAGGGTCGAAGGGGAGGGCGTCGGCCCACTGCGCGCTCGGGATCCACCCCGCCTCGGCCGTGCGGTACGCCCGCGGCAGGGCGTCGCGCAGAGCCCGCGCGGTGCTCTGCCACCGTTCGAGGGTGGGCAGGCGCAGCCACGTCCGACCGGCGGCGGTGACCAGCCACGCCCGCCCGGTGCTGCCCAGCAGACCCACGGATGCCGCGATCCCCACGAGCAGATCCGCTTCTTCCGGGGTCTCCACGGCGCCCGCGTCGACCAGCCGCCGACGTTCCGTCGCCCCGAGGGAACCGGAACCGATCCGACCGAGGGGCGCTTCCAGGGTGAGCAGCAGGACATCGGCCAGCGCGGCGGCTTTCGTGAACGCGGCTTCGGCGGCGGCATCGGAGGCGGCGGCTCGATCAGGGTGGGGGGCCGTGGCATCCGGGAGCTTCTCGGGGAAGGTCTCGCTCACGATCGTCGCGACGGACGCGTAGACGACACCGTCGTCGCGGATCAGGGCGCGCCCGACGAGAGGGGCCCGGGCCTCCGGCGGGACGGGAGCCTCGTTCGACACGGCCGACACGAGGGCAGCCGCCTCGGCCCGGGTCAGCGGGAGGAGCGCGCGGGCGATCGAGGCGGGATCGAGCAGAGCGTCCGCGGCGTCGAAGGTGTCGCGCCAGGTCGCGGAGGGGGAGACGTCACGTTCGGCGAAGAGGCGGGCGAGATCTTCGTCGGCCCGCGCGCTCAGCGAGACCGCCAATGCGCGTTGGTCGGAGGTCTCGGGCACGGTCAACGTCCCTTGTTCGCCCGTGCCCTCCGCACGAAGCTCATGATGAGCACAGCCACGAGGCAGGCGAACGCGACCGGGGGTGCGATGTAGAGGAGAACGCCGACCGTCGGCCAGATGCCGGTGCTCATATCGGCCTTGGCGCTCGTGCCGATGATGATCGCGAAGAAGCTGACGACGGACAGGATGAGCAGACCGAGCGACATGAATGCCAGGATGCGATCGACGCGGCGGATCGGAACGTCGCCGTCGGGAGTGCGTGTGCTCATCGCGCTCAGCCTACTGCCTGGCGCGCGTGGCGTAGGCTGAAGGGCCGGGATCCGTTCGGGTCCCGGGTTTCACCGCGCGTCCGCGCACGTCTTTCAGCGAGGTTTCCATGCCCACCGGCAAGGTCAGGTTCTACGACGAAGAGAAGGGCTTCGGCTTCATCGCCACCGATGACGGCCAGGACGTGTTCCTGCACGCCACCGCCCTGCCCGCCGGGACCCCTGCGCCCAAGGCCGGCACCCGCCTGGAGTTCGGTGTCGCCGACGGCAAGCGCGGGCTTCAGGCGCTGTCGGTGCGCGTCCTCGAAGCGCCGGTGAGCATGGCGAAGCGCTCGCGCAAGCCCGCCGACGACATGGCGATCATCGTCGAAGACCTCGTGAAGCTCCTCGACGGCATCGGCGGCGACCTGCGTCGCGGTCGCTACCCGAGCGGCGCGCACGCGAGCAAGATCGCCGCGGTTCTGCGCAAGGTCGCCGATGACTTCGAAGCCTGAGCAGCCGGTCGACGAGCGACTGCTCCACGCCCACGACCTCGCGCTGAGTGCTCTGCACGAGATCACCCCGGCCGACACCGTCGGCCCGCCGGCCGACTACCTGCTCGAGGACGGCGGGGTCGTCTCGCTGCGGTTCCACACGCGACTGCTCGGCTACCCCGGGTGGTACTGGACGGTGAGCGTTGCCGTGGTCGACGACGCCGAGCCGACCGTCCTCGAGGCGGAGCTCATGCCCGGTGAGGGAGCCCTGCTGGCACCGGACTGGGTGCCCTGGGCGACCCGCCTGGCCGACTATCAGGCGGCCCAGGCCGCAGCGGCCGAGAGCGACGAGTCCGAGGACGACGAGGATCTCGACGACGAGGACGACCTCGACGACGACGATCTCGACGACACCGAGGACGACGACGCCGAAGACGATGACGCGGACGACGAGCCGAAGGCGCGATTCCACGCCGGCGACCTCGACGGCGTCGACATCGACGAGTTGGACGAGGAAGCCTCCGACGAGGAAGCCTCCGACGAAGACGACACCGACGAAGACGACACCGACGTCGACGACGAGGACGAGCACGAACGCAGCTACTGATCTCTGCACGAGAAAGGCCGTCCCGCGCGATGCGGGACGGCCTTCGTCGTCTGATCAGGCGCCGGGCAGGTGCTCGATCGTGTAGTCGATCGCGCCGATGAGGCGGCGGACGTCCTCGGGCTCGATGGAGACGAACGTCGCGACACGCAGCTGGTTGCGGCCCAGCTTGCGGTACGGCTCCGTGTCGACGATGCCGTTGGCGCGGAGGCTCTTCGCGATCGCGGCGGCGTCGATGCTGTCATCGAAGTCGATCGTCACGACCACGGGGGAGCGGTCTGCCGCGGCGGCGACGAACGGGGTCGCCACCGTGCTGGCATCCGCCCAGTCGTACAGCGCCGAGGACGACTCGGCGGTGCGGGCACCGGCCCATGCCAGGCCGCCGTTGTCGAGGATCCAGCCGAGCTGATCGTCGAGCAGGAGCAGCGTCGCGAGCGCCGGGGTGTTGAGCGTCTGCTGCAGGCGCGAGTTGTCGAGCGCGTTCTTCAGGCTCAGGAACTCGGGGATGTAGCGGTCGGACGCGGCGATGCGTTCGATCCGCTCGATCGCCGCCGGCGAAACGGCGGCGTACCAGAGTCCGCCGTCCGAGCCGAGGTTCTTCTGCGGAGCGAAGTAGTACACGTCTGCCTGTGCCACATCGAAGTCGATGCCTCCGGCGGCGCTCGTCGCGTCGATGACCGTCAGGGCGCCCGCATCGCCGTGGACGCGCTCGATCGGTGCGGCCACGCCCGTCGAGGTCTCGTTGTGGGGCCAGGCGTACACGTCGACGCCCTCGACCACCTCGGCGCCCAGACGGGTCCCAGGTTCGGCGCGACGGACGTCGGGGGCCTGCAGCCACGGGGCCTTCGCGGCGGAGGCGAACTTGCCGCCGAACTCACCGAAGACGAGATTCTGGCTGCGGTTCTCGATGAGGCCGAAGGCGGCGGCATCCCAGAAGGCGGTCGACCCGCCGTTTCCGAGGATGATCTCGTACCCCTCGGGGAGGCGGAACAGCTCGGTGAGGCGCTCGCGCGTGCTCGCGACGAGGTTCTTCACGGGAGCTTGGCGGTGCGACGTACCCAGGATGCTCGCGCCACGGGTGACGAGAGACTCGAGCTGCGCTCCGCGCACCTTCGAGGGGCCGCATCCGAAGCGGCCGTCGGCGGGCAGGAGGTCGGTGGGGAGTTCCACGTGCGGCATGGGCTCGATTCTAGGGCGCGGGGGAGAGGCATCCGGAGTCTGTGTCGGACGGGGTCGGTAGGCTGTCCTTACCAGCCGCGCGACGCCGAGGACTTCTGAATGACCGATCTGATCGACACCACCGAGATGTATCTGCGCACGATCCTCGAGCTCGAGGAAGAGAACATCGTGCCGCTGCGCGCGCGCATCTCCGAGCGTCTCGGGCATTCCGGGCCCACCGTCTCGCAGACCGTGGGCCGCATGGAACGCGACGGTCTCGTCGTGGTCTCCGAGGACCGCCGCCTCGAGCTCACCGGCGACGGTCGGCAGAAGGCCGTCGACGTCATGCGCAAGCACCGTCTGGCCGAGCGTCTGCTCAGCGACGTGATCGGGCTGGATTGGGCCTACGTGCACGACGAGGCCTGCCGCTGGGAGCACGTGATGAGCGAGCAGGTCGAGCGCCGCCTCGTCGAGCTTCTCGGGCACCCGACCGAGTCGCCCTACGGCAACCCGATCCCCGGGCTCGACCAGCTGGGCGACGTCGCGAGTTCGACGTTCGAAGAGGGCGTCGTGGGCCTGGTGCGCAAGCTCAACGACGCCGGCCAGCCCATCACCGGCACCGTCCGCCGTCTCGCCGAGCCCGCTCAGGTCGACCCCGAGCTGCTGCAGCAGCTCAAGGCGGCCGGAGTGCTGCCGGGCGCGAAGGGTGATTACCGCTTCAACGAGGGTTATGTGCTGGTGCAGATGGAGGGCGTCGACGAGGGGCTCGAACTGCCCGTCGAGGTCGCTTCGCACATCTTCCTCGTCGACGAGGCCTGAGCGCTCCGCCTGATTTCGCGGCGTGCGCGCGCTGTTTCGCCTTCTGGCCACCCCGCCGAGCATCTCCTGTGCACGGTGGCCCGTGCGTGACTTGTTCGTTATCTTCGGGTAGCCTCTGAGGGTCCACAGGCGAGAAGCCCGCCGTCGGACCCCTCGCGGTTTGCCTCCCCGGCTCGTCGTCCGCAGAGGGTGAAGCCCGCACATCGTGCCCCCAATCGAGTGCTGACGAGCCAGCGTTCTTCGGGACGCAGAGGCGCCGGAGGAAATTTGGCTGAACACACCGATCCCGTCGACGACCGATCAGAGGTCTCCGCGACGGGGCAGACCCGAAAGAGTGCGCGCGCAGCGGTCGCCCGACCCGCACGCCGGACTGTTCGACCCACCGCTCCCGCGGCGTCCCCGGTTCCCCGGACGGCTCCGCCCGCCCGCTCGCTCCCCGCGGCGCGCCGTGGCGCGAAGCCGCTGCGCAGCGCCGTGATCCTGTCGATGGTGGCGGGCCTGGTCGCCACGGTCGCGATTCCGGCCTACGCGGCGACGGTGCCGACCGCGAACACGATGACCCTGGGTGAGATGTCGGCTCCCGACAACCAGTCGATGGTCGTCGCATCCGACGTCGCCAACGAGACGCTCGACCGCAGCAGCTACTCGGCCACCACCGCCGAGGAGATCCAGAAGAAGAAGGATCAAGAAGCCGCGGCAGCCGCCGCCGCCGAGCGGGCCCGTCAGTTGGCCGCCAATGCCGGCGCGTCGCTGTCGAACATCGACCTCAACATGACCGCGCCCGGTTCGGGAGAGGTGCGCTGGCCCCTGACGAGCTACGTGCTCGGTCGTGGTCTGTGGGACTCCGGTTACCACCAGGGCGTCGACCTGCTCGCTCCCGGTGGACAGCCCATCTTCGCCGCCGCCGCAGGCGTGGTGAGCACCTCGTCGGAGAGCTTCGGCGGCTACGGTGTGGGCATCGTCATCGAGCACGTCATCAACGGCCAGAAGGTTTCGACGACCTACGGGCACATGACCTACGGCAGCCGTCAGGTGCAGGCGGGCGACACCGTCGCCGCGGGCCAGCTCATCGGCCTCGTCGGCTCGACCGGAAGCTCGACCGCCAACCACCTGCACTTCGAGGTGCACATCAACGGTCAGGTCGTCGACCCCTACGCCTGGCTGCAGCAGAACGCCGGCTGACCGCTTCTTCCACGACACGGCGTGTCGGAGACGACTGTTCTCCGACACGCCGTTTCTTGTTTCCTGATTTCGCGGAGCCGGGTGCGTCGCTCGTGGGTTAGCCTGTCAGCGACGTTGGGAAGAACCGGAGGGAAAAGCCGATGGACGCCAGGCCTCGCATCCGCACCATGGATGCGCTCGGGCTGCTCGTTCTTCGGCATCGTATGTTCCGGATGCCGCGGTCTCACCGTGACTCCTGAGGCGCTGTCTGTCTGGACAGCGCCTTTTTTCATACGCCTGCGCACCTTCCTCGCGTCGCGAGTCGAACATCCGAGAAGCCGTCTCGGCCATTCGAGAGGAAACCTCATGCGTACTCTGGTGCTGAATGCGGGCTACGAACCGCTCGCCGTCGTGTCGTTCAAGCGGGCGCTCGTGCTCGTGATGAACGAGAAGGCCACCGTCGTCGAATGCGTCGACGAAGACCCGGTCTGGGCGGCGAGAGGAACCTACGATCGCCCGGCGGTGATCATCCTCACCCGGTACATCCGGGTGCCGGGGGCGCGCCAGGTGCCCGTCACCCGAAGAGGGGTGCTCCGCCGCGATGCGCACCGGTGCGGATATTGCGGCAAGACCGCCTCGACCATCGATCACGTGCTGCCGCGTTCGCGCGGGGGCAAGGACACGTGGGAGAACCTCGTGGCCTGCTGCCTGCGGTGCAACAACGTCAAAGGCGATCGCACGCCGCAGGAGATGTCGTGGGAGCTCCAGATCATCCCGGCACCTCCGCGGGGCTCGTCCTGGACGGTGCGCGGAGTCGACAAGAGCGACCCGCGGTGGGAGCCGTATCTCGCGCTCGCCGCGTGAGAGCGTTCCCGCCTCGGTGACCGGCTGTCTCAACGGTCGCGATGTCGGCGGTCGGTGATGGGATGGGGGCATGACACGTGCTCTGATCGTCATCGACATGCAACGGGGTTTCGACGACCTCGCGTTCTGGGGTCCCACGACCAATCCCGACTGCGAGGCCAACGTCGCCGCTCTCCTCGAGCGATGGGCGGAAGCAGGCGAACCCGTCGTCATCGTCCGCCACGACTCCCCGAACCAGGGGTCGCCGTTGCACCCCTCCGCGCCGGGTAATGCGCTCGTGGCCGCGGTGGCGGCTGCCCGACCCGACATCCTGGTGAGCAAGAGCGTGAACTCGGCGTTCTACGGCGACCCCGACCTGCAGGCCTGGTTCGAGGAGCGCGGCATCCGGGATCTGGTGATCTGCGGCATCCAGACGAACATGTGCGTCGAGACGACCGCGCGGATGGCAGGGAATCTCGGGTACGACGTCACCGTCGCTCTGGATGCCACCCGCACGTTCGACCTGACGGGCGAGGTCGCGGGGATCGGGGTGGTCAGCCGCACGGCGGCGGAGCTGATGGCCGACACCGCCCTGGTGCTGCAGCAGGGCGGATTCGCGCGGATCGCGAGGACGGTCGACCTGCTCTGAGGGGCGGGGGAGCGCTCGCCGAGGCGATGTCGGAGGTAGATCGTATCTTCGAAACACGGGGATTGAGAGTGTAGAACACATGTTCTAACCTGTGGGAGTGAGGGCGATCGTGCGAGACCAGGTGCAGGCGGTGCCCGACGTCCATACGCTGCGCGAGAAGCTCGAGCGCATGCAGGGGCGGCGGATGGACGCCCCCGTACTGCCGACGCACCCCGCGTTCACCTCGCTGCTCCCCGGTGGCGGGCTGCGTTCGGGCTCGGCTTACGCGGTCGCTCGGTCGGCGTCGCTTCTGCTCGCGCTCATGGCGCGTCCGTCGCAGGACGGGGCCTGGTGCGGGGTGATCGGCATGCCCGAGCTGGGAGCGGAAGCCGCAGAGAAGTACGGGCTCGACCTCGATCGACTCGTCTTCATCCCGGACCCCGGGCCGCGGTGGTTGGCGGTCACGGCGACGATCGCGGAGGTGCTGCCCGTCGTCGCTGTCCGCCCCCCGCACGGGGCGAACGCGGCGCGTGGGGGCGCCGAGGCCACGCGGCTGGCGGCGCGTCTGCGTGACCGGGGGACCGTCCTGCTGGTGCAGGGGTCGTGGCCGCAGGCCGAAGCGGTCATCGATGTCGCCGACCCGCGGTGGACCGGTGTGGGGCAGGGGAGCGGGTATCTGGCCGGCCGTGAGCTGACGGTATCGGTGAGCAGCCGTCGCTCCCCGAACGCGCGACGGGCGCGCATGCTGTTGCCCGCGGCGGACGGCACGATCGAGTTGCTCGGTGCCCCCGCCGAACGTCTCGTCCCGCGCACGTCTGAGACGTACCGCACCCGGGCGGTGGGCTGATGCAAGCTCCCACGCGCAGCCTGGTGCTGTGGTTCCCCGACTGGCCCATCACGGCGTTCTCCCACGAGGCGTCGTCGCCCCCGCGCGACGATGCGCCCGTCGCGGTGTTCGCCCACAACGTCGTCGTCGCCTGCTCGGCCGCCGCTCGCGCACAGGGGGTGCGGCGGGGGCAGCGTCGCCGCGACGCCCAGGCTCTCTGTCCCACGCTCGTGGTGATCTCCGCCGACCCTGTTCGCGACGCCCGGGTCTTCGGTCCCGTGGTCGCGCGCATCGAAGACCGCGCGCCGGGGGTGCAGATCGTCCGTCCGGGTCTCTGCGCCCTGCGGGCTCGAGGGCCCGCGCGCTACTACGGCGGTGAAGCCGAGGCGGCGCGCGTCCTCATCGACCTCCTCGCCGCCGAGGGTTTCTTCGGGGTGCGCGCGAGCGTCGCCGACGGGATCTTCACCGCGGGTCTCGCGGCCCGTGCGGCCTCCTCCGAGGATCCCGTGCGGGTGGTGCCGGCCGGTGAGGCCGCTCCGTTCCTCGCTCCACTGTCGGTGGTGGCCCTCGACGACGAGGAGACGGCGAGTCTGCTCGCCCGACTCGGCGTCCACACCCTCGGAGCTTTCGCCGCGATGCCCGTCGAACGGGTGCAAGAGAGGTTCGGTCCGCGCGGGGTGCGGCTGCACGCCCTGGCCGGGGGACGCGACTCCCGGCCCGTCGAACCGCGGACTCCGCCACCGGAGTTGCACCGCGACGTGGCGTTCGAGCCGCCGCTCGATCTCGCCGACCAGGTCGCCTTCGGTGTGCGCGTCGCGGCTGAGGAGTTCATCGCCCATCTCGGTGCTCAGAACCTCGTCTGCACGGAGCTTCGCGTCATCCTTTCGGGCGAGCGCGGAGAGCGCAGTGAGCGCGTGTGGCTGCATCCCGGTTCGTTCGACGCGGCCGCGGTCGTCGACCGTGTGCGCTGGCAGCTCGCTGAGGACGGCCAGGGCATCTTCGGCAGCGGGGTGGCCGGGGTTCACATCGAGCCCGAGGCCGTCGACGAGGCCGCGCATCACCGCAAGGGCCTCTTCGGGGCCGGCCCCGACGAACGAGTGCATCACGCGCTTTCCCGTGTGCAAGCCATGCTCGGCCACCGCGGAGTGGTCACGCCGACGATCGGCGGAGGGCGGTGGCTCGCCGAGCGCCAGGTGCTCGTGCCGTGGGGGGACCGGGCGGTGACGGCCAAGGACCGGGCCCGTCCCTGGCCGGGCAGCCTGCCGGATCCTCTCCCGGCGACCGTCTATCCCGAGCCACGACTGGTGGAGGTCACCGACATCGCCGGGGCACCCGTCACGGTGGGGGAGCGCGACGCGCTGAGCGCCCCACCCGCGGTGCTCGTCACGGGCGAGCAGCGCCGCCGCATCCTCGAGTGGGCAGGCCCCTGGCCGATCAGCGAACGAGGATGGGACCCCCTGCGCCGACGTCGTGCGCATCGGTTCCAGGTGGTCGATGCCGACGGGGGCGCCTGGCTGCTCGTGGTCGAAGAGGGCGAGTGGCGGGCGGAGGGACGCTATGACTGAGTCGGATGCCGGGGGCTCACGCGTGGTGGGTCCTCCCGCCGGAGCGGGGGTGCCCTGATGGGGTGGAACAACCCACCGGTGAAGTGGTCGGAGCTCGAGCGTCTGCTGAGCGATGCGCGGCGTCCGACCGGCACCCCGCCGAACGGCGACGGCGGCGACAGTCCGGCGTGGTCGCACAAGCGCGGGGCCTATGTTCCTCCGTCGATCGAGCGACCGGCCGACGCGGTGCCCTACGCCGAGCTGCACGCGCATTCGTCGTATTCGTTCCTCGACGGCGCCTCCTCACCGGAGGAGCTCGTCGAAGAGGCCGAGCGCCTGGGTCTGCACGCGCTCGCGATCACGGACCATGACGGGTTCTACGGGATCGTGCGGTTCGCCGAGGCGGCCGAGGCTCGGTCGGTGCACACCGTGTTCGGGGCGGAGCTCTCGCTCGAGCTTCCCGCGCCCCAGAACGGAGAACCCGATCCCGTCGGATCCCACCTGCTCGTGCTCGCCCGGGGAGAAGAGGGATACCACCGTCTCGCTGCGGCGATCACCCATGCGCAGCTCACGGGAGCCGAGAAGGGCCGCCCGGTGTACGACCTCGCCGAGCTGTCGGAGCGTTCCGGCGGTCCGGGCGATCCGCACTGGGCGGTGCTCACCGGATGCCGGAAGGGGGCCGTGCGACAGGCCCTGACATCCGAGGGGCCGGCGGCGGCCGCCCGGCAACTCGATGCGCTCGTCGACCTGTTCGGGGCCGAGGCGGTGTTCGTGGAGTTGATGGACCAGGGCAACCCTCTCGACTCCCGCCACAACGACGTGCTGGCGGGGCTCGCCGCGGAGCGCGGATTGCCGATTCTCGCGACCAACAACGTGCACTACGCCGTTCCGCAGAAGGAGCTGCTCGCGGCCGCCGTCGCCGCCGTGCGGGCGAACCGCGGTCTCGACGAGCTCGACGGGTGGCTCCCCGCCCATGCCGGTGCGCACCTGCGCTCGGGAGCCGAGATGGCCGCCCGGTTCGCCCGCTACCCGGGTGCGGTGGCGCGCACCGTCACTCTCGCCGACGAGCTGGCCTTTCCCCTGCGGCGGGCCAAACCCGCGTTGCCGAAGCAGGCCGTGCCCGAGGGTCACACGCCCATGTCGTGGCTGCGGCACCTCGTCTGGGAAGCCGTGCCGCGCAAGTATCCGAACCTCTCCGACGACGATCGTGACCGCATCGAACGCGAGCTCGGCGTCATCGAGATGAAGGATTTCCCGGGGTACTTCCTCATCGTCTACGGCATCGTGGCCGAAGCTCGGCGCCGCGGCATCCTGTGCCAAGGGCGTGGATCGGCCGCCAACAGCGCGGTCTGCTTCCTGCTCGACATCACCGCGGTCGACTCGATCTTCTACCGGCTGCCGTTCGAGCGCTTCCTGTCGAGCCTGCGCGACGAGGAGCCCGACATCGACGTCGACTTCGACTCGGATCGACGCGAAGAGATCATCCAGTGGGTCTACGAGACCTACGGGCGCGAGCGCGCGGCGCAGGTCGCCAATGTCATCCAGTACCGACCGAAGAACGCCGTGCGCGATATGGCGCGTGCGCTCGGGCATTCCCCGGGGCAGCAGGATGCGTGGTCGAAGCAGGTCGAGCGGTGGGGAGCGACGCTCGAGACCGGGGCCGACCACGACATCCCCGATCAGGTCATCGAGTTCGCGTCCGAGTTGTTGAAGGCGCCCCGGCATCTCGGCATCCATTCCGGGGGCATGGTGCTCACCGATCGCCCGGTGGGCGAGGTCGTGCCGATCGAGCACGCGCGCATGGAGAACCGCACGGTGATCCAGTGGGACAAAGACGACGCCGCGTGGATGGGGCTGGTGAAGTTCGATCTGCTGGGGCTCGGCATGCTCGCGGCCCTGCAGTACTGCTTCGACCTGATCCGGGAGGCCACGGGTGAGGTATGGGAGCTGTCGACGCTGCCCAAAGAGGAGAAGGCCGTCTACGACATGCTGTGCCGGGCCGACTCGATCGGGGTCTTCCAGGTGGAGTCGCGGGCGCAGATGGGACTGTTGCCGCGGTTGCAGCCGCGGAAGTTCTACGACCTCGTCGTGCAGATCGCGCTGATCCGGCCCGGGCCCATCCAGGGCGGGGCGGTGCATCCGTTCGTCCGGCGCAAGCTCGGGCAGGAGGAGATCACCTACGTGCACCCCAAGCTCGAGCCGGTGCTGGAGCGCACAATGGGGGTGCCGGTGTTCCAGGAGCAGCTCATGCAGATGGCCGTCGCCGTGGGCAACTGCACCGCCGAAGACGCCGATCTGCTCCGGAGGGCCATGGGGTCCAAGCGCGGGCTCGAACGGATCGACTCGCTGCGCGACAAGCTGTACGAGGGCATGGCCGAGAACGGCCTGGTCGGACAGGTCGCCGACGAGCTGTACGCGAAGATCCAGGCGTTCGCGAACTTCGGGTTCGCCGAGTCGCACTCGCTGTCGTTCGCGCTGCTCGTCTACGCGAGCTCGTGGATCAAGCTGCATTACCCGGCGGCCTTCCTCGCGGGACTGCTCCGGGCGCAGCCGATGGGGTTCTACTCGCCGGCGACGCTGACCGCCGACGCCCGCCGACACGGGGTTCGCGTGCGCCGACCCGACCTGCTGCGCTCGGGGGTGGAGGCGGGGGTGGAACCGCTCGGCGACGCGGAGGAGCATGGCCCCACCGGCCTCGAGGCGTGCGCCGAGGCGCATCAGCCGCCGACCGGGGAGTTCGACCGGTCGGCACCCGACGAGACCGCCGCGCACCGCCGGGACGGGGCTTTCGCGGTGCGGCTGGGGCTCGCGGGAGTCACGGGGATCGGCGCGAACGTGGCCGAGCGTATCGTCGCCGAGCGGGAGCGGGGCGGCGCGTACCGCGACATGCGTGATCTCGTGCGGCGGACGGGACTGATCACCGCGCAGCTCGAAGCGCTCGCGACCGCGGGGGCGTTCGAAAGCCTCGGTCATTCCCGGCGGGAGGCGATCTGGCTCTCGGGTTCCGCGGCCCTGGACCGGCCGGAGTTCCTGCCCGACTCCCTCGTGGCGGTGCAGCCGCCGCTGTTCACCGACCCGACGAGCTACGAACTGCTCGCCTCCGATCTGTGGGCGACGGGGCTGTCCACCGACGACCATCCCCTCACGCACTTCCGATCGGCACTCGACGCGCGGGGTGTTCTCACCTCCCGCGAACTGCAGAGTGCCGAGACCGATCGGCGCGTCGAGGTGGCGGGGCTGGTCACGCACCGTCAGCGTCCGGCGACGGCATCCGGAATCACCTTCCTCAACCTCGAAGACGAGCACGGCCTCATGAACATCATCTGCTCGGTGGGGGTGTGGAATCGGTACCGTCGCATCGCGCGCGAATCTCCCGCGCTCATCGTGCGGGGAATGCTCGAGCGCTCGGTCGAGGGCGTGACGAACGTCGTCGCCGACGGGTTCACCGACCTCCGCGTGGGGGTCTCGCATGCCTCCCGCGACTTCCGGTGACCGTGAACCCGCTCACTAGACTCGGGGGACTCGCATGAACCGCACGAGGGGACGACCATGACCGACACGCCCACTCCGCCCGAGGGCTGGTATCCCGATCCTGCCGGAAGCGGCGGCACGCGCCGCTGGGACGGCTCCGCCTGGACCGACGACGTCCGCCCCTCCGACGATGCACACGGGGAGGCCGCGCACGCGACCCCGGCCACGAGCACGCCCGAGCAGACGCCTCCCGCCGCGCATGCCGCGCTCGCGGACGAGTCTGCGCCGGCGTCTGCTGCG
>NZ_LDRT01000163.1 GCF_001476655.1 Microbacterium testaceum | reverse complement strand
GTGCTCGCGATCGTCGCCAAGGCGGTGTGCCTCGCTCTCGGTCGCACGCCGGCTCTCAACGCGAAGTGGGACGAGGTGGCGGGCGAGATCGTCGAGCACCATTACGTCAACCTCGGGATCGCCGCGGCGACCGATCGCGGGCTGGTGGTGCCGGTGATCCCGGATGCCGATGCCCTGCCACTCGTCGACCTCGCGGATGCGATCGCCGAGCTCGCCGCGACCGCCCGCGCCGGACGCACAGCGCCCGCCGCGATGACCGGGGGCACCTTCTCGATCACCAACGTCGGGGTTTTCGGTGTGGATGCCGGTACCCCCATCCTCAACCCCGGGGAGGCGGGGATCCTCGCGGTGGGCACCGTGCGCCGGACACCGTGGGAGCACCATGGCGAGATCGCCCTGCGCGATGTGCTGACGCTCAGCCTTTCGTTCGACCACCGTCTGGTCGACGGGGCGGAGGCGGCGCGATTCCTCACCGACGTCGCCGGGGTCCTTCGTGAACCCGGCCGCGCCATGCTGCTGCGCTGACCCGCGCTGACCCACCCGGACTCGCGCTGACCCGCACGTCCCTCCCCACCCCCCGAAAAGGAGCCACCCGTGAGCATCGACAGCCAGCAGGCCTTCACCGACGACGAGCGCGAGCTCGCCGCGATGGTCCGCGCATTCGCCGACGACGTGATCGCGCCGCGATCGTACGAGGCCGACCGTGCCCACGAGCTTCCCCTCGACCTCGTCGCGCAGATGGGGGAACTCGGACTCTTCGGTCTGCCCTTCCCCGAGGAGGTCGGCGGACAGGGTGGCGACTACGCGAGTCTCTGCGTCGCGATCGAGGGGATCGCGCGCGTGGACCAGTCGATGGCGATCACCCTCGAAGCCGGAGTCGGACTCGGGGCGATGCCGCTGTACCGTTACGGAACCGACGCGCAGAAAGCGGAGTACCTCCCGGACCTCGTCGCGGGGCGCGCGCTCGCCGGCTTCGGTCTCACGGAGGCCGAGGCGGGCAGCGATGCGGGAGCGACCCGCACCACGGCACGCCTCGAGGGAGGGGAGTGGGTGATCGACGGGGCGAAGCAGTTCATCACGAACTCCGGTACCGCCATCACCCGCTTCGTCACCGTCACCGCGGTGACGGGCCGCACCGGGGATCGGCCCGAGATCTCCACGATCATCGTCCCGAACGGCACGCCGGGCTTCACGGTGGGACCCGCGTACGACAAGGTCGGCTGGAACGCCTCAGACACGCATCCGCTGACCTTCGACGGCGTCCGCGTCCCCGAGGCGAACCTCCTCGGCGAGCGCGGGCAGGGCTTCAAGAACTTCCTGCGCACCCTCGACGAGGGGCGCGTCGCCATCGCGGCGCTCGCGACGGGAGCCGCGGAGGGATGCCTCGAAGCCGCCGTCGACTACGCGCGCAGCCGGACGGTGTTCGGGGAGCGGCTGTCGACCCGGCAGAGCATCCAGTTCCTCCTCGCGCGCATGCACGCCCGGGTTCACACGTCGCGCCTCGCCTGGGTGCACGCGGCACGCCTGTGCGATGCCGGGAAGCCGTTCTCGGTCGACGCGGCCGTCGCCAAGATGACCGCGAGCGACGCGGCGATGGCCAACGCGCGGGACGCGACGCAGGTCTTCGGGGGCAACGGCTTCATCAACGAATACCCGGTGGCGCGGCACTACCGTGACTCGAAGATCCTCGAGATCGGCGAGGGGACGACCGAGGTCCAACTGATGGTGATCTCGCGGGCGCTGGGGGTGAGCTGAGGGGGTCGGGGGTTTCCAGAGCTCTTTCAGCTCGCGACGCCCGCGTAGGCGAGCATCTCCCAGTTGTCTCCGTCGAGGCGGAACGTCGTCGCCGAACAGTTCGGCAGACGTTCGCCCTCGCGCGGGAACGCGCCGTCGGTGGCGAACAGGATGACCTCGCGGATGAGTGCGCCGTGTGCGACGGCGATCACGTCGGTCCCCTCGGGAGCGGATGCCACGGCCTCGGCCAACGCGGCGAGAGCGCGCTCGCGCACCACCGGCCAGGTCTCGGCCCCCGGCACGTCGGCGGCGTGCCACGGGCCGTACGTGTCGTAGAACGTGGGGGCGTCCATTCCCTCGGCGTCGCCGTAGGAGCGCTCCTGGAGGCCCGGCATCCGCAGGCTCACGGTGGTGCCGAGGGCGGCGGCGACGATGTCGGCGGTCTCCGCCGCGCGGGATAGGTCGCTCGAGACGACGACCGCCTCGCGACCGGCGTACTCGGTGGCGAGGCGGTCGGCGAGCTCGCGCGCTTGAGCGCGGCCGGTGTCGTTGAGGGGGATGTCGGTCGAGCCCTGGATGCGCCCTCCGGAGTTCCAGTCGGTTTCACCGTGTCGCACGAGAGTCAGGATCGTCACCGTTCGAGCCTAACTCGCGCCCGCAGGTGCCGTGCGGGGAGCGTCGATGGTGCGGCCCCCGGCGCGGGTCGGGTCGCACGCCGGGGGCCGGTTCTGCGGAACGCCGGTCAGCGGGCGACCGATGCGCGGTCGAGCGCGCCGATGACCACGCGGGTGAAGCCCTCCGGGTCGGCGAGGTGCGCGAAGTGGTCGGCGCCCTCGATGTCGGTGATCCCGGCGTTCGGGATGACGTCCACCAGGTCGTGCGCGGACTGGTACAGGAACGCCGTGGTGGCCGTTCCCGCGATGAGGTGGGTCGGGGCATCGATCTCGGCGTAGCCGGACAGATCGCTGCCGAGGGCGTCGATCTCCGCGAGCTCGCGGACCCACGTGGGGGTGAGCGGGACGCTCGCGCCCCACAACGGCGTTTCGCGGATGAAGGGGATGGCCTCGGCCGGCACGCGTACGAAGTTCACGAGCGCGTACTCGAGCGCGGCGTCGAGGTCACCGGCGTCCACCAGGTCGCGATACCCCTGAAGGCGCTCGCCGGCGACGGGGCCCTGCACCGCGAGCGGAGGCTCGTAGGCGAGAAGGGTTCCACCGCCCAGACCGTGCTCCCGGGCGTACGCGAGGGTGGCCAGCGCTCCGAACGAATGGCCCAGAAGGTGCGCGCCCGGACCGGCGACCTCCCTCATCGCGGCGATGTCGGCGACCTCGTGGGCCAGGGAGTACTCTGCGGCGTCGCCCGTTCCGCCGCGTCCACGACGGTCGTAGACGTACAGCGTGACGTGTTCCGCGAGATGCTCGCTCGCGGGGATCCACTGCTCCTTCGTCGCGATGCTGCCGTGCGTCACGACCAGGGCCGGCCCGCTGCCACGGCGGAAGTACGCGATGGGTGTTCCGTCGGACGAAGTCGTCTCGTCGTACTCGATTTCGGACATGCTCTGCCTCCTTGCAGATCGATGCTCACGCGGGGATCGCGGCGCCGTGCCGCGGCATCCACTGGCGACATGGTGTAACAGATTCGCGTCTCGCGCAACAGAAATGTCCCGCTTTCTGCGATGTGTGACATATTTTCGTTGCGCAACGGCGACAAGTCATGCAACCTGGACTCACGCCGACGTCGAGGAGGACCGATGAGCGAGACCGTGACCCCGGTCGAGAATGCGATGCAGCCCGAGGACACCCCCGAGCTGCGCGCCCTGTACCGCGGATTCGACGAGAATCACCTCATTCCGCTGTGGACGCAGCTCGACGACCTCATGCCGCAGACCCCCCAACCCAAGGCGGTGCCGTGGGTGTGGCGGTGGAGTGCCCTGCGACCCCTCGCCGAGCGCGCGGGGGACCTCGTGCCCGTGGGGCGCGGGGGAGAGCGGCGGGCCATCGGGCTCGCCAACCCGGGGATGAACGGACGCGCGTACATCTCACCGACGCTGTGGGCGGCCATCCAGCAGCTCGGGCCGCGCGAGACGGCACCCGAGCACCGGCACTCGCAGAACGCCTTCCGCTTCGTCACCTCGGGCGAGGGGGTGTGGACCGTCGTGAACGGCGATCCGGTGCGCATGAGCCGCGGCGACTTCCTGCTCACTCCCGGCTGGCACTTCCACGGCCACCACAACGAGACCGACGAGTCGATGACCTGGATCGACGGCCTCGACATCCCCTTCGCCTACCAGATGGACTCGGGCTTCTTCGAGTTCGGCTCCGAGCGGGTGACCGACGAGGCGACCCCCAACTTCTCGCGCTCCGAACGCCTGTGGGCCCACCCGGGACTGCTGCCGCTCGCGGGACTCCGCCGTACCGTATCGAGCCCGATCGGCGCCTACCGGTGGGAGCACACCGACGCCGCCCTCACCGACCAGCTGCTGTTGGAGAGCGAGGGGATGCCGGCCACCGTCGGCCCCGGACACGCGGCCGTGCGATTCTCGAACCCCACGACAGGGGGAGATGTCATGCCCACCATCCGCGCGCAGTTCCATCGCCTGCGCGAGGGCGCGTCCACCCCGGTGCGCCAAGAGGTGGGGTCCAACGTCTACCAGGTGTTCGAGGGCACCGGACGCGTGCTGCTGGGCGACACCGAGCACGCCGTCGAACACGGTGACATCTTCGTCGTACCGAGCTGGTGTCGCTTCCGCGTGCAGGCCGAGACGCGCCTGGACCTGTTCCACTTCAGCGACACGCCCATCTTCGAGGGCCTGGGGCTGTACCGCGAGTTCGAAGAGGAGACCGATCGATGAAGCTGTTGACCCTGCACTGGAAGGGGGCCACCGCCGCGGCCCGTGTGGAGGGGAGCCGGGCCGTCGTGCTGGAACGCTTCGCCGACGTCGGCGAGGTGCTGCGCGCCGGGACTCCGTCGGCGGTGAGGGCTCTTGAAGGCCCGGTGGTCGATCTCGATGCAGTGGACTTCGCGCCGGTGATCCTGGCTCCGAGCAAGATCGTGTGCGTGGGCCTGAACTACCGCGCGCACATCCTCGAGATGAAGCGCGACCTGCCCGAGTACCCGGTGCTCTTCGCCAAGTTCGCCGACACCCTCGCCGCGGCCGGCGAGGAGATCGCCCTGCCGGGGGAGAGCCCCGAGATCGACTGGGAGGGCGAGCTCGTCGTCGTCGTCGGCTCCACCGTGCGCCGCGCGTCGGAAGAGCAGGCCGCGGACGCCATCGCCGGCTACACCATCGCGAACGACGTCTCGATGCGCGACTGGCAGTTCCGCACCCGCGAATGGCTGCAGGGCAAGATGTGGGAGCGCTCGACGCCGCTCGGGCCGGTGTTCGCCACCCCCGACGAGATTCCCTCCGACGCGCGCATGACCACCACCGTCGACGGTGTGCAGAAGCAGGTCGGCGACATCCACGACCTCGTCCACGGCCCGGTCGACCTCGTGCGGTACGTCTCGACCATCACGACGCTGCGCCCGGGAGACGTGATCCTCACCGGAACCCCCGGCGGCGTCGGGCACGCGCGCGAACCCCGGGAGTATCTGGCATCCGGAAGCGTCGTCGAGGTCACGATCGACGGGATCGGGACGCTCCGCAACCGCTTCGCGTCGGAGGAGCCGTGAGCGCGAGGGAGCTGACACCCGAGCAGCTCGCGCTGCGGGAACGGCAGGGTGCCGGAGCGCGCTACGACGCCGACTCCGCCCCGCACGCGCACCTCGACCTCGCCCGTCGCGGCACGGCGTACTTCGCGCGACGCCTCATGAAGCTCGACGACGAAGAGCTCGACGCCCCGAGCCTGTTGCCCGGCTGGACGCGTCGGCACCTCGTCGCCCACGTCGGGTACAACGCCCGCGCCGTCGCGCGGCTGGTCGAATGGGCGCGCACGGGCGTCGAGACACCCATGTACGCCTCCGATACGCAACGGGCCGACGAGATCGCCCTCGGCGCGACGCTCCCCACGCGCGCTCTGCGCCACCTCGTCGACCACGCCGCCGTGCACCTGGACGTCGAGTGGCGCGATCTGTCGGACGCGCAGTGGGATGCCGAGGTCGTCACCGCGCAGGGGCGCACGGTGCCCGCGCGCGAGACGGCGTGGATGCGCGCGAAAGAAGTGTGGGTGCACGCGGTCGACCTCGCCGACGGCGGCTCGTTCCTCGACTTCCCTCCCGAGATGATCGATGGGATCATCGCGGACGTTCTGCGTGCCTGGACGCGCCGGAGCGAGCCCGGCGCCGTCGTGCTGCGGGCCACGGACCGCGATGACGCGCCGGGGGAGTACGGCGAGGGTGGCCCGGTCGTCGAGGGCACCGCCGCCGACCTCGCGCGCTGGCTCGCCGGTCGGGGTGCCCGGCGGCTGCGGGTCGTCGGCGGCGGTGAGCTGCCCCGTATCGCGCGCTGGTTCTGAGGGCTCGACCCGTGGCGACGCGCGCCCGGTAGCGCGCATCGAGACCGCACGTGGTTGCCGAAAACGCCTCCGTTCGTTGCCGGACGGATGCGTTCTCGGCGATCGCGTGCGGTCTCGGCGTGCGGGGGTGGGGTTACCCGCCCGGCACGGGCGGCAGCTCCACCACCTCGCCGAGCGGGGTGTAGCGCGGGCCGGCCAGACGGCCGATCGGGCGGAGCAGCTCGGTGTCGATGCTGGCCGCGCCCGTCGAGCCGAGGCGCACGATGTCGTCGCGCACGGTCCAGGCGACCACCGTGCCTACGACGAACTCGCCGCCGGTCGGACTGAACGCGGTGGTCGAGTGGTAGCGGCACTCCATCCGCACAGGCGCCTCGGCGAGGCCCGGGATGCCGATGACCCGCGACGCGGCGAGTTCCAGCCCCAGCCGATCGGCCTCCCCGACTTCGGGCGGCATCCACTCGCTGCTCGCGTGCAGGGCGGGCAGCATCGTCTCTTCGGCGATATTCACGACGAACTCGCCGTGCTCCTCGATGTTGCGGATCGTGTCCTTGCGGCCGTTCGCGCGCCGATTGACGGTGAAACCGAGCATCGCGGGATGCTGGCTCACCCAGGTGAACGAGCTGAAGGGCGCCAGGTTCACCGGGTCGTGCCCGCTCGTCACCCACGCGATGGGGCGCGGAACCACGGAGCCGACGAGCAGACGGTAGGTGTCGGCGGGGGAGAGATCGGCGGCGTCGATGAACATCGAGCGCTCCTTTCTGATCAAGATGCCGTGAGATCGGCGGCGAGCATCTCGCGCAGGGCTTTCTTGTCGATCTTGCCGACCTTCGTCAGGGGCAGTTCCTCGACGGTGACGAGGTGGTCGGGGCGTTTGAAGGCGGCGACGCCCGAGGTGTCGAAGTGCGCGCGTACCGCGGCGAGATCGAGCTCGCAACCGTCGTGGAGCACCGCGAACAGGCACACCGTCTCACCGAGGGTGCCGTGCGGCATCGCCACGGCGGCCGCGAGCCGCACCGCGGCGAGTCCGTACACGAGGTTCTCGACCTCTTCGGCCGAGATGTTCTCGCCCCCGCGGTTGATCATGTCCTTGCTGCGCCCCTCGACGACGAGGTTGCCGTCGGGGCGCTGTCGCACGATGTCGCCGGTGATGTAGAAGCCGTCAGGGGTGAAGGACCGGGCGTTGGCCTCGGGGGCGTCGTAGTAGCCGCGCGGCGTGTAAGGCCCGCGGGTGAGCAGCACGCCGGGTTCGCCCGCGGCGACCTCGAGACCGGTCGTCTCATCGACCACGCGCAACTCGTCGAAGGACGACACGGGCCGCCCCTGTGTGCCGACGACGACCTCGATCGGATCGTCGAGGCGCGTGACGTTGATGAGCCCCTCGGCCATGCCGAAGACCTGCTGCAGCGTTCCGGGAAACCCGTGCACGACACGCTCCGCGAGCTCGTCGGCCAGGCGGGCGCCGCCCACCTGGAGCACGCGCAGGCTCCGCAGTGCGTCGACTCCCACGACGCCGGCGTGATCCAGCCACGCGGCGACGACCGCGGGCACCGCGGCGGTGTGAGTGACCCCGTGTCGTTCCATCGCCGCGAAGGCGCGTTCGGGTCGGGGGGAACCGAGAGGGACGACGGTGCCGCCGGCCAGCAGGGTGCCGAGAATGCCGGGGCACGCGAGCGGGAAGTTGTGGCCCATCGGCAGTGTCACGAGGTACACGGTGTCGCGGTCGACCGCCGAGGGAGGCGACGTGAGGACGATGTTGCACAGGTAATCGTCGTGCGTGCGGGCGATGAGCTTGGGCAGGCCCGTCGTTCCGCCCGACAGAAGGAACAGCGCGACGTCCGCGGCATCCGGAGTCGGTAGCCGTCGGGTGCGGGTGGCCTCATCGGAGGGGGCGCACAACGCGGTGAGGCTGACGGTGTCGGGCTGGGGGGTCGTGTCGCCGAGGACGATGAGATCCCGCACCGTCGGGCTCGACGCGCGGAGAGTGCGGGCAAGCGCGAGGTGGTCGAAGTCGCGGAGCGAGTCGGGGGTGACCAGAGCGACCGCTTCGGATGCCGAGATCAGGTGCCGCAGCTCGTGCTCGCGGTGGGCGGGCAGCGCCATCACCGGCACGATGCCCACCCGCAGGCACGCGAGCGTCAGGATCACGAACGTCCAGTGATTGGGCAGCTGCACCACGACCCGGTCGTCGGGGGCGAGCCCCCGATCGATCAGGCGCGCCGCGCACGCCTCGACCCGGTCGTGCACCTCGGCATACGTGAGCGACACCGCGTCGTCGACCAGCGCGATGCGATCGGCGTGCACGTGCGCGACCTCGGCGAACGCGTCGCCCAGCGTGCGGCCCTGCCACAGCCCCGCGGTGCGGTACCGTTCGGCGAACTCGACGGGCCAGGGCGTCGTCCCCTCCCGCGTCCTCATCGCAGCACCGCATCCGCGCGGCCCGAGAGCACCAGGGTCATGGCACGATCTTCGTCGCAATCGGGTTCGTCGATGATCGCCGCCACGCCGTGGCGCAGTCGCGCGGCCTCGGCGGTGAGCTGGCGATCGAGGGCGCTCCCGCCGGTGACGAGCACGGCGGTCGCGTCGCGGTGCTCGGCGAGGGCCGAACGCACGGCGTCATCGGGACGGATGCCGTCACCCGCGGCGACGGTGACGACCGGCGGCAGCGCGTCGCGCGCGACCACGCGTCGATCGAGCAGTCCCGCGACGGCGGATTCCAGGGGCGGGGCGCCGTGACGGCTCTGCCACCGATCGAGCGCTCGACGCACGGCATCCGGATCCCGGCGCGCGATCTTCGCCGCCGGGAGAGCGCGCGAGAAGAAGTGGAAACCGAACTGCCAGGGCTCGAACGCGTGGAAGTAGGTGCCGAAGTTCTCCCACCACGACAGACTCGGCCGCGCGGCGCCCTGGATGCGGGCCACCTGCGGCTGTCGCTCAGCCTCGTAGGCCAGGAAAGCCGCCTCGACGTCATCGGGGTGCGTGGCGAGCGCATCGGCGAGCGCGATGGCGTCTTCGAGAGACATCTTCGTGCCGCTCCCGACCGAGAAGTGGGCCGTGTGCACGGCGTCGCCGAGCAGGACGACCTTGCCGCTGTGCCAGCTCCGGGCGCGGATGGTCCGGAAGTTTCCCCACCGCGAGTTGTTGCCGATCAGTCGCGCGCCTCCGATGAGCGGCGCGAAGATCTCCTCCAGGCGACGCTGACTGTGCTCGTCGCTCGGACCCGGGGCAGTGGTGAGGTCGAATCCGTCCAGCCCGGCCGCGCGCCACGTGTCTTCGTCGGTCTCGACGATGAACGTCGACAGGCCCCCGCCGATGGGATACGCGTGCGCCGCGAAGACGCCGGGCACGTCGGCGGTCAGCCCGTCGGCGTGGGTGTGCAGGAAGGTGAGTCCCTCGAAGGGGGCATCGGTGGCGAACCAGATGAACTTGGCCGCCGCTGTCTCGTAGGTCACCCCGAGGGAGTCGTCGCCGATCGCGGCGCGGGTCTGCGAGTTGGCCCCGTCCGCGGCGACGATCACGTCGTAGTCGCCGAGCTCGTCCGCGCGCCGCGGGGTGGAGAAATGCAGGTGGGCACCGGCCTCCGTGGCCCGCCGCTGGAGGGCAGCGAGCAGATCCTTGCGCAGCACCGCTCCCATGCCGTTGCCGCCGAAGGTCATCGTCTCGCCCTTGACGGTGACGCGGATGGCATCCCAGCGCACTCCCGACGCGTCGAGGGTCTCGCGCAGGGCCGAGTCGGCGGCATCCACTCCGCTCTGCGTGGCATCCGAGAACACGACGCCGAAGCCGAATGCCTCGTCGGAGCGATTGCGCTCGAACAGGTCGACGTGGGCGCCGGGGATGTTCCGTGCGGCCAGGGCGGCGAAGAGCAGCCCGCCCGGGCCGCCCCCGATGATCGCGATACGCATGTCAGCCTCCTCGCTGAAGATGTCGAACCGTCACGACGCAACGAGTATGCAACACAAATGCGTCTAGCGCCATAGCTTCGTTACATTCGCGTCCGGTAACGTTCTCGCATGCGCCCCCGCTCTCTCGTCTTCACGCTCTTCGGGGACTATTTCCGGTACTGCGGTGACGGCGAGGTGCCGCTGCGCGGGTTGAGCGACGTCCTGCAGCTCTTCGGCATCGAGGCGGCCACCACCCGGGTGGTGATGTCGCGTCTGCGCGCGGAGGGCTGGTTCGAGACCCGCCGCGACGGGCGACTCACCACCTACCTGCTGTCACCCAAGGCCTGGCGTCTGCTCGACGAGGGGCGCGAGCGCATCTTCCGGCATGTGTCCGGAGACTGGGGCGGGGAGTGGACGCTGATCGCGACGCGCGCCGGTGATCGCTCGGCGCGCGACGAGATGCGCAAGACTCTCACCTGGCTCGGCTTCGGGCAGCTGCAACCGGCGATCTGGGTCGCTCCCGGTGATCGTCTGGACGCAGCGCGGCAGCTGATGGATGCCCACGGCGTGGGCTCCGACATCTTCCTCAGCCGCAGCGGCGACCTCGATCACGACCGCTCGATCGCCGCCCGCGGGTGGGATCTCGACGCGCTCGACGCGCACTACGGGGCGTTCGTCGCCCAGCACGACACCCCCACGACCGAAGAGACGGACGGCGCGCTGATCGCGCGCGTGCGCCTCACCGACGACTACCGCCGTTTCCCGTTCACCGATCCGGACCTGCCGGCGGCGCTCCTGCCGGAGGGATGGAACGCCCCGCGGGCCCACGCCGTCTTCGTGCGCCGTCACGGCGAGCTGCGCGCCGGTGCGACCGCGGCGATCGAGCGTCTCACCGGGATGACGGTGAACGGCGCGCACCGAGCCTTCCTCGACGGGGGAGCGGTGGGATACACGCGCGGGGAGTGACCGCGCCGGCGACCGGCGCGAGGATTCAGAGAAGGCCCGGCAACCGCTCCGCGAACGCGCGCAGCACGGGGGTCGTGCCTCCGTCGATCTTGACCGCCGCGCGGCGGTCGGCGCGGGTCTCGCCGCGGTTGATGATGACCACCGGCAGACGCCGCCGGCGCGCCCGCTCCACGAGGCGGATGCCGGAGTTCACCACGAGCGACGACCCCGCGATGACGAGCGCGTCGCTCGCGTGCACGAGCTGCTCGGCCTCGCGGAACTTCTCGACCGGGATGTACTCGCCGAAGAACACCACGTCGGGCTTGAGCGTGCCGCCGCACACCGAGCAGACCGGGACGACGAAGTCGTCCGCCGAGGCGGGCGCCACGTCGCCGTCGGGACCGAGCTCGACGTTCTCCGGTGCCACGATCCACGGGTTCTCGGCCTCGATGCGCTCCGCGAGATCACGGCGATCGAAGATCTGGCCGCAGTGAAGGCACCCGATGCGACGCATCGTGCCGTGCAGCTCGACCACGCGGCCACTGCCGGCCCGCACGTGCAATCCGTCGACGTTCTGCGTCACCACGCCGTTGGACACCCCCGAGGCCTCCAGATCGGCGAGAGCGCGGTGTCCGTCATTCGGCTCGGCCGCGGCGAACACCTTCCACCCGAGATGACTGCCGACCCAGTACCGCCGTCGAGCGTCGGGACTGGAGAGGAACTGCTGCACGGTCATCGGCGTCCGGGTGGGAGCGCCCTTGCCGCGATAGTCCGGGATGCCCGAGTCCGTCGACACGCCCGCACCCGTCAGAACGGCGATCCGGCGTCCCGCGAGGACCTCGACGGCCCGATCGACGGATGCCAGGGAATCGGCATCCTTCGTCGTGTCGGTCATGCGCACCTCCGTCGTATCGAGTCTAGGGCGGGGTGTCACGTCCCGGACGCGGACACCTCCCGCCCCGATACTGGAGGGATGAGCGTTCTCCCCCCGCCCGCCATGCTCCCGATCACGTGTCTCCGCCGCGTCCGGCCGTGGGGCGGTGAACCGGTCGACATCGACATGGATGCCGGAGTCATCACCGCCATCACCCCCGCGGGCGACCGGCCCATCGGTGTGCGGGAGTTCGACGGGCGCGGGCTGCTCGCCCTCCCCGGCGTCGTGAACGCCCACGCCCACGTCGACAAGTCGTGGTGGGGACTGCCGTGGCAGTCGTACGGCGGGGAAGGCACGACGGAGGGGCGCATCCGCCATGAGCGGGCCGAGCGGGAGGCCCTCGGCATCCCCTCCCTCGAACGCTCCGCCCACGTCCTCCGCGAGCTGGTGCGCCACGGGACCACGGCGATCCGCACGCACGTCGACGTCGACACCGGGATCGGTCTGCGCGGGATCGACGCGGTCGAAGAGGCCACCGCCGCGTACGGGGGCGCCCTCGACGTCCGCATCGTCGCGTTCCCGCAGGACGGGATCCTGCGTCGGCCCGGAGTCCTGGACCTGCTCCGGGATGCCGCGGCCCGGCCGAGCGTGGACGCCGTCGGCGGTCTCGACCCGGCGACGATCGACCGCGACCCCGTCGGCCAGATCGACGCGATCACCGCGCTCGCCGCCGACACGGGCGTCGGTATCGACATCCACCTGCACGACCCCGCCGAGCTCGGCGCCTTCCAGGTCGAGCTGCTCGTCGACCGCGCCGCACGGCTCGGCCTGCATGGTCGCGTGAACATCGCGCACGGCTTCGCCGTCGCCCAGCTCGAGCCGGCGCGTCGCCGCGACCTTCTCGCCGCGATGGCCGAGGTCGGTGTCACGATGACCACCGTCGCCCCGCTCCGGCTGCCGCAATTGCCGCTCGCGGAGCTCGATCTGGCCGGGGTGCGGTTCGCGTTCGGCACCGACGGCATCCGCGACCTGTGGAGCCCCTACGGCACGGGCGACACCCTCGGCATCGCGTGGCAGTACGCGCGAGCCGCGGGGCTCGTGCGCGACGAGGACCTGCTGCGCGTGGTGCAGCTCGCCACGAACGCCGGCGCCTGGGCCGTCGGGCGAGACGTGCACGACCTCGTCGAGGGGGCGCGCGCGGACATCGTGCTCGTGGATGCCGAGAATCCGATGGACGCCCTCGTACGCCTGCCCGAGCGGGCCCTGGTCGTGGGTGGCGGGCAGGTGCTGCACGTGGCGTGAGGCGGGGAGGCGCGGAGGGAACGGGCCGCGCACACGCGCTGCTGGCACGATGGGACGATGCCCGTCATCCCGCTCGACTCCGCCGACGACCCGCGCCTCGCCGACTACCGCGACCTCACCGACGTGTCGCTGCGCCGCGTGACCGAGCCCGAGGGTGGCCTGTACATCGCGGAGTCGTCCAAGGTCCTCGACCGTGCCCTCCGTGCCGGGCACCGCCCGCGCTCGGTCCTGGTGCAGGAGAAGTTCCTCGCCGATGCCCTGGCCCTGGTGGGGGAGGATGCCGACGTCTACGTCGTCCCCGCCGCGGTCGCCGAGCAGGTCACCGGATACACCGTGCATCGGGGGCTGCTGGCCTCCATGCACCGCCCCGCTCTGGCATCCGTCGGGGAGGTCGTCAGGGACGCGCGGCTCGTCGTCGTGCTCGAGGACATCGTCGATCACACCAACATCGGAGCCGCGTTCCGGTCGGCCGCCGCTCTCGGGGCGGATGCCGTGCTCGTCACGCCGCGCTGCGCCGACCCGCTGTACCGGCGCAGTGTCCGCGTGAGCATGGGCACGGTGTTCCAGGTGCCGTGGACGCGGCTGCCCGAGTGGTCGGAGGCGAAGCCGCTGCTGCAGGACGCCGGGCTACACCTCGCGGCCCTCGCGCTCTCGGACGACGCGGTCACGCTCGACGAGTTCTCCGCCGCCAGGCACGAGCGCGTCGCCCTGTTGATGGGCGCCGAGGGTGACGGCCTGAGCCGCGGGGCGCTCGCCGCAGCCGACACCGTCGTGACGATCCCGATGGCCGGGGGAGTGGACTCTCTCAACGTCGCCGCGGCGAGCGCCGTCGCGCTGTGGGAGCTCGGGCGCGGGAGGCGCTGACGCGCGGGCGTCGGGGTTCCGGCCGCCGCGCGGCGTCGTGCTACCGCGGAGAGAAACGAGCGGGAAATTGCGGGGGACGCGGCCCGTCGCCCTCGATCGTCGAGGGCGCGGCGATCATCCGGCGTCGGTCAGGCTCGTCGCGAGCGACTCCGCATCGCGCAGCCGGGTGTCGGTGTCGGCGGGGTCGAGGAGGGCGCCCAGCGCCTCGGGGAAAGGAGGATCGGCGGGTCTTCCCTCGTGGGTGGATCCGCTGAATCCTGTCGGCACCACGGCCTCAGACCTGCGATCCGCGGGAGGCGGCGGCATCCGCGCCCGGGGCGAGGGTGACCACGGGGAGCGGTTCGGGCCGCTTGGCGAGGACATGATCGCCCGACGACTGATGGCGCAGCCGGCGCAGGACCCAGGGGACGAGGTAGGAGCGTGCCCAGACGAGGTCCTTCTCGCGCGCGGCGCGCCAGGTTGTCGCCGCCAGCGCCTCCGGCTGCATCGGCTGGAGGTCGTTGGGTACGTTCAGCGCCCGGAGCACCATGCGGGCGACCTCGTGGTGGCCGAGGGAGTTGTAGTGCAGGCGATCGTCGTCGAAGAAGCGCATGTCCTGCACTTCCTTCAACCCCCATTGGTCGGCGACGACGCAGTCCTGGGCGTCGGCGATCGCGCGGATGTTCTCGTTGTAGATCGCGACCTTGCCCCGGATGCCGCGGAACACGGGCGTGAACTCGGTGTCGATGCCGGTGAAGACGACGACCGTGGCGTTGTCGCGGCGCAGGCGGACGACGGCATCCTCGAACTGGCGTGCGACCTCGTCGGGATCGGTTCCGGGGCGGATGATGTCGTTGCCGCCCGCCGAGATCGTCACGAGGTCGGGCTTGAGGGCGAGAGCGGGCTCGATCTGATCGGCCACGATCTGCCCGATGAGTTTGCCGCGTACGGCGAGGTTGGCGTACGCGAAGTCGTCGACCTGCGCGGCCAGCACCTCGGCGACGCGGTCGGCCCACCCGCGGTGGCCACCGTCGGGCAGGGGATCGCCGATGCCCTCGGTGAACGAGTCGCCCAGGGCGACGTAGCGCCGCCAGGGGTGCGGGCCGGTGTTGTCGGTCGAGGACGAGGTGCGGGGCGAGTGCGGATCGAGTGTCATCGAAACCTCCGACCCCCAGGCTAACCCCGGCCTCCGACACGACACGAAGCGCGCGGGACAGGTCCGCTCAGTTCACCCGTCCGGTGATCAGCCAGCGGGGGAGGAGCTCGCTGAGGAAGTCGATCATGTCGGACTCCGTGCGGCCCGCGGGCTCGGCCAGCCAGTCCAGCAGCGCCCCGACCGCTCCATTCGCGAGGAAGTCCGCCGCGGTGCGCTCGAAGGCCTCGGCGACATCGGGAATCTCGCTCCGCACCGTCGTGCGCAGGCCCGCCGCGAGGTCGGCGACGAAGCGCTCGCGCACGTGCTCGGTCGCCGGGGCGGAGAGGGCATAGAGGAAGAACGCGCGCTCCTGCACGACCGCTCGGCACAGATCCGTCAGCCCGGTCCGGACGATCACGCTTCTTTCGAGACCCGCCGCCCGCCGCGCGATGTCATCGGCGACGAGTCGGTCGATGAGGTGGTCGACCGCGGCGACGGCGACGTCCCCGACCGTCGCGAAGTGCGTGTAGAACGTGCTCCGGCCGACGCCCGCGCGCGTGCACACCGCGGCGACCGTCACGGACCGCTCGGCCTCGAGCAGCTCTCGACACGCGGCGATGATCCGCTGCCGGGTGCGTGTCGCGCGCGGGTCGGAGGCGGCCGCGAGCTGCCGCCGGCGGCCCTCCTGATCCGTCGTCACGGATCCATCCTGACGGCTTTCAGTCCTGATGGACACGTGTCTATAAAACAGGGGTAACGTTCCGAGTGGTCGACGTCGTCCCGATGTCCTGGGGCACGCGGCATCCGTCCAGAGTCCAAAGAAGGGCCACCCATGAAGGCATCAGTAGTTCGGGAGTTCGGTGGAGGTTTCCACACCGAGAACGTGACCATCGCCGATCCCGTCGGTCGGGAAGTTCTCGTGCACGTGAAGGCATCCGGCCTCTGCCACAGCGACGAGCTCGCCCAGTCGACCAATCTCGGCATGGACGTGCCGGCTGTGTTCGGGCACGAGGTCGCGGGCATCGTCGTCGCCGTGGGCGATCAGGTCACCGACGTGGCGCTCGGCGACCACGTCGTGGGCTGCCTCGTCCAGTACTGCGGGGCATGCCTGCCGTGCCTCACGGGCGACGTCAACCTGTGTCTGCACCCCGAGACCACGGTGCGCGAGGATCGCTTGACGGACGCCGACGGTCACGTCGTGGTTCAGGGAATGGGTCTCGGCGGCTTCGCCGAGTACGCCCTCATCCACGAGAACCAGCTCGCGACGGTTCCGACCGAGATGCCCTTCCCCCAGGCTGCGCTGCTCGGCTGCGGGGTCGTGACCGGAGCGGGCGCGGTGATGAACACCGCGCATGTACAGCCCGGGCAGACGGTGGCGATCATCGGCACCGGCGGGGTCGGCCTCAACGCGATCAGCGGGGCGATCGTCTCCGGAGCCGGTCGGATCATCGCGATCGATGTCGCCGACGACAAGCTCGAGACGGCGCGGTCCTTCGGCGCCACCGACACGGTCAACTCGCGCGAGGTCGACGCCGTGCAGGCCGTCAAAGATCTCACCGGGGGGCTCGGTGCCGACTACGTCTTCGACTTCGTCGGCGCCCCCGGTGTCACCCGCTCCGGCTTCGACATGCTCGCCCAGGGCGGTGGGCTCTACCTGATCGGTGTGCTGAACCCCGCGAACACGCTCGAGGTCTCGTCGTTCGAGATGCTCGGGGGCCGCAAGCGCATCGAGGGGGTGTACATGGGCTCGACGAACCCCAAGCGCGACATCCCGATGATCGCGCGGCTCTATCTGCAGGGTCGGTACAAGCTCGACGAGCTCGTCTCGAAGGAGATCTCGATCGACGAGGTGCAGGAGGGCTACGCATCGCTGAAGGACCCCCAGATCAACCGGGTGGTCGTCACGAGCTTCTGAAGAATGGCCGGGGTTGCTGAACCCCGGACCCTCTGAACCCCGGCGTTCCCGCATCCGGCCGTCCCGCACGCCCGCCGTCTCACACCTCGGCCGTCTCACACCCCGGTCTCCCCGCACCACGGCGGGGAGACCGGGGTTCTGCGTGGTCGGCGGCCGCGATGACGGCGACGACACGGCGAGCACGCTCCCTCACGCGGCTGACGGGGTGCCTCGCCTTTATCGCCGGTCGGGGCCGAGAACCGTCCACAGGCCGGCGCGCGAGGCCGCGCCGGTGACCTATCGTTGATGTTCGCGCTCGCGAGGGATGGAGGTTCGATGCTGGAAGAAGAAGCCCGCACCTCGAACCCCCCGCAGGCGGATGCCGCGACGGCCACGCCGCGCATCGCGAGCCCCGGTCCGGTCGCGAGCCCCGGTCCGGTC
>NZ_LDRT01000162.1 GCF_001476655.1 Microbacterium testaceum | reverse complement strand
TTGGTGTTTAAATACGTAGGCTGATATAGAGACTGAAACGCGTACGTTCGTCGGCAGCGTCAGGTGTGTATAAGCGCCAGCCTGTACTCCGAGCACGTGCTCGACGGCGAGCTCGCGACCATGCAGGACACCAACGACCACGTCATGGCCAACATCCAGCGCGACGGCACCTACAGCGTCGTCCCGCGCATCGCGGGCGGGGAGATCACGCCCGAGGGGCTCGTCGTGATCGGCGAGGTCGCGCGCGACTTCGGCCTCTACACGAAGATCACCGGCGGCCAGCGCATCGACATGTTCGGCGCCCGCCTCGAACAGCTCCCCGACATCTGGAGACGTCTCGTCGACGCCGGTTTCGAGTCGGGGCAGGCGTACGGCAAGTCACTGCGCACGGTGAAGTCGTGCGTCGGGCAGACGTGGTGCCGCTACGGCGTGCAGGACTCCGTCGGCATGGCCGTGCAGCTCGAGCTGCGCTACCGGGGCCTGCGCTCGCCGCACAAGCTCAAGTTCGGCGTCTCGGGCTGCGCGCGCGAGTGCGCCGAGGCCCGCGGCAAAGACATCGGCGTGATCGCCACGGAGGCCGGCTGGAACCTCTACGTCGGCGGCAACGGCGGCTTCACCCCGCGGCACGCGGTGCTGTTCGCCGAGGGGCTCGACGACGACGGCCTGCTGCGGGCGATCGACCGCTTCTTGATGTTCTACATCCGCACCGCCGACCGGCTGCAGCGCACCGCGCCCTGGATGCAGGACTACGAGGGCGGCCTCGAGGCGCTCAAGGGCGTGGTCTTCGACGACACCCTGGGCATCGCCGAGGACCTCGACCGCGCGATGGCCGCTCACATCGACAACTACGAGGACGAGTGGGCCGCGACCCTCGCCGACCCCGAGAAGCTCAAGCGGTTCCAGAGCTTCGTCAACGCCCCCGACACGGCCGACCCCACCCTCGCCTACGTGTCCGAGCGCGGTCAGCCCCGCCCCGCCACGGCCGAGGAGCGCACCTCGGGCGCGGTCTTCATCGGCGGCACGACGCTGGCGGTGCGGTCATGACGATCGTGGACGCCACGACGACCGAAGCCACGAGGACGGATGCCATGACCCCCGACGCCACGACCCCGTCGGCCACGACGGCCCCCGCCCCCGACGCGTCCGAGGCGGCACCCGCCGGATCGACCGCGGCCACGAGCCAGCCCGCCGGGGCCTCGACGGCGGGCGCGGGCGCGGCCGCGACGACGGCTCCCGCCCCGACCTCGCACGCCTCCCACTGGGTCGCTGTCTGCCGCGTCGACGACCTCCTCGTCGAGCGGGGAGCCGCAGCGCTGCTCGGCGACCGGCAGATCGCGCTGTTCCGCACCTACGACGGCCGCCTCTACGCCACCGACCAGATCGACCCCTTCAGCGGTGCAGCGATCATGTCGCGCGGCATCGTCGGCGATCGCGCGGGCGTGCCCACCGTGGCATCCCCGATGTACAAGCAGGTGTTCGACCTGCGCACCGGGCTGTGTCTCGACACCCAGGGCAAGGAGCCGCTGAGCGTCCGGGTCCACCCGGTCACGGTGACCGACGGCGTCGTGTTCGTCAAGCTCGCCCCGGCGGCTGATGCCGCCGGCGCAGGAAAGGACCCCCGATGATCGCTCTCGCAGGACTCGACCTCACCGACCGCCTCGTCGTGTGCGTGGGCGGCGGCTCCGTCGCCGAGAAGCGCATCGCCCGGCTGCGCGCGGCAGGTGCCCGCATCCGTCTGGTCGCGCCGGTCGCGACCGACGGCCTCGCGGCGCTCGCCGCGGCGGGGGACATCGAGTGGCGCGAACGCCCCTTCGAACCCTCCGACCTCGACGACGCCTGGTTCTGTCACACGGCCACGGGTTCGGCATCCGTCGATGCCGCCGTCGTCGATACCGCGGAGGCGCGCCGCGTCTGGTGCGTCAACGCCGGACACGGGGGCAGGGGCACCGCGCGCCTCGCTGCCGAGACCACGAGCGGCGACGTCATGGTCGGTGTCGTCTCGACCGCGGGCGCCGATCCGCGCCGCACCGTCGCCGTCCGTGACGCCATCGCCCAGCGCCTCGCCGAGGGCGCCCTTCCGCTCCGCCGCCGACGTCGCCCGCTCGTGGGGAGCGTGGCGCTCGTCGGCGGCGGCCCCGGCCCCGTCGACCTCATGACCGTCCGCGCCCGCGCGCTGCTCGCCGAGGCCGATGTCGTCGTGTACGACCGCCTCGGTCCCACCGGCGTGCTCGCTGAGCTCGGCGACGACGTCGAGCTCGTCGACGTCGGCAAGCGCCCCCAGCATCACCCCGTTCCGCAGGACGAGATCAACGAGATCCTCGTCGACCGCGCCGCCAAGGGCCTGCGGGTCGTGCGCCTGAAGGGCGGTGACCCGTTCGTCTACGGACGCGGCGGCGAGGAGGTCATCGCGTGCCGGGCGGCCGGCATCCCGGTCGAGGTCGTCCCGGGGATCTCGAGCTCGATCGCCGTGCCGTCGGCCGCGGGAATCCCCGTGACGCACCGCGGCGTGGCCGGTACGCTGCACGTCGTGAACGGTCAGGAGTCGCCGAGCGAAGCGACCCTCGCGGCCCTCCGTGACGACTCCGCCACCGTCGTCGCGCTCATGGGCGTGAGCGCGCTGCCGCGGTTCGTCGCGGCGGCCCGGGCCGCGGGGGCTCCCGAGAGCCGTCCCGTCGCCTTCGTCGAGAACGGACACACGCCCGAGCAGCGCACGATCCGCACGACGCTCGGAACGGCGATCCAGGATGCCGAGACCCACCGTCTCGCCAACCCCGCCGTTCTGGTGTTCGGCGAGGTCGCCCGGCCCGACCTGCTTCTCCCGGTCACGGCGCCCGCCGCGGTTCAGGTTCCTGCGGCGGCGGTCGCGGCCGGGGCGCGCGAGGAAGGCATCGGGTGACGACACCCGCGCGGACGATCAGCACGGTGCTCCAGGGATGCACCGTGCTGCTTCCCGTCGACCGGCGGTCGGGGGAGCTGTCGGCCGCGCTCGAACGCCACGGCGCGCGGGTACGGGTCGCTCCCGCCCTCACGATCGTTCCGCACGTCGACGACGAGGAACTCATCGCGCAGACCCGGGCGCTCGTCGACGACCCGCCCGACATCGTCGTCGCCACGACGGGCGTGGGGTTCCGCGCGTGGATGGAGACCGCCGACGAGGCAGGACTCCACGACGCGCTCGCCCCCGTCCTCGACGCCGCGCGCATCGTCGCCCGCGGACCCAAAGCGCGCGGCGCGATCCAGCAGGCGGGGTTCGAGGCCGACTGGGTCGCCGAGAGCGAGACGGCGGCGGAGCTGCGCGACTTCCTCGTCGCCGAGGGGATCGAGGGGCTCCACGTCGCGGTCCAGCATCACGGCTCCGGCGCGGACGGCCTCGATGAGGCGTTCGAAGCGGCCGGGGCGCGCGTGACGAGCCTCACCATCTACCGCTGGGGTCCGCCGCCCGACCCCGAGGTCGTCGCGGCATCGACGCAGCAGGTCGCCCGCGGAGAGGTCGACGCGGTGCTCTTCACCTCGGCGCCCGCGGCACGCGAGTGGATCCTCGCGGCCGAGCGGGCCGACGCGCTCGACGGGGTGGCATCCCGTGCCGCGCGCGGGCACGTGCTGGTCGCCGCCGTCGGCCCGATCACCGCGGGTCCGCTGATCGAGGCGGGGATCCCTCCGCTCATCCCCGATCGCGGCCGGCTCGGAGCTCTCGTCCGCGCGGTCGTGACGCACTACGGCGGGGCGGACGCCCCGTTCATCCCCACCACGGCGGGGCACCTCGGCATCCGGTCGTCCGGGATCGTGCTCGATGGGGCGTTCACGCCCCTGCCGCGCACGGGCGTCGAGATCCTGCGGGCGCTCGGTCGCCAGCCCGGGGCGGTCGTCTCGCGCGCCGACCTGATCGCCGCCCTGTCGAGCGCGGAGGCGAGCGGGCACGCCGTCGAGGTCGCGGTCGCGCGCACGCGCGAGGCGCTCGGCGGGCTCGACCTCATCCGCACCGTGTACAAGCGGGGCTACCGGCTCGACGTGATCGACGAGGAGGACGCATGACCGCTGTGCTCATCGCCTGCGCCCACGGCACGAGGTTCGAGGAGGGACGCGTCGTCGTGCGCGCGCTGCTCGAGGTGCTGCGGGCGACCGCGCCCGCCGGCGTCGAGGTGCACGAGGCCTACGTCGACGTGCACGGGCCGTACGTCACCGACGTGGTCGCCGCCGCCCGCGAGCGCACGGACGACATCGTGATCGTGCCGCTGCTGCTGTCGACGGGTTACCACACCGAGGTCGACCTCGTGGAGGCGGCCGGGGGACTGCCGATCGCCCCGGCGCTCGGGCCGCACCCGGTGCTGGCCGAGATCCTCGTCGATCGCGTGCGGGCAGCGGGAGCCGGCGACGGCGACACCGTGGTGCTCGCCGCCGCGGGCTCGACGCGTCCGGGTGCGGTCGTCGATGTCGAGCGCATGGCGGAGCTCCTGACGGAGGCCGGGATCGCCGGTCCGGTCGTGACGGCCTACGCCGCGGCATCCGAACCGCGGATTCCGGATGCCGTGCACGCGGCGCGCGAAGCCGGCCACCGCACCGTCGCGGCGAGCTACGTCCTCGCGCCCGGCCACTTCTCCCGCGTGATCGAGAAAGCGGAGGCCGATCTCACCACCGCCCCGATCGGTGCGGACCCGCGGCTGGCGACGGTCGTGTGGGAGCGCTGGGCGGGGGCGCGCACCTCGTGAGATGCAAGGCTAGCTTGCCTCCCCCCGGCGAGGCAAGCTAGCCTTGCCGATATGACAGCCTCCCGCATCATTCGGACCACGCGAGGTTTCCTCGTCACCGCCGCCGCTCTCGGCCTCGTGCTCGTGGGGGTGAGCCTCGTGATCGGAGCGAGCATCCCCGGGCTGATCGCCGGCGCGGCGGGCTGGGCGCTGGTGCTCGCCGCGATCGTCTGGCTCCTCGTGCGCCGTCGCCAACGTGCCGAGGCCGCCGCCCGACCGACGTCGTGGCGGCCGGGCGACGACGGATCAGCCCGGTGACGTCGACCGCGCCCGGCGCGCCCGCGCACGACAGGAACCTCGCGGTGGAACTCTCGCGCCTCGCCGCCGCGGGAGCGCCGACGGACCGCGACGAAGACCCCGAGCGTCTCCTCGCCGCCGTTGCCGCGTTCCAGGACATCACGCGTGTCGCCGCCGACCTGCAGGCCCAGGCGGCGCGCACCGCGCACGACTCCGGCGTGAGCTGGGCGCGAATCGGCGCGCTGCTCGGTGTCTCGCGCCAGGCCGTCCAGCAGCGTTTCGACCCGAACTACGTCGGGACGCGTGCCGGCGCAGCGGAGGGCCGGATGCTGGGACCGGTGACTCGCGCCGAGGAGTTGGCGCACCTCGAGGCCGCGGGAGCACAGGGATGGAAGCTCGTCGAAGCGCGCCACGGGGAACATCGACTCGTGCACACCGGCGACGCGTGGGACGTGCAGCGCGTGTCGATCCTCACCCCGGGCCCCCTGCCCGCCGCCGGGGACGGGTGGGAGGCGGCGGCCACCCGGTTCCCCGACTGCTTCTACGTGCGGTCGCGCTCCGCACGGTAGAGCTCCTCGCCGCCTCGCCGCCTCGCCGCCTCGCCGCCTCGCCGCCGCGCCGCCTCGCCGCCTCACCGCCGCGCCTGAGGAGAGCGCTCGGGGAGCGCGGGTAGGGTCTCTCACGCCCATGCATCGCCTTCTTGTCGCCCTCCTGGCCGCTCTCGACGCCCTCCTGGCTGCCGCGGGCGGTATCGCCGTCGTGCTCGCCCCGCTCGCCCTGCTCTGGGTGGCCGGTCTCGGCAGCCCCGACTGGAGCGCGCTGTGGCCCGCGACGGCCGCCATCTGGCATCTCGGGCACCTCGTGCCGCTCACGGTGACCCTCCCTGACGCCTACCTCGCGGCCACCGGCATCGACCCCTCGCTCGCGAGCTTCACCCTGTCACTCGCGCCGCTGGCGTTCGCCGCGTTCACGGCCCTCTTCGCCGCGCGCTCGGGCGTGCGCGCCGCGGAGGCCGGGGCCGGGATCACAGGATGGCTGTCGGGCTCTCTCGTCTTCGCCGCGATCGCGAGCGGCATCGCGCTGACGGGCAACGCCGCGCTCGTGGCATCCGAGACGTGGCTCGCGATCCTGCTGCCCTCGTTGCTGTTCCTCGTCCCGTCCCTGGTCGGTGCGATCGTCGGCGCCTGGCGCGTCGGCGACGACGGGCCGATCGACGCGCTGCGCGCACAGCTCTCGCGCCTGCCCGCGACGTGGGCGAGCGTGCCGACGCTGGCGTTCCGAGGTGTCGCGCTGACGACTCTCGGGCTCGTCGGCGTCGGCGGGATCGTCGTGGTGGCCGGTCTCATCGCGCGCTCGACCCAGGTCATCGGGATCTTCCAGGCGAGCAACGCGGATGCCGTCGGTGCCACCGTGATCGCCCTCTGCCAGCTGATGTACCTGCCGACCCTCGTGTTGTGGGCCGTCGCCTTCGTCGCCGGACCGGGATTCGCGGTCGGCACCGACAGCGCGGTCACCCCTGCCGCCACGCAGGTCGGCGCGCTTCCCGGCATCCCGGTGCTCGGAGCGATCCCCGACGCCAGCTCGCCGTGGCTGCTCCTGCTGGTCCTCCTCCCCGTCGGCATCGGCGCTCTCGCGGGATGGATCCTCCGATCCCGGATGCCGCTGACCACCGACCCCGAACCGGTCGGCCCGCGCCTGGTCCTGGCGATCGCGGTCGCCACGCTCGCCGGCGGGGTCGGCGCACTCATGGCCGTCGTCTCCCGCGGGGCGATCGGACCCGGGCGCCTGGCCGAGACCGGCCCGCAGCCGGGACCGCTCGCTCTCGCGATCGGACTCGAGGTGCTGGTGGGGCTGGCGATTCTTCTGCTGAGCCCGCGCTTCGGCGGCGCGGGCTTCGACGACGACGCCCCGCACTCGTACGAGGAGACGCGCGACGAAGAGCCCGCGTTCTCGTTCAGTCCGCGCGCCCAGGTGCCCTTCGACCGCGATGAGCACGCCACGGGGCCCGCGCCGATCGTCGCGGCGCCCGGAACCGGGATCTCGCACGATGTCTGGCCGAGCGCGTACCGCGGACCCGACGAGACGGACCCGGCCGGCGACCTCAGCGACGACGAGGTGCGTGCGCGCATCCGCGCGGCATGGGCGAAGCCCGGGGACGAGGGCTCGGCTCCGCACCGGTGAGCCGCTGAGACCTGCTCGGGCGCCCGCGCGTCGGGCTCGTCACCCGCCCGGCGTGCCTGCGGCTCCGCGCGCTCGGGCGCCCGCGCGTCGGGCTTGTCACCCGCCCGGCGTGCCTGCGGCTCCGCGCGCTCGGGTGCCTGCGCGTCGGGCTTGTCACCCGCCCGGCGTGCCTGCGGCTCCGCGCGCTCGGGCGCACCTGCGTAGACTGGCCTCCGTGCTCACGGTCGCCGTTCTCATCTCCGGCACCGGCTCCAACCTCCGCGCCCTGCTCGAGGCGGCTGCTGCTCCCGACTTCCCGGCGCGCGTGGTGGCTGTCGGTGCCGATCGCGAGGCCGACGGCTTCGCACACGCCGAGCACTTCGGCATCCCGACCTTCCTCGTGCCCTACAGCGCCTTCGCCTCGCGCGAGGAGTGGGGGGCCGAACTGGGTGCGCAGCTGGCGGTGTGGAACCCCGACCTCGTCGTGCTCAGCGGCATGATGCGCCTGCTGCCGGCCGACCTCGTCGCCGCGTGGGAGCCGCGCATCATCAACACCCACCCCGCGTACCTGCCCGAGTTCCCGGGGGCCCACGGCGTCCGCGACGCGCTCGCCGCGGGCGTCGAGCAGACCGGCGCGAGCGTCATCGTCGTCGATTCCGGTGTCGACACCGGGCCGATCCTCGCCCAGGAGCGTATCCCCGTCCTCCCCGGCGACGACGAGCACGCGTTGCACGAGCGCATCAAGCCGGTCGAGCGTCGTCTGCTGATTGACGTCGTGCGGCGCATCGCCGAGGGCGAGCTCGACCTCGCCGCCGCGGCATCCCGAACCCCCTGATTTTCGCGGGCGGTCGCCCGCTTTCGAACCGCACGAGACAGAGGAGCCGCACGCCATGGCCGGACCCCGCCACGACCCCGCCGACTACCGTCCCCGCGACGTCGTCCCGATTCGCCGCGCCCTGGTGTCGGTGAGCGACAAGACCGGCCTTCTCGAGCTCGGAGCCGCTCTTGCGGCGGCCGGCGTCGAGATCGTCTCCACCGGCGGCTCGGCCACGCTGCTGCGCGAGGCCGGGTACGACGTCACCGACGTGTCCGCCGTGACCGGCTTTCCGGAGTCGCTCGACGGCCGCGTCAAGACGCTGCACCCGAACGTGCACGCGGGGCTCCTCGCCGACCTGCGGCTGGCCTCGCACGAGGCGCAGCTCGAGGATCTCGGCATCCGGCCCTTCGAGCTCGTCGTGGTCAACCTCTACCCGTTCGTCGAGACCGTGGCATCCGGTGCCGAGGGCGACGACGTCGTGGAGCAGATCGACATCGGCGGGCCGGCCATGGTGCGCGCCTCGGCCAAGAACCACGCTAACGTCGCGATCGTCGTCTCGCCCGAGTCGTACCCGGCGATCATCGACGCGCTGCAGGAGCAGGGCGGCACCACCCTCGTGCAGCGTCGCGAGCTCGCCGCGCGCGCGTTCTCGCACACCGCCGCGTACGACACCGCCGTGTCGACGTGGTTCGCCGAGGGCACGCTCGGCGACGACATCGACCTGCCCGCGCACCTGACGATCCAGGCCGAGCGCCTGTCGACCCTGCGCTACGGCGAGAACTCGCACCAGCGCGCGGCGATCTACTCGCGCGTCGGTGGGCACGGCATCGCCCAGGCCACGCAGCTGCAGGGCAAGGAGATGTCGTACAACAACTACGTCGACGCCGATGCCGCTCTTCGCGCCGCTTTCGACATGATCAAGCCCGCGGTGGCGATCATCAAGCACGCGAACCCCTGCGGCATCGCGGTCGCGGCCCCCAACGCCCTCGACCCGATCGCCTCGGCGCACCTGCGCGCGCACGAGTGCGACCCCGTGTCGGCGTTCGGCGGCGTGATCGCGGCCAACCGTACGGTGACGTTGAAGATGGCCGAGAACCTGCGCGACATCTTCACCGAGGTCATCATCGCGCCCGACTTCGAGCCGGAGGCGCTCGAGGTGTTCAAGCTCAAGAAGAACCTCCGCGTGCTGCAGCTTCCCACCGACTGGCAGCAGGAGCGCATGGACGTGCGTCTGGTCTCGGGCGGCCTGCTGCTGCAGGATGCCGACCGCTTCCCCGACGACATCGAGTCGGTCGCGAAGAACTGGGAGCTCGTCTCGGGCGAGCGCCCCGCCGAGGCCGACATGGAGAGCCTCATCTTCGCGTGGAAGTCGTGCCGCGCGGTGAAGTCGAACGCGATCGTGCTCGCCCAGGGCTCGGCCACCGTCGGCATCGGCATGGGCCAGGTCAACCGCGTCGACTCGTGCCGCCTCGCGGTGGAGCGCGCGGGCGATCGCGCGGCCGGCTCGATCGCGGCATCCGATGCCTTCTTCCCCTTCGCCGACGGCCCGCAGGTGCTGATCGACGCGGGCATCTCGGCGATCATCCAGCCCGGTGGGTCGGTGCGGGATGCCGAGGTCATCGACGCCGCGCGCGCGGCCGGCGTGACCATGTTCTTCACGGGGGAGCGCCACTTCTTCCACTGAGCCGCGGTGGTGTTCGGCGCCGTCGTGGCCTCGGTCGCGGCGGCGCCGCCCTGCGCCTCCCGGGCGGCGTTGGGTGTGCCCGGGGCGGCGTGGGGTGTGCCCGGGGCGGCGTGAGGGCTGCCCGGGGCGGCCCGATAAACGCTCCTGCTGTCGAAACACGGGGTGCCGTGGTGTTTCTCGGCAGGGAGAGCGTTTATCGGGGGAGGCGCGCCGGCGGCGCGGCGCGCGCAATACGGGCTGCGGCGCGCGCATCACGGGCTGCGGCGCGGGCAACGCGGGCTGCGGCGCGGGCAACAGGGGCTGCGGCGCGGGGTCGCGGGGTCGCGGGGCGCGAGGGCGGGTCGGGCGGCGCGGTCGCGGAGGCGCGCGGGTCAGGCGCTGCGTGCGATGAGCTTCGCGATCGTGTTCGCGTTGCGGGCGGTCCCGACGACGCCGAGGCGTTTCTCGAACCAGCCGGCCTGGAGCTTCGAGCCGCCGATGCCCTCGGGGTAGCGGACGAACACCTCGCGACCATCGAGTACGGCCTCCTCCGGGATGCCGTCCGGCAACGTCAGCGTCGTTTCGGCGGGGGGAGCGTCGAGGAACACCGTCTGCACCCACCGCCCCTCGGCGGCGTCGGCGAAGGGGTTCCGCGCGACAGTGTCGACGAGCTCGGCGTGCGAGCGCACGAGGACGGGGAGGTCGAAGCCGAAACCCCCGCGGATGGCCTCGCGCATCACGCCGGCGATGTCGTCGGGGGAGCGGCTTGTGGCATCCAGGATCACGTTCCCCGCGACCTGCACTGTCTCGACCTCGCCGAGACCCGCGGATGCCAACACCTCGCGCAGCGCGGCCATCTTCAGCGCCGTGGGTCCACCGACCCCGCGAATCAGGGCGACGGTGCGGGGCATGCAGCGACCCTACCGCGGGGGAGGAACGCTCTCCCCACCTCTGCGCGCGCACGCGCCCCGGGCGGAGTCTCGGGTCAGGCGGAGTCCCGGCCGAGCGTCTCGAGCAGGCGCAGCCAGACCTCGCTCACCGTCGGGTAGGACGGCACCGCATGCCAGAGGCGCTTCACCGGAACCTCGCCGACGATCGCCACGGTCGCGGAGTGCAGCAGCTCGGCGATGTCGGGGCCGACGAACGTGGCACCGACGAGGACACGGCGGTCGAGGTCGACGATCGCGCGCGCCTGGCCGACGTACGCGTCGGACTGCTCGCTCGACCCGGCCACCTGGGCGAGGTCGTAGTCGAGCACCTTCACGTTCAGGCCGCGCTTCTCGGCCGCGGCGGCCGTGAGCCCGACCGACGCCACCTCGGGGTCGGTGAAGGTGACCTGCGGCACCGCGTCGTGATCGGCGGTCGCGACGTGGGCACCCCAGGGCGCGTCGTCGACCTCGTCGCCCTTCGCGCGGGCCGCGATCACGTCGCCCGCGGCGCGTGCCTGGTACTTCCCCTGGTGCGTGAGGAGCGCGCGGTGGTTCACGTCGCCGACCGCGTACAGCCAGCTCGATCCCGGAACGCGGAGGGTCTCGTCGACCGTGATCCACTCGCCGGCCGCGAGCCCCACGGTCTCGAGGCCGAGGTCGGTCGTGCGGGGGACGCGGCCCGTGGCGACGAGCACCTCCTCGGCCGTGATCGTCGTGCCGTCGGACAGCTCGAGCACCGCCCGCCCGTCGTGGTCGCGGCGCGCGGCCGTGGCATCTGTCCCGGTCTTCACCGTGACTCCGCGCTCGCGAAGCGACGCGGTGACGAGCTCGCCGGCGAACGGCTCGGTGCCCCCGAGGAGGCCGGAGCGGGCGACGATCGTGACCTCGGCGCCCAGACTCGCGAAGGCCGTCGCCATCTCGGCGCCGACGACGCCACCGCCGAGGATCGCGAGGGAGGCGGGAATGCTCTGGACGGCCGTCGCCTCTCGGCTCGTCCACGGTGAGATGTCGGCGAGGCCGGGGATGTCGGGGAGCAGCGCCGCCGAACCGGTGCACACGGCGACGGCGTGTCGGGCGATGAGATCGGTGGTCGTCCCGTCGTCGGCGGTGACCCGGACGGTCTTCTCGCCGGCGAGTCGCCCGTGTCCGCGCACGAGGTCGATGCCCGCGCCCTGCAGCCACTCGACCTGACCGGAGTCGTTCCAGTCGCTCGTCATGGTGTCGCGGCGGCGCAGGACCGCGGCGATGTCGAGGTCGCCGGTCACGGCCTGCTTCGCCCCGTCGACGTCGCGGGCGGCGCGGAGCGCGGCACCGCTTCGCAGCAGGGCCTTCGACGGCATGCACGCCCAGTAGGAGCATTCGCCCCCGACGAGCTCGGACTCGACGATGACCGCGCTCAGTCCGGCCTGCACGGCTCGATCGGCGACGTTCTCGCCCACGGGGCCGGCTCCGATGACGATCAGGTCGTACTCGCGTTCGCTCATGACCCCACGCTATCGAGGACCTCCGACATCGCAGCCGGGTTGCGCGGCGTCGGATTCTGTTGGACGTCATCCCTTGACCTCGCGTCTTAACCGGTTTAGAGTTCAAGCACTTAACCGGTTTAGAACCGACCACGACGAGGTGACGGATGCCGAACGACACGCGACCCACGATCGCCGATGTCGCGCGTCGCGCGGGGGTCAGCAAAGGCCTCGTCTCGTTCGCGCTCAACGGTCGCGCCGGTGTCTCGCCCGACACCCGCGAGCGCATCCTCGCCATCGCGGCCGACATGGGGTGGAGCCCGAGCCTCCGCGCCCGCTCGCTCAGCGTCGGTCGCGCCTTCGCGTGCGGTCTCGTCATCGGACGCAGTCCCGACGTGATCGCGGCCGACCCCTTCTTCCCGTCCTTCATCGCCGGTGTCGAGGACGAGTTCTCGGTGTCGGGGCAGGTGCTCGTGCTCGCCGCGGCCACGCCGGGTCGCCACGAAGCCGAGACGTACCGCGGCCTCGCCGCCGACCGCCGTGTCGACGGCGTCATCCTCTCCGACCTCCGCGCCGACGATCCGCGCATCGAGCTGGTCGCCGGCCTCGGTATCGCCGCGGTGACCCTCGGAGTTCCCGACGTGGACAGCCCCTTCACCTCGGTGTCGGTGGACGACGGGGCCGGTATCCGTCTCGCGGTCGATCACCTGGCGGATCTGGGACACGTCGACGTCGCCCACGTCGCCGGTCCGTCCGCGATGCTGCACGGCCGGCATCGCACCGCCGCTTTCGAGCGTGCGGCCGCGGCCCGTGGCATCCGCGCCCGTGTCGTGGAGACCGACTTCAGCGCGGCCGACGGCGCCCGCGCGACGGACGAGCTCCTGGATGCCGAGACCCCGCCGACCGCGATCGCCATGTTGTCGTTCGAGTAGACGATCGCGGTCGGCGGGGTC
>NZ_LDRT01000161.1 GCF_001476655.1 Microbacterium testaceum | reverse complement strand
GTTCCTCGCCGTGGGGGCGCTGGAGGCGCTGGGGATCGGACGCGTCACCTCGGTGCTGGCGGGCACGGGTGACGACCTCGTCTCTCTCTGGCAGGTGGCTGGGGTCGGGGCACTGGCGGCGAACGGCATCAACAATCTCCCGGCGTACCTGGCGCTCGAGTCCGTCGCGGGCTCCCCTGCTCGACTGGCGGCCCTGCTCATCGGGGTCAACGCCGGACCGATCGTCACGCCCTGGGCATCCCTTGCCACGCTTCTGTGGCACGACCGTCTGACCGCGGCGGGCGTCGAGGTCAAATGGGGGCGTTTCATCGTGCTGGGCGCCGTGATCGCGCCCCTCATTCTGATCCTCGGGGTGTTGCCGCTCGCCCTGTGAGCGTCAGTCTTCGTAGGTGCGAGACCACGCTTTGCGCGGCTCGATGAACCACACCGCCAGACCCTCGCGCATACCGTAGGGGCGTCCCTCGTATACCTGAGAGATGCGGTCGACGTAGGGCAGAGCGGCATCCCCTTCCAGTCGACCGACAGCCTCACCACGGACGAAGGCCATCGCGTAGGGGCTGTCCGCTCCGGTCACCGAGATCGCGACGCGAGGATCCCGGCGGAGGTTGCGGTCCTTCAGCGTGTCGACCTCCGTGAAGAAGACCAGTCGCTCGTCGTCCACGTCCACCCAGATCGGGGTCGATTGGGGAGCGCCGTCCCGCATGAGCGTCGCCAGGTGGGCGACCGCCGTGGTCTCGAAGAAGGGCTTGGTCTCTGTCCAGTCGCTCATGAGGTCGACAACCCCGCAGTCGGGCGGCGCTATTCCCCGCTCACGAGTGAGATTCGGTGGTCATCTGGTCGTTCGGGACCTCGCGGAAGACCATCTCTTCGCGCTGCATGCTCTCGCGCGGGGTGAACTCCTCCGGCTCCGGGATGACGTACAACCCGCGCCCGGAGTTGGCGTTGTACGTCAGGGCGTGCAGCCACGGAGCGCTCAACTGCGGAGTCCGACTCCCGTGATACTTGAAGACCAGCGAGACGTGCGGGTGGATGTAGACGGTGGTCCGCCCTCCTCCCGTGCTGATGTCGTCCTTCCACGTGAACGGGAAGCTCTCTCCCCTTCGCACCTTGGCCATGATGACCGCCTGCAAGTGCGCCAGGAGCCGATCCTCGAACTCCATCTTCGTGTTTCCGTCGTAGATGAACCGTCCCATTCGACACCTCCTCACCGGCACCTCGGCATTCCGCGCATCTTCTGGCGAGAAGAAGTCGGACGCGGATGCCGGGGGTGCCAGCCGCTCTCCCAGCAACCTTCCGCGAGTCCGCCGCGACAGCAAACCCCCTTGCGGAGAATTGCGGTTGCGGTCCACCCTGTCGCGCTCAGCGGCCTTTCCCGGGGCGGTGCGTGACGCGCCGTCAGCCCTGGCGCGAGATGCGCAGGATCACGCGGTCGCCGGGGCGCCGTTGGATCTTGCGCACGAGGGCCTCGAAACCGAGGATGGCACGGTATTGCAGACCGTACTTCCGTCGCAGGGCCATATCGGCCCGGGCATCGTCGGTGGCGGCGCCCGCGACTCGTCCCTGTGCGACGACGGTGATCGCATCCGGATCGACCGCGCCCATGCGGCTGCACGGACGAAGGGTCACGCGAGAGTCGTTTCGCAGCCGCTTGACCTTGCCCGTCTTGCGTTCGCTCGTCACGACGAGCTCGTCGCCGTCGCGGGCGATCCACACGGGAACGGCGACCTCGGCCCCGTTGCGACGGAAGGTTCCGAGCGAGACGAACGGCGACGCGGCGATCTCTCGCCAGTGCGTGTCGGAGACGGTCATGGCTTCACGCTAAGCGTTCGGGCCCGCAGCGTGCGGGGGCTTGCGGTCTTCGTGGTTGTTCACACGATGCGTCGGACGACTCCGTCGGAGAGATCTTGCCCGCCCCGCCGCGCCCTCGCGGCTGAGGTCACCCGCGGGTACCGCTCGCGCGGTCCCACTCGAGCGACTTCCACTGCAGGAACGAGCAGAGGTTGCCGGCGATGACGAGTTCCGCCGCGAGCGATGCCATGTCGTGGATGGACAGCGTCAGATCATCGGGGCGCCCCGTGAGAGTCGCTTCCCACACCGGCTCGTCGTATCCGCGCGGCTGCATGTAGATCGCGGCCTTCGCGTTCCGAAGGTTCATGACCACGAGGCCCGTGTCTTGGCTGTCTGCGTCTTCCTGCTGGGCCACACGGATCGAACCGCTGACGATGTGCCCCTGATCCTTGAACTCCTGCACCCACTGCTCGAGCCGCTCCCGCGATCGACGCGGGGGCGAATCCTGAAGATCGTCCATAGAAGAAGGATGCCACGACCCCCCGACATGCCCGAGTCGGGAGCGTGCGGCGGTGCCGTGGAAACGAGAAAACCCCCGGCTCCGCCGGGGGTTTCATTCGGTGCGCGATACTGGGATCGAACCAGTGACCTCTTCCGTGTCAGGGAAGCGCGCTACCGCTGCGCCAATCGCGCCTGTACAGGCTGTTCAGTTGTGAAGCGAGGTGGCGACGGGATTCGAACCCGTGTAAACGGCTTTGCAGGCCGGTGCCTAGCCGCTCGGCCACGCCACCGTGTGTGGTTCGACCCACGTGTCGTGATCTTTCGTCGGTTTCCCTGACGATGATCCCTTCACTCGAGCGGATGACGAGATTCGAACTCGCGACCCTCACCTTGGCAAGGTGATGCGCTACCACTGCGCTACATCCGCATTTCGTTCCCGGGGCTTGCCCCGAGCACTCGTAAGACATTACCCGATCTGAGCGAGGGTGCAAAACCGGACGCGCCCCGGGTGTGTCTCGCCCTCGTGGTTCGGAGCACGTCGTGGCATCCGGTACGATCGATGAGTCCCGTTCGGGACGAGGGCGATTGGCGCAGTTGGTAGCGCGCTTCCTTCACACGGAAGAGGTCATCAGTTCGAGTCTGGTATCGCCCACCACAGAAGCCCCCGGTTCCGCCGGGGGCTTCTTCGTTCTCTCGCCCGGGTGGCGCCGGTCAGCTCCCGTGGTCCGCGTGCTCCGGCGGCCACGCCACCGAGAAACGCTCGAAGACGATCTCGTCGTCTTCGGACCACTCGCGCCCGAGAGTCGCGGAGATGCGGGTCCAATAGCGTCGGTGCTCGACGCGCCAGCTTTCGAGGGAACGGTCGTCCTCACCCTCGTCGAAGGCGAAACGGGCATTCGCGCTCTCGAAGACGCCGAGACGCATCTCGGTCGTCCGCAGGATCGCTCGGGGCGTTCCGCGGCCGTCGCAGGCGATCCAGTGCGATCCGATCCGCGGCAGCTGCTGCCCCTCGGCGATGTACTCCGCGACGAGCGACGAGGTGGCGCGCTTCTCCCCCTCGAGCACGCAGGCGAGCAGCTCGTCGGCGAGTCTCTCGCTGTCGCCGAAGTGCTCGACGGTGTACTCGGGGCATGCGGCGACGGCGTCGGGGCGGGCGGCTGCGTAGTCCTGCCACATCCGATCGGCCGATGCGCTGTCGATGATGATGGGCGAGATGGTGCTCATGCATCCATCTTGGCAGCGCTTCTCAGCCGCGCTTCCACCCGTACCGTGCGCTCAGCGCCGCCGCGACCACGTCGAAGCGGCGGCGATCGAGGGCCGCCGCCTCCCGGCGCATGCCCTTGTCGTGCACGACGTAGACCTGCTCGATGTCGACCCACGAAGGGCGCCGTTGCGGGTCCCACTCCCCCGTGCCGAGCGACAGATACTGCCGGTCGCCGTCGTGCGGCTTGCTGGTCAGGCGTACGGCGTACGAGCGGGCGGCATCCGCTCGTCCGATGACGAGGACGGGGCGGTCCTTGCCGCGTCCGTCACGCTCCTCGTAGGGCACCCACGTCCAGACGATCTCGCCCCCGTCCGGTGCGTTGTCGCGCTGAGGGGCGTACGAGAGCGTGAGACGGCGCGGAGGGTCGATCTCGACCGTCTGGGTACCGGTGGGGGCCGTGGAGGGTCGTACGGGCGCAGAGCCAGTCCGAGTGGGTGCCGTCGAGCGGAACATCCCGAGAAACGCCGACACGAGACGAGAGGTGGTTCCCATTCCCCCACCCTAGGCATCCACTCGTCCGGATTCCGGATGCCGTGCGTCGACCGGAACCCACGGGCGGTCTCTCCTCCTGCCGATCCGGCCCTTCGCGGGAACGAAAGACGGGGCGTCACCGACGAATCGGCGACGCCCCGTCCGGGGTGGAGAAGGTCAGGCGCGGGCGTCGGTGAGCACGTAGCCCTCTTCACCGTGAACCACGGTGTCGATGCCGGCGATCTCGTCCTCGTTCTTGACGCGGAAGCCGATGGTCTTCTCGATCGCGAAGCCGATGATGAAGGCGAGCACGAAGGAATAGACCAGCACGGCGAGGGCGGCGATCGCCTGGACGATCAGCTGGTTGAACGAGCCGCTGTAGATCAGGCCGCTGGTGTTGGCGAAGATGCCCAGGTACAGCGTTCCGAGCAGACCACCGACGAGGTGGATGCCGACCACGTCGAGCGAGTCGTCGAAGCCGAGCTTGAACTTGAGCTCGATCGCCAGGGCGCAGACGGCGCCCGCGACGAGGCCGAGAACGATCGCCCAGATCGGCGTCAGGGCGGCGCACGCCGGGGTGATCGCGACGAGACCGGCGACGGCACCCGAAGCGGCACCGACCGAGGTGGGCTTGCCGTCCTTGATCTTCTCGACGATCAGCCACGAGAGCAGAGCTGCGGCGGGAGCGGCGATCGTGTTGACGAAGGCCAGAGCGGCGGTGTTGTCGGCCGCGAGCTCGGAGCCCGCGTTGAAGCCGAACCAGCCGAACCACAGCAGGCCGGCGCCCAGGAGCACGAACGGCGGGTTGTGAGGGACGTGAGCGCCCTTCTGGAAGCCGACGCGCTTGCCGAGCACGAGCGCGAGAGCGAGGGCTGCGGCACCGGCGTTGATGTGCACCGCGGTTCCACCGGCGAAGTCGATCGCGCCGACGCCGAACACGTCCTGGAGGCCGTGGGTGATCCAGCCGCCGTACGAGAACGAGCCGTCCTCCGCGAGGCCGAAGTTGAAGACCCAGCTGGCGACAGGGAAGTAGACGACCGTCGACCAGATGAGGGCGAAGATCATCCACGAGCCGAACTTGGCGCGGTCGGCGATGGCACCCGAGACCAGGGCGACGGTGATGATGGCGAAGGTGGCCTGGAAGGCGACGAAGGCGAGCGGCGGGTACGCGGCGCCCTCACCGGCGGTGAGGACGCTGGAGAGACCGAACTCGTTCCAGTCGATCATCCACGGGAACTGGGTGACGCCGGCGTCGGTCGCGGGGAAGGCGATCGCGTAGCCGTAAAGCACCCACAGCACGCCGATCAGGCCCATGGCGCCGAAGCTCATCATCATCATGCTGATGACGCTCTTGGCCTTGACGAGACCGCCGTAGAAGAATGCGAGTCCTGGCGTCATGAGCAGCACGAGGGCGGCTGCTAGCAGGATGAATGCGGTGTTGCCTTGATCCATCTCGGAGGAAACCTCTCTGCAGGGACGCAGGTGTAGCGTCGGGTCCCCCCAGTGTTCCCAGCCCCGGTTTCCATCTCCGTTCGAGAGGTGTTACGGGCACGTTACAGCGTTCGGCCTCACGTAAACATCGCGTTTCGGGTGGCAGAGAACCACTCATGAGCGCGCTGGATCAGGAGTGTGTGAGCGCCACGAGCCGCGACGTGGCGCGCAAGTACTTCTTGCGGTACCCGCCCGCGAGCATCTCGTCGCCGAAGACCGTGTTGAGGGGGACGCCGGTGGCGCGGATCGGGATCTGCGCGTCGTAGGCGCGGTCGATGAAGGCGACCAGACGCAGCGCCGCCGACTGATCGTGCAGGACCTGCACGTCGCGGAGCCCGATCGTGTCGACGCCGTCGATGAGACGGATGAAACGCGAGGGATGCACCCGCGCGAGGTGTCCGACGAGGTCGGAGAACGCGTCATCGGATGCCACGCCCGCCGCGGCTGCGGCATCCATCGCCCGTCGATACTCGTCGTCGCCGAGCACCTTCGCCTCGCCGTCGATGGCCCGCTGGCGGAAGTCGGTGCCGTCGATGCGGATGGTGCGGAAGCTGTCGGACATCGACTGGATCTCGCGCAGGAAGTCCTGAGCGGCGAAGCGTCCCTCACCCAGGGCGTTCGGAGGCGTGTTCGACGTCGCCGCCAACCGCGTTCCGGATGCCACGAGCTCACCCAGCAGGCGCGTCATGACCATGGTGTCGCCCGGGTCGTCGAGCTCGAACTCGTCGATGCAGAGCAGATCGCTGCCGCGGAACAGCTCCACGGCCTTGGCGTACCCGAGGACGCCCACGAGCGCGGTGTACTCGATGAACGACCCGAAGTACTTCCGGCGAGCGGGCATCGCGTGATAGATCGACGCGAGCAGGTGCGTCTTTCCGACGCCGAACCCGCCGTCGAGGTAGACGCCGGGCTTGACCGGGGCGACCTTCTCGGCGCGGCGGAAGAATCCGCCCTTCTTCGCCGGACCCGCCTGCTTCCCGGCGAACGCCTGCAGGAGCTCTTTCGCCTCCTGTTGGGAGGGATACGCGTCATCCGCGCGGTACGACTCGAACGTCGCGCCGTCGAACTGGGGCGGCGGGACGAGAGCGTTCACCATCTCGGCACCGGTGACCGCGGGCTCGCGCTCGGTGAGGTGGATGAGGCCGGTCGTTGCGGGAGTGGAGGTCATGGCCGTCCTGTGTCCAAGTCTTACGGGAGGGGTGCGTGCCCCATGCCGCGGATCTAGGGTCGATGGTGCGGTGTCCACCCTATGCCGCCGTATCCATCGCCCCGACCGAGGAGATTCTCGTGACCGTCGAGTTCGACACCAGCTCCCCCAAGTTCGCCGACTACGCCGAGCCCGGACGCCTCGTCACCGGCGAGTGGCTCGAGCAGCGCCTCGGTCAGCCGGGGTTGGTCGTCGTCGAATCCGACGAGGACGTTCTTCTCTACGAGACCGGCCACATTCCAGGAGCCGTGAAGGTCGACTGGCACACGGAGCTGAACGACCCGGTCGTCCGCGACTACGTCGACGGAGAGGGCTTTGCGAAGCTGCTGAGCGGCAAGGGCATCGCGCGCGACGACACGGTCGTCATCTACGGCGACAAGAACAACTGGTGGGCCGCCTACGCCCTCTGGGTGTTCTCGCTGTTCGGGCACGAAGACGTGCGCCTCCTCGACGGCGGGCGTGACAAGTGGATCGCGGAGGGACGGCCGGTCACCACCGACAAGACGGTCGTCGAGCCCACCGACTATCCGGTCGTCGAGCGGGACGACTCTCTGCTGCGCGCCTACAAGGACGACGTGCTCGCCCACCTCGGCAACCCCCTCATCGATGTCCGTTCCCCCGAGGAGTACTCCGGTGAGCGCACCACCGCCCCCGCCTACCCCGAAGAGGGAGCCCTGCGCGCCGGCCACATCCCGAGCGCCCAGAGCGTGCCGTGGGGGAAGGCGGTCGCGGAGGACGGCGGGTTCAAGTCGCGCGCGGAACTGGATGCCGTCTACCGCGACGGTGCCGGTCTGAACGACGGGGACAAGATCGTGGCGTATTGCCGCATCGGCGAGCGCTCGAGCCACACGTGGTTCGTGTTGAAGCACCTGCTCGGCTTCGATGACGTGCGCAACTACGACGGCTCGTGGACCGAGTGGGGCAGCGCGGTGCGGGTGCCGATCGTCTCCGGTGCGGAGCCGGGCGAGGTTCCCTCCCGCTGAGCCGGTGCGGCGCGGGCATGGGAAGATGACGAAGATGTCCGAGAACACCCTCCCCGCCCGTCTGGCTGAGATTCGCGACGAGTTCCTCGAGCTCGACGAGCCCGATCGGTTGCAGCTGCTGCTCGAGTTCTCCCAGGAGCTCCCCGCCGTGCCGGCCGAGTACGCCGACCACCCGGAACTGCAGGAGCGCGTGGTCGAGTGCCAGTCGCCGGTGTTCATCATCGTCACCGTCGATGACTCGGATCGCGTGGCGATGCACGCCACCGCCCCCGCGGAGGCACCGACCACCCGCGGCTTCGCGAGCATCCTGGCTCAGGGCCTCACAGGGCTGAGCGCCGAGGAGGTCCTCGCCGTCCCCGACGACTTTCCGCAGAGCATCGGCCTCACCCGTGCCGTCAGCCCCCTCCGGATCGCGGGCATGACGGGCATGCTGATGCGGGCCAAGCGCCAGGTGCGCGCCAAGCACGGGGCCTGAGGCACGGCATCCGGTCACTCGCCGTCGGCGAGTCCCTGCTGCCGCACCCAGTCCTGGATCACCCTCGTGAAACGCGTCTCGTCGTAGTTCCAGAGCTTGGTGTGCCGTGCCACCTCGAACGTCTCGAGGGTGACGAGATCGGGGCGGGCGGCCGCCAGTGCGTGCGAGGCGTCGCTCGGGACGAAGCCGTCGTCGTCGCTGTGCAGGATGAGCACGGGATGCCGGAGCTCGGCCGCATGGGCGACCCGGTCGAGGCGGTCGAGAGGGATCGCGTCGCCGCCGCGCACGAGGCGGGCTCCCCACCGCGAGTCGAGGATGCGTTCGGTGAGGCTCAGCACCGGGGCGGGAAGCTTGAGGAGCCGACTCTGGTAGCGCAGGACCGTTCGCCAATCGACGACGGGTGACTCCAGGATGAGCCCGGCGATGACGTCTCGATGCGCCGACAGAGCCTCGGTCTGCAGGCACATCGCCCCGCCCATCGACCACCCCATGAGGAGGATGCGGCGCGCCCCGCGGTGCAGGGCGTACTCGATGGCGGACTCGACGTCGCGCCACTCCGTCGCGCCGAGGGTGTAGGTGCCGCTGGCGCTTCGCGGCGCCTCTCCATCGTTGCGGTACGACACCGCGAGTGAGGTGATGCCGAGGGCACGGAACAGGGGGACCGCGCGGAGCGTCTCGGCTCGCGTGGTCCCACGGCCGTGCACCTGGACCACCCAGACGCCGGAATCGCCGTCCGCGGGGAACTCCCACGCGGGACACAGGCCCACGGGTGTCTCGATCTGTACCGACAGCACCGGGAGTCGGAGTTGCTCCGGCTCGTCGAAATACCACCCGCTGAAAGCCGCTTCGGCGGCGAGGCTGCCATCGGCCGGCACGTGCGTGAGGAGCTTGCGCGTGACCGTCTTCCCGTCGTCCGCCACGACCGATCCCAGACGGAGGTAGTCGGACGTGCCCGTGGTGAAGATTCCATAGCGGCCGGGCAGGGCGGTGTCTGCGGTGCGCTCCAGAGTGATCGTCTGGGCGGAGGCATCCAGGGACACGATTCGCGTGTTCGCCACACGACCCGCGGGCGTCACGACCGTGCGCGCCATGCGCAGCGAGACGGCGCTCACTGCGGTGGCGCTCGCCGCCGTGGCCACGACCAGCGCGGAGAGCCCGACGCGTGCGATCGAGGCCTTTCCTTTCGAGGGGCGGGACCGCGCGGCGCGCCTGGGAGCGTTCATCGAGGCCTCACTCTAGTCTGTGGCCGTGACTGACCTGGGCTCCCCCGAGGCGTCGACCCCCTTCGCCCGGGCGATCGAGGAGGTGCGCGCCGCGACGTTCCGCGAGGATTTCGTCGTGCGTGAGATCCCCTCCCCCGCGGGGCTCGCGCCGCATTCCCTCGCGTTGGCCGGGGACGTGCGACCCGAGGAGCACTCGACGGACTCACCGTTTGGAACGGGACGCTTCATCCTGCTCCACGACCCCGACGAACCCGATGCCTGGGGCGGGCCGTGGCGTGTGGTCTGCTTCGCGCAGGCGCCCCTCGAGCCGGAGATCGGCATCGACCCCCTGCTCGCCCACGTGGCGTGGTCCTGGCTCATCGACGCGCTCGACTCCCGCGGAGCCGAACGCCACTCGGAGTCGGGCACCGCCACCAAGACCCTCTCGACCGGCTTCGGGGCGCTCGCGTCCCAGGGCGAAGGGTCGCAGATCGAACTTCGCGCGTCGTGGTCGCCGCGTGGTCCCATCCGTCCCCATCTCGACGCGTGGGCGGAACTCGTATGCATGCTCGCCGGCCTCCCCCCGGGGTCGGAGGGCGTCGCCGTCTTCGGAGCCCGGAGGCCCACCCGTGGTTGAGTATGTGGTCATCGAGGATGCCGCCGGTCTGGCGGAGGCATCCGATCGTCTCGCAGGGGGCACAGGCCCCGTCGCGGTCGACGTCGAGCGGGCGTCGGGATTCCGATACTCCCAGCGGGCCTACCTCATCCAGGTGTTCCGGCGCGAAGCCGGCGTCTTCCTCTTCGACCCTTCGACGATCGAGGACTTCACGGCGTTGCAGACCGCGCTCGCCGACGTCGAGTGGGTGTTCCATGCCGCGAGTCAGGACCTTCCGTCTTTGCGTGAGCGGGGTCTCGAGCCCCCGCGCATCTTCGACACCGAGCTCGGCGCGCGGCTTCTCGGTCATGAGCGCGTCGGTCTCGGTGCGGTCGTCGAGCACACGCTCGGCATCACGCTGGCCAAGGCCCACTCGGCCGCGGACTGGTCGACGCGCCCCCTGCCGGCATCCTGGCTCGAGTACGCCGCCCTCGACGTCGAGCACCTGATCGATGTCCGTGATGTTCTGGTCGCCGAGCTCGAGGAGCAGCAGAAGACCGAGTTCGCCCGCCAGGAGTTCCAGGCTGTCCTCGAGCGTCTGCCGAAGCCGGCGCGTGAAGACCCCTGGCGACGCATGAGCGGGCTGCACACCGTGCGGGGTCGTCGAGCCCTCGCCGTCGCCCGCGCGCTCTGGCAGGCACGCGAGGAGTATGCCCGCGAGCAAGATGTCGCCCCGGGGCGTCTCGTGCCCGATCGAGCGCTCATCGCGGCGGTGCTGGCCGACCCGGCGAGCAAGCAGGCGCTGGCCGTGGTCAAGGAGTTCAACGGTCGCGCCAGCCGCACGCAACTGGATCGCTGGTGGAATGCGATCGTCGCCGGCCGGGAGGTCACGGAGCTCCCGCCGGACCGTGTCCCCAGTGACACGTTGCCTCCGCCGCGCGCGTGGATCGATCGCAACCCCGAGGCCGATCGTCGGTTGAAGGCCGCTCGTCCGGCTGTCGAAGCGCGAGCCGAGGAACTGAACATGCCGACGGAGAACCTGCTGACCCCGGAGATGCTGCGTCGCGTGGCATGGGCCCCGCCCGCCGAGGTGACCGTCGAGACCATTGGGGCTGCGCTTTCCGACCTCGGTGCGCGGGCCTGGCAGATTGACCAGACTGCACAGGTGATCGCGGATAGCTTTGTAGCTTCCCTCAACGACGCCGACGACGTCTCCGCCGCGGGTTCGTAGGTTCGGACAACCGATTCCCCACGGGGAATCCGGCTTCCTAGGCTGGGGTGATCCCAAACTATGGAGGCAGAGTGGCCGAGATGACGGATGTCTTCTTCGTCGACGGAATGCGCACCCCCTTCGGGCGCGCCGGCGAGAAGGGCATGTACTGGAACACCCGCGCCGACGACCTGGTCGTCAAGGCGATCATCGGGTTGATGGAGCGCAACGGCGACGTGCCGAAGGACCGGATCGACGACGTGGCGATCGCCGCGACGTCGCAGACGGGTGACCAGGGCCTGACCCTGGGCCGCACCGCGGCGATCCTCGCGGGTCTGCCGATGACGGTGCCGGGTCTGGCGATCGAGCGCATGTGCGCCGGCGCCATGACGAGCGTGACGACGATGGGCGCCTCGATCGGCGTCGGCATGTACGACCTCGCCCTTGCGGGCGGTGTCGAGCACATGGGTCGTCACCCCATCGGTGGCAACGTCGACCCCAACCCCCGCTTCGTGGCCGAGAAGCTCGTCGACCCGGGCGCGCTGAACATGGGCGTCACCGCCGAGCGCATCCACGACCGGTTCCCCCACCTGACGAAGGAGCGCGCCGACCGCTTCGGCGCCGCGAGCCAGCACAAGGTGCAGGCCGCGTACGAGGCCGGCAAGATCCAGCCCGACCTGGTCCCGGTCGCCGTCAAGGACGCCGAGGGCGCCTGGGGTCTCGCGACCGAGGACGAGGGCCGTCGCCCCGAGACCACGGTCGAGGGTCTCGCGACCCTCAAGACCCCCTTCCGGCCGCACGGGCGCGTGACCGCGGGCACCTCGTCGCCGCTCACCGACGGGGCGACCATCAGCCTCCTCGCCGGTGCCGACGCGGTGAAGGAGTTCGGTCTCGCCCCCAAGATGCGCATGGTGTCGTTCGCCTTCGCCGGCGTCGAGCCCGAGATCATGGGCATCGGTCCGATCCCCTCGACCGAGAAGGCGCTGAAGAAGGCCGGACTCACGATCGACGACATCGGGCTCTTCGAGCTCAACGAGGCGTTCGCGATCCAGGTCATCTCGCTGCTGGATCACTTCGGCATCGCCGACGACGACCCGCGCGTCAACCCGTGGGGCGGCGCGATCGCCCTGGGCCACCCGCTCGCGGCATCCGGTGTGCGTCTCATGATCCAGCTCGCGGCGCAGTTCGCCGAGCGTCCCGACGTGCGCTACGGCCTCACCGCCATGTGCGTGGGCCTCGGCCAGGGCGGCTCGGTCATCTGGGAGAACCCGTTCTTCGACGGAAAGAAGAAGCGCAAGTGACCGACTACAGCTCGATCGACTTCAGCCCTCTCGACGCCCTCACGGGCGACGAGGTCATCACCCACTCCCCCGTCCGCGACGTGCGCCTGCCCTCGGGCAACGTGCTCGCGCTGGTCACGCTCGACAACGGCCGTGACCACACGCGTCCCAACACGCTGGGCCCGGCGACCCTCGCCGAGCTCGGCGAGACCCTCGCGACGCTCAAGCGTCGCGCGGCGGCGGGCGAGATCCACGCCGTGGCGATCACCGGCAAGCAGTACATCCTCGCCGCCGGCGCCGATCTGTCCGACGTCGCGAAGCTGCCCTCGAAGGACGTCGCCCGCCTCATCGCGCAGCGCGGCCACCAGGTGATCGGCTCGCTCTCCGAGCTGGGTGTGCCCTCGTTCGCGTTCGTCAACGGCCTCGCCCTCGGCGGCGGCCTCGAGATCGCGCTCAACTCGACCTACCGCACGGTCGACGCCTCCGCGGCGGCCGTCGCGCTGCCCGAGGTGTTCCTCGGCATCATCCCCGGCTGGGGTGGCGCCTACCTGCTGCCGAACCTCATCGGCATCGAGAACGCGCTCGAGGTCGTCATCTCGAACCCGCTCAGGGAGGAACTAAGGATCACGCCC
>NZ_LDRT01000160.1 GCF_001476655.1 Microbacterium testaceum | reverse complement strand
CACCGCCCCCGGGCGAGCGACTCCCCACCGAAACGCAGCAGCAGTACGCTGCACGCATGCCTCCGATCGAGAACCTGCTCGCCTTCGTGGCGACATCCGTTGTCATCATCGTCATCCCGGGGCCGAGCGTGCTGTTCGTCATCGGTCGGTCGATCGCCCTGGGGCGTCGCGCGGGCGTCCTCAGCGTCGTCGGCAACGCCCTCGGCACCGTTCCCGCGGTGGTCGCCGTCGCCTTCGGGGTCGGCGCGATCGTGGCTTCGTCGATCGTGGCGTTCACCGTGCTGAAGGTCCTCGGCGCGATCTACCTCGTGTGGCTCGGCATCCAGGCGATCCGTCACCGCCACGCTGCGGTCGCCGGTTCGACCCGCGCGCCGGCCTCATCGTGGACGCTCCTGCGCCAGGGATTCGTCGTGGGCCTCACCAACCCCAAGACGATCGCCTTCTTCGTCGCCGTGCTGCCCCAGTTCGTCGCCCCACACGCCGGGGCCGTGTGGGTGCAACTGCTCGTCCTCGGGCTCGTCTTCCAGGTGCTCGCCCTGACCTGCGACTCGGTCTGGGCGCTGGCCGCGGGCACCGCACGCGCGTGGTTCGCGCGCTCTCCGAAGCGCATCTCGACGCTGTCGGGGACGGGTGGCGTCATGATGATCGGCCTGGGCGGGGCGCTCGCCCTCACCGGCGCCAAGAACTGACCAAACCCCGCGCTCTTCCGACCGAGAGAACCTGTGCGTTAGCTGAGTGCAGCCCATAGGATGAGCCTCGTCGGCTCCTCGAGCCACCGCCGAGCCACTGGGCCGACGGCGCCATCGACCCGGAGTATCCCGCGTGCGCACGTCCGTCAGTTTCACCCTCGCTCTCATCCTCACGACCGCGGGAATCGCCCCGGCCGCTGTCGCCGCCGCCTCCCCCGCGGCGGAGTCGTGCCGGACCATCCCCGTCGACGCCGACGCGCCGCTGCGTGCCGACATCGCCCGCGAGAGGTTCGGAGTCGACGGGACAGGTGTCGTGGTCGGTGTGATCTCCGACTCCTTCGGCGCGACCTCGGCGCCGGGCTCCACCGTCGCCGATGACATCGCCAACGGGCTGCTGCCGGGACCCGGGAACCCCTGTGGTCGGGAGAACCCCGTCGAGGTGCTGCGCGATGGGACGGGTGTCCCCACCTCCAGCGATGAAGGTCGCGCCATGCTGCAACTCGTGCACGGGATCGCTCCGGGTGCGTCCCTGGTCTTCGCGGCGGCCGACCCGGACAGCGCGGCCTCGGTCCGGGAAGCCATCGACCTGCTGGCCGGATACGGAGCCGATGTCGTCGTGGACGACGTCAGCGTGGAAGAGGACGCCATCTTCCAGCGATCGCTCACCGCCGAGACGATCGCGCGCGAGACCGACCGCGGGCTGCTCCATTTCTCGTCCGCGGGCAACCAGAACGTTGTGCCGAGTTCGCCGCTGCCGGGGCAGGAGGTCACTCCGATCAACGGCTGGCAGACCTCGGCGTACCGTCCCACCGCCTGCCCCGACGTCGTCGCGCACGCGGTGCGGACGCAGGGCTTCACGGCGCCGAGCGACTGCCTCGACGTCGATCCCGGCGACACCAGCGATGCGACGCTCGGGTACTCCGTCTCCTCGCACGCGGAGCTGGTCTTCCAGTGGGGCGAACCCGCCGGGGCCGTGACGGGGTCGTTCGTCCCGGTGGTTCTCCAGGGAGGTGAGCCCCTCGACGTCGAGCTGAAGCCGCTCGCCGACGGCACCCCCGGGTACACCCTGGTCCTCCCCCGAGCCGACGACGATCTCGACATCGAGGTGTCCGTCGCCCGCGTCGCAACGCCGGACGCCGCTCGAGCGCTGCCGAACCCGCCGATCTTCCTCATGTTCCTGCAGTCGAACCTGGGCTGGGCGGAGTACACGCGCTCCGAAGGAGAGGTGCAGATCGGCCGCACCTCGCTCGGGCACAACAGCGATCCGGTGGTCATCTCTGTCGCGGCAGCGCCCTATCAAACACCGATGGAGGTGGAGGAGTTCAGCAGCCACGGCCCGTCGACGCACTTCTTCGCCCCGCGCACGGCATCCGACCCGTCCGCCGTCCTCGACACCCCGGAGATCGTTTCGAAACCCGACATCATGTCGGTGGACCGCGTGCGTCAATCCGTCCTCGGGTCGGATCCCGACGAGACCGGCGGTCGGCAGTTCCCCGGCACCTCCGCCGCGGCGCCGCTCGCGGCCGCGGTCGCCGCACTGGCGAAGTCGGTCGACCCGAGCCTGACCCAGGAGGATGTGCGCGCGCTCCTGACGACGACCGCGCGCCCAGCAGCCTCGCCGTGGGCCTCCGTCGCCGCAGAGAACGTCACCGGCGCCGGGCTGATCGACGCCGAGGCGATGCTGGCCGCCCTCCCACCCGCGCCGAGCCCGACTCCCACACCCGAGCCGACCCCGACGCCCGACCCC
>NZ_LDRT01000016.1 GCF_001476655.1 Microbacterium testaceum | reverse complement strand
GTAGGTATTCCATGCGGCCACGACCAGCTCGCCCTCGGCGGACGCCCCGCCCCCACCCCGCACGACGAGCACGGCACCGTTGCCGATGGATGCCGCGGCGAGCACGATCGCCAGCCCCGCGGCCACGCCCCACCGACGCCGGAGCACCGCAACCAGCCCCGCGACCACGGCGAGCGCGGCGAAGCCGAGAGCCAGGATGGCGCGGAACGGGATCAGCTGGGCCACCACCTGCAGTCGCTGGGCGCCGACCAGCTGCGGCCACACCGCGAGCACGGCGAGAGCACCGCCGAGGGCGAGCGTCACGATCAGACCGGTGCGTCGGGTCTTCGGCATCCGCCCAGTAAAGCGCGGAAACCGCATGGCGCGGGAAACGAAGACGGTTTGGCCACCGGGTGACCCTCGCCTACCGTTGAGCGAATGGCCGACACCCTTGCCGACCGACGTTCGCCCCTCCGCCCCGCTCTCGACGTGGTCCGCGGCGCCCTGATCGGGGCGGTGGAAGTCATCCCGGGGGTCAGCGGAGGAACGGTCGCGTTGATCGTCGGGGTCTACGCGACGCTGATCGACGCGGCGAGCCACATCGTGCGCGGCACGGTCGCGGCGACCGACGTCGTGCGTCGACGTGGCCTCGCGCGCAGCGCCCGGCACTTCCGGGCGGTCCGATGGCGCGTGGTCGCGCCGGTGCTCATCGGCATGGTGCTCGCGGTCGTCCTCGGCGCGCGCGTCCTGGCGCCCCTCGTGCAGGACTACCCGACCGAGACCCGGGCGGTCTTCGGCGGCATGATCGCGGCATCCCTGCTCATCCCGATCCGGTTGCTGGGTCGGGAGTGGACCTGGCGGCTGGGCCTCCTCGCGCTCGTCGCCGCCGCGGCCGCCTTCGTCGTCACGGGTCTGCCCTCCGGCTCGGTCGACGATCCGCCGCTCGTCGTCGTCGCAGTGGCGGCCTCGGTGGCCGTCTGCGCGCTCGTGCTCCCGGGGCTCTCCGGAGCGTTCCTGCTGCTCGTGTTCGGGCTCTATGAGACGACGCTGGTCGCGCTGAACGAGCGCGACATGCCGTACATCCTGGCGTTCGCCGTCGGTGCGGTCGTCGGGCTGAGCCTCTTCGTCAACGTCCTGCGCCTGCTCCTGGCCCGGTTCCACGCGGGCATGCTCGCACTGATGACGGGGCTGATGCTCGGCTCGCTCCGCGCCCTCTGGCCCTGGCAGGACGACGCCGGGCAGGCCCTCTCGCCCTCCGGTGACATCACTCTGACGATCCTTCTGGCCGCGGCCGGTGCCGCGGTGGTGCTCCTCGTGGTCTGGATGCAAGCGCGTCTCACGCGCCGGCCGCCCGCGTCGCGGTGACGCGGCGGCCACGCCGCGGGCGCGTTCCTCGCAGAATCGCGGGACCCTCGCAGATTTCGGCGCCGAAACCGCGAGGTTCGCGGAGTTCTTCGACGTTCGCGACGCCGCCACAGCCCCGCAAAGAGGCTGACCCCGCACAGACGAGAAAGGCCCCCGGGACGAACCCGGGGGCCTTTCTCGTCTGTGCGCGAGGGGGGACTTGAACCCCCACGCCCGTGAAGGCACTGGCACCTGAAGCCAGCGCGTCTACCTATTCCGCCACTCGCGCGTGCGCGGCATCCAGGATGCCACGCGACCAACTTCCCGAGAATATCACGGCTGCCTCGACACGGCGAAACGCGGGCTCCGCACGCGGCATCCATGACCTGCACAGGCGCCCTGACTACGATGTGCCTACTGGTCTGCCTGCCCGAAGGAGTCTCGTGGGACTACTCGACAGTTTCGAGAAGGGTCTCGAACGCGCCGTCAACGGTGCGTTCGCGAAGACCTTCCGTAGCGGCATCCAGCCGGTGGAGATCGCCTCGGCGCTGCGCAGCGAACTCGACAAGAAGGCCGTTGTGGTCACCCGCGACCGCATCCTCGCGCCCAACACGTTCGCGGTGCGCCTGTCGCCCGCGGACGACGAGAAGATGAGCGCGCTGGGGTCGACCCTGGTGACCGAGCTCACCACGCTCGTCAAGAAGCACGCGAGCACGCAGGGCTACTCCTTCGCCGGTCCGCTCACCATCTCCATCGAGCGGGATCCGTCGCTGTCGACGGGGACTCTCCGCGTCGACTCGCAGACGAGCGAGGGCAAGGTGGCGTGGCGCGGCGTGGTCGACATCGACGGCACGCGTCACGAACTGACCCGGGCCCGTACGGTCATCGGGCGCGGAAGCGACGCCGACATCACGATCCCCGACGCGGGAACCAGCCGCAAGCACGTCGAGATCCTGTGGGACGGCGAACGCGCGATGGTCCGCGACCTCGGGTCGACGAACGGCACGACCCTCAACGGCCGTAAGGTGTCAGAAGCCGCACTGCCGCCTGACTCGACCATCTCCATCGGTCGCACCACGATCGTTTTCCGTGTGGTGGCGCAGGCCCAGCCGGCCCGACGCGCGGCGGTTTCCGACGCCACGCGCATGTTCGACGTTCGGGAGCGGGGGCCCCTGTCATGAGTCCATTGACTCTTCTGCTGTTGCAGGGCGGCTTCCTCGTCCTCATGTGGTTCTTCGTCTTCGGCGTGGTCTACTCGCTGCGCGCCGACCTGTTCGGCGTCAAGGTGCGGAAGCTGCCCGAGCCGATGGCATCCGCGCCCGCCGCGCCGGCGCCGGTCGCCCCTCCCGACGCGGTGACCACGCAGGTCAAGCGGCCGGCCGCCCCCGCACCGGCCCCCGCGGGGGGACTCGCCACCACCGACACCGTGTCGCGCATCGTCATCACGAGCGGCCCCAAGGTCGGCCTCGAGCTCCCGCTCGGCACCGAGCCGCTCACGATCGGTCGCTCGAGCGAATCCGGTCTCGTCGTCCGCGACGACTACACCTCGAGCCACCACGCGCGCCTCGTGCTGTGGGGCAACCAGTGGATGCTGCAAGATCTCGACTCGACCAACGGCACCACACACGACGGGGTGCGCGTGGCATCCCCCGTGCAGGTGAAGGTCGGCGCTCCGATCAAGGTGGGCGCGACGACCTTCGAGCTGAGGAAGTAACCCTCCTCCATGGTCTTCCAGGGCTCGAGCGCCGCCATCTCCCACACGGGCAAGGTGCGCTCCAACAATCAGGATTCGGGCTATTCCGGCTCGAATCTCTTCGTGGTCGCCGACGGTATGGGCGGCCACGCGGGCGGTGATGTCGCGTCGAGCCTCGCGATCCACCGCCTGACCGAGCTGGACCAGCCCTTCCCGACGCCCGCGGATGCCGAGCACGCCCTGCGCGACGCCCTGTCCGACACCGCCGCCGAGCTCATCGACACCGTGGCACGCCGTCCCGAGCTGGCGGGCATGGGCACGACCGTGAGCGCCCTCATCATGGTCGACGACTACGCCGTCATCGGGCACATCGGCGACTCGCGCATCTACCTGTACCGCGACGGCGAACTCACGCAGATCACCACCGACCACACGTTCGTGCAGCGCCTCGTCGACTCGGGCCGCATCACCCCGGAAGAGGCGCGGTACCACCCGCGGCGCTCGGTCCTCATGCGCGTCCTCGGCGACATGGACCCCGATCCCGAGATCGACACGTTCATCATGCCGACGCAGGACGGCGACCGCTGGCTGCTCTGCTCCGACGGGCTCTCCGGTGTCGTCGACGACGCGCACACCGACCGCACTCTGGCGCTCGGGATGCCACCCGCCCGCACCGCCGACGCGCTCCTGAAGCAGGCGCTCGACGGAGGAGCCCCCGACAACGTCACCGTCGTCATCGTCGACGTGGGCGGCCAGCATCCGCTGTTCACCGGAACACCGACCATCGTCGGCTCGGCCCTGAACCCGGCCGGCGTGGTCGTCCCCGCGGCGCGACCGCCCCGCTCGAACTGGCTGCACCCCGTCCGGCAGGCGGCGAACGAGCCGACGCATTTCGAACCCGCCGCGGAGTTCCTCGAGGAACTCATCGAAGAAGACCGTCGCCGCGCGCGGCGCCGCCGCCTCGGCTGGCTGGCCGCACTGGTGATCGTGCTGGCCGGCATCGGTCTCGGACTCTTCGCCGGTTACAACTGGACGCAGACCCGGTATTACGTGGGCGCCGATGACGACTCGGTCGTGATCTACCGCGGCATCCAGCAGTCCATCGGACCGTTCTCCCTGTCGTCGGTCTACGAAGACACGAACATCGTCCTCGCCGACCTCACCGATTTCGACCGCCAGACGGTCGAGGCCACGATCTCGGCGCGCTCCCTGTCGGACGCCGAACAGATCGTGAAGCGTCTGCGTCCCGCTCAGGAGGCCAGCGGATGACCGACCAGAAGCTGACCCGCGACAACGCCGTGTCGACCGACACGGCCGTCATGCGCGCGCTGAAGAAGATCCGCGTCCCCGCCACGCAGCGCAATCGCGAGCTCGGCCTGCTGCTCTTCGCGATCGTCGTCTACGGTGCCGCGCTCGTGCTCGTCCAACTCGGCGTGAACGGCACGGTCGAGTCGGGCTTCCTCACGCTCGCGAGCATCCCCGCGGTCCTCGCGTTGATCATGCACGTCGTCCTGCGCCTGCGCGCGCGAGACGCCGACCCCTTCGTCCTCCCGATCGCCACGGTGCTCACGGGCATCGGCATCGCGATGATTTACCGCATCGACCTCGCGGTGCGCCTGGCGGGCTGGGATGCCACGTCCAACCGCCAGATCGCCTGGGCGGCCATCGCCCTGGTCGCCGCCCTCGCGGTGGTGATCTTCGTGCGCAACTACCGCGTGCTGTTCCGCTACACCTACCTCTCGGGCCTGATCGGCATCCTGCTCCTCCTCCTGCCGTTCGTCCCGGGCCTGGGAACGGAGCAGAACGCCGACGTGTGGGTCTCGCTCGGTTTCGTGTCGTTCCAGCCGGGTGAGCTGGCGAAGATCTGCCTCGCGATCTTCTTCGCCGGATACCTGGTCCGCACGCGCGAGAGCCTCACCTCGACCGGGACGCGCTTCCTCTTCATGACGTGGCCGCGTGCGCGCGAGCTCGGACCGCTGCTGATCATCTGGCTCGTGTCGCTCGGCATCATCGTCCTGCAGCGCGACCTCGGTACCGGTCTGCTCATCTTCGGCATGTTCGTGGCGATGCTCTACGTCGCGACCGGCAAAACGAGCTGGGTGCTCATCGGCGTGGTCCTCGCCGCCACCGGAGCATTCCTGGCGTCCCGGGTCCTGCCGTACGTCAACGGCCGGTTCACCAACTGGCTCGACGCCTTCAATACCGACGTCGTCAACGCGGACGGCGGCAGCTACCAACTGGTCCAGGGCATCTTCGGCCTTGCGCACGGCGGCCTGTTCGGCACCGGCCTGGGTCAGGGACGCCCCTACATCACGCCCCTCTCGCAGAGCGACTACATCGTGCCGAGCCTCGGCGAAGAATTGGGGCTGGTCGGACTCTTCGCGATCCTTGCGCTCTACATGGTGTTCGCGAGCCGCGGCATCCGCATCGGACTGGCCGGGCAGGACGACTTCGGCAAGCTCCTGGCGACCGGCTTCTCCTTCACCATCGCGCTGCAGGTGTTCATCATGGTCGGCGGTGTCACGCGCGTGATCCCGCTGACCGGCCTCACGACCCCGTTCCTCGCCGCCGGCGGCTCCTCGCTCGTGGCCAACTGGATCATCGTCGCGTTCCTGCTCCGGATCTCGGATGCCGTGCGCAGCCGCCCCCGGGTGGTGATCGGTTGATGACGCCCACGACCGCGCCCCTCGGCGCTCCCCGACCGGAGGAGGCACCGTGACCAAAGAACTCCGACGCCTCAGCATCGTGATGCTGGCGATGTTCGTCGCTCTCTTCGCGTCGACGAGCATCATCCAGGTCGCCCAAGCGGGCAACCTCACCAACACGCCCGGGAACACGCGCGCGCTGTACGACTCGTACGAGATCCAGCGCGGCTCGATCATCGCGAGCGGCACGCCCATCGCGCAGTCGGTGCCGGCCGATGACGTGTACAGCTGGCAGCGCCAGTACACCGACGCGCAGATGTGGGCGCCGGTCACCGGGTACGTCAACGCGGTCCTCGACTCTCGGACGCAGATCGAGGACGCCGAGAACACCGTGCTGAGCGGCTCGGGCGAGAACGAGTTCTTCTCCCGCATCAACCGCGCGATCACGGGCCAGGCTCCCCGCGGAGCGAACGTGGAGCTGTCGCTCGACGCCAATGTGCAGCGCGCCGCATGGGATGCCCTCGGGGGCCTGCAGGGGGCCGTGGTCGCGATCGAGCCGTCGACCGGCCGCATTCTCGCCATGGTGTCCACCCCCAGCTACGACACCAATGCCCTCGCCTCGCATGACACGGATGCCGTCAACTCCGCGTACGACCAGCTGATGTCCGACCCCTCGCGGCCCATGGACAACCGTGCTATCGCGGGCAACCTCAACCCTCCGGGGTCGACGTTCAAGCTCGTCGTGGCGTCGGCGGCCTTGGCATCCGGCAAGTACACCCCCGACTCGTCCTTCCCGAACGTCAGCGAGTACACGCTGCCGCAGTCGACGAGCGTCGTACGCAACGCGGGCGGCGGGACGTGCGGCGGAGGCGACACCGTCACGATCGCGACAGCGCTGCGGCTGAGTTGCAACATCCCGATGGCCGAGCTGGCCGTCGAGCTCGGCGACGACACGATCCGCGCCGAGGCCGAGAAGTACGGCTTCAACAAGCAGTTCTCGATGCCGCTCACCTCGACGGCCTCCAGCTACCCCGCCGGCCTCGACGCCGCGCAGACCGCGCTCAGCGGATTCGGGCAGGGGCAGGTCACCGCCACCCCGCTGCAGATGGCGATGGTCTCCGCGGGGATCGCCAACGGCGGAGTGGTCATGAACCCTCGCATGATCGACCGGGTCATCGAGTCCGACCTGTCGGTGACCGACGAACGATCCGACAGCGAGTTCGGCCGTGCGCTCGATGCGAACCTCGACGCGCAGATGGTTTCGATGATGACGGCGAACGTCCAGGACGGCGCCGCGTCGAATGCAAGAATAGACGGGGTCCAGGTCGCGGGTAAGACCGGGACCGCCGAGAACGGCGCCACCCGTCCGTTCTCGCTCTGGTTCACGGGTTTTGCTCCGGCCGACGACCCCAAGGTCGCCGTCGCCGTGGTGGTCGAGAACGGCGGGGGCCAGGGGCAGAGCGGGAGCGGCAACGACATCGCCGCCCCGATAGCAAAGAAGGTCATGGAGGCGGTGCTGGGTAAATGAGACCGACGCAGGGAGTGACCTTCGGAGGACGCTACGAGCTCGATTCGCGTATCGCGATCGGCGGCATGGGCGAGGTGTGGGAGGCGACGGATCACGTCATCGGACGCACCGTCGCCATCAAGATCCTCAAAGACGAGTACATGGGCGACCCCGGGTTCCTCGAGCGCTTCCGCGCCGAGGCCCGTCACGCCGCTCTGGTCAACCACGAGGGCATCGCCAGCGTGTTCGACTACGGCGAGGAAGACGGCAGCGCCTTCCTCGTGATGGAGCTCGTCCCCGGTGAGGCACTGTCGACGATCATCGAGCGCGAGGGATCGCTCTCAACGGACAAGACGCTCGACATCGTCGCGCAGACGGCCGCCGCACTCCAAGCCGCGCACGCGGCGGGTCTCGTGCACCGCGACATCAAGCCGGGCAACCTGCTCATCACCCCCGACGGTCGCGTCAAGATCACCGACTTCGGCATCGCGCGCATCGCCGACCAGGTGCCGCTGACGGCCACCGGCCAGGTCATGGGCACCGTGCAGTACCTTTCGCCGGAGCAGGCATCGGGACACCCGGCATCGCCCGCGACCGACATCTACTCGCTCGGCATCGTCGCGTACGAGTGCCTCGCGGGCAAGCGCCCGTTCACCGGCGAGTCGCAGGTCGCGATCGCGATGGCGCAGATCAACGAGCAGCCGGCTCCCCTGCCTCCCACCGTCGCGGTCCCGGTGCAGAACCTCGTGATGGCGATGATCGCGAAGAAGCCCGACGAGCGTCCCGCCTCGGCCGCCGCCGTCTCGCGCGCCGCGACGGCATTGCGTCGCGGCGACCTCGCGGCCGCCGCCGCAGCCGTCCCCGCGATCGCCGCCGGAGCGGCCGTCGCCGACGATGTCACCCAGCTCCTCTCGCCCGGGCAGACGAGCGCGGCGACGCGCCTGATGCCGACGCCGGCGGCGACGTCGCTGCTCACCGAGGAGCACACCGAAGAGACCGTGCCGCCGAAGAAGAAGCGGAGCCGCCTCACGTGGCCGCTCATCGCTCTCATCGTGCTGCTCGTGCTCGTGCTCGGCGGGACCCTCGCCGCCCTGCTCACCAACCAGAACGAGCCGGATGCCGCTCCCTCGAGCACGGCGCCGACCGCTCCCGCCCCGACACCGAGTGCGTCGACACCGACACCCTCCTCGACGCCGTCGCAGAGCCTGATCGACGTCGACGCCCTCGATCTCATGGGTCGCACCTGTGACCAGGCGCGCGCGATCCTCCGCGAGAACAACCTCGCGGCGACGTGCGCCACCGGAAACGCCGCGACGAACGCCGACGAGATCGGCAAGGTCTACACCGTCGATCCGACGGGCCGTAACCCCGCCGGCACCAACATCACGGTGACCACGTACGGCGAAGAGACGCCGCTGACCCAGCCGAGCACGCCCACGCTGCCGGCGTCGGTCCCCGCCGGATCCACGGAGCAGGTCTCGTGGCAGCAGTACACGTGCCCCGCGGGCACGGGCAACGTCACGTCGTACAACTTCACCGCGACCGGTGGAACCTTCGTCACCAACGGCTCCTCGACCGCGTCGTTCTCGCCCGACGAGCGCAACGCCGAGCTGATGGTGAACAACTCCCCCGGGTCGACCCTCAAGGTGACCTACACGGTGAGCTGCTCGGGGACCGACCGTACCGCGGGTCCCTCGGGCGAGGCGTCGGCCACCATCACCGGTGGTTCGTCGCCGAGCCCGAGCGCAAGCCCCAAGAACTGACCCCTCTCGCACACGCACCACGCCTGGAGTTTTTTCGTGACCACTGAGACGCGCGTCCTGTCGGGACGCTACCGCGTGGACGACCTCATCGGTCGCGGCGGGATGGCGAGCGTCTACCGTGGCTACGACCAGACCCTCGGGCGTACCGTGGCGATCAAGATCCTCAAGGCCGACCTCGCCGGCGACGCGGCGTTCCGCACGCGTTTCCGCCTCGAGGCACAAGCCGCGTCGCGCATGGCACACCCCACGATCGTGCGGGTGTTCGATGCCGGTGAGGACGTCGAGACGGGCACCGACGGTCAGCAACGCCCTGTTCCGTACATCGTCATGGAGCTGGTGCACGGGCGTCTGTTGAAAGACATCATCGCCGCCGGCCCGGTGCCGACCGACGACGCCCTGCGCTACGCCGACGGCATCCTGGAGGCGCTGGAGTACTCTCACCGCGCCGGTGTGGTGCACCGCGACATCAAGCCCGGGAACGTGATGATCACGGAGTCCGGCGGCGTGAAGGTGATGGACTTCGGCATCGCCCGCGCGGTGTCCGACTCCTCCTCCACCGTCGCCGAGACGACGGCGATCGTCGGTACCGCCGCGTACTTCTCCCCCGAGCAGGCGAAGGGCGAGTCGGTCGATGCGCGCGCCGACCTGTACTCCACGGGCGTCGTTCTCTACGAACTGCTGACAGGTCGCCCTCCGTTCCGCGGTGAGACCCCCGTCGCCGTCGCGTATCAGCACGTCAGCGAAGCCCCGGTGCCGCCGAGCGAGGTCAACGAGACGGTGTCGACGGCTCTGGATGCCATCGTCCTCCGCGCCCTCGCGAAGGATCCGTTCCAGCGTCCGCAGGATGCCGCGAGCTTCCGCGAAGCCCTGGATGCCACCGTCGACGGCAAGGGACCCACCAAGCGCCAGATGTCGGCACTGTCGAACGAGCTGTACGGCCCGAACCCGCGGCAGGCCGCCGAGACGGCGCGTTCGCTGCGCCAGTTGAGCACCGACACCACGATGCGTCGCACGCAGCCCGGTCCGCCCGTCGCGTGGATCTGGGCCGGAGTCACGGTACTCGCCGTCCTGCTCGTCGCCGTGTTGTTCTGGGTGATGCAGATCCAACCGTCGAACGATGTTCCGTCCGCGGGACGCGCGGTTCCGAACGTCGTGGACATGTCGTACGACCGCGCCGTCGAGACCCTGCAGGGCCAGGACCTCACCGCCAAGCGCGTCGACGAGCCCAGTGACAAGATCGCCGCCGGCAATGTGACGCGGACGACTCCTGCGGCCGACACCTCGGTGGCCGCGGGCCAGGAGGTCGTCCTGTACGTCTCCAGCGGACCCGACCTGGCCACGGTCCCCACTCTCGAGGGGATGAGCGAAGAGGCGGCCCGCACTGCTCTGCAGCAGGCGGGGCTCTCCGTCGGATCGATCCGGCGTCAGAACGACCCCTCCCTCGCCGCGGGGACCATCGTGTCGTCGAGCGTCACGTCCGGCTCCGAGATCGCCAAGGGCACCACGGTCAACCTCGTCGTCGCCAGTGGCCAGGTCGTGATCGTCGACTACACGGGTTACACCGTGGACGCCGCGAAGCGTCAGCTCGAATCCGACGCGATGCAGTTGACGGTCAAGACGGAAGAAGATCCCAGTTGCCCCGCGTCGAAGCCGTCGCCGACGGTCAAGACGCAGTCGCTGGCCCCCGGCGAGGTGCCGGTGCACAGTGAGATCACACTGATCTCGTGCTCCGGCTCCTGACACCGCGAGGGTGAAGCGAGGCGCCTCTCTCGGCGGCGCCCTCGCATCCGGCATCCTGCATCCACCGTCCGAGCAACTGATGTCCACGCTCCGTCAGCACGCTCTCCGGGTGGAACTGCACGCCCGCGAGGGGCGCGGACCGGTGACGGAGCCCCATGATCACTCCGCTGTCGGTGCGCGCCGTGACCTCGAGATCCGGAGGGAGGGTCTCCTCCCGCACGGCCAGGGAGTGATATCGCGTCGCCACGAACCCATCGGGCAGATCGGCGAACAGGCCGCGCCCGTCGTGACGGATCCGGCTCGTGATGCCGTGCAGGAGCTCGGGGGCATGATCCACGCGGGCACCGAAGGCGACGGCGATGGCCTGGTGCCCGAGACAGACCCCGAGGAGAGGGATGCCGTTCGCGTGCGCCGAGCGGATCACCTCGACGGACCGGCCCGCGGCGTCCGGGTGGCCCGGGCCGGGTGAGATCACCACGGCATCCGCTCGCCGCGAAAGCGATCCCGAGAGGGACGCGTCGTCGGCCGATACCGTCTCGACCTGCGCGCCGAGATCGCTCAGATACCCGGAGAGCGTGTGAACGAAACTGTCGCGGTTGTCGACGACGACCACGCGCCACCGGGTCACTCGACCGTGACCTCCTGCGGGTACACGATGTCGCTCACCCAGGGGAAGACGTAGAAGAACAGGCCGTAGAGGATCGCGGCCGCGAGGACGAGAAGGATGAGGGTGCGCACCCACCAGGGTCCGGGCAGCACACGCCAGAGGGCTCCGTACATCAGGCGGCTCCAGAGGTCAGCGAGGCAGGGGCACCGTTGGCGCGAGGGGTGAACGACTCGAACACCCCGTAGCCGATGGCACGTTCCGAGAAGCCGTAACGAGGGCTGCAGGTCGTCATGGTGATCAACCGATCCGTCGCCTCGACCTGCGTGTCCTGCGGGACCGGCAGAAGCACGCCGACACCATCGGGCTGCACGTACTCGAGGTTGCGATAGCGGTAGGTGTACCAGCCGTCCGGGGTTTCGACGACGATCGCATCGCCGATCCGCAAGGACGGCAGATCGGCGAACGGCGCGCCGTGGCTGCCCCGGTGTCCGGCTACGGCGAAGTTACCGACCTGTCCCGGCATCGCGTTGTCGGGGTAGTGACCGATGCCGATCGGGTCGAGCGTCACCGAGGAGCTCACCCCGCCGGCGAGTTTGAACTGCCAGTCCGCACCGAGACGAGGGATGCGCATCACCCCGAAGACCTCACCGTTGCCCGGCTGCGGGAGCTCGGGCGGATCCGCGGTCGCCGGCGCCGTCGGGGCGGGCGACCCCGTGGGCGACCCGGACGGGGACGGGAGGGGCGGAGGCGGGTCGGTCGCCCACTGCTCGGTGAGCGAGTTCGCCTCGTTGTTTTCATGACACACGGTGACCGCGTCCCCGATCCCACGCCGCCAGGCCACGTCACAAAGACATGTTACACCGCGCA
>NZ_LDRT01000159.1 GCF_001476655.1 Microbacterium testaceum | reverse complement strand
GGCGAAGGCGGCGGCCGCGACGTAGGCGCCCTGGGGACCGATGCCGTCGACGAGGAAGCCGGCGGCGGCGGATCCGGCGGCAGCGCCGATGAGCTGGCCGGTGCTGATCCAGCCGTATGCCTCTGCGGTCTCGCTGAAACGCACGCTCGCGGACGTCATCGCGAACATCACGGCGAGGGCCGGGGCGATGCCCGCCCCGGCGACGAGGAGGGTCGCGCCCAGCCACCAGGCGTTCAACGACACGATGGTGAGCGAGAGACCCAGCGCGACGATCGCGAGGCGGCGGGCCATGGCCCAGGGACCGATCGGGATGTGACCGAACGAGAGGCCGCCGGCGAGGCTGCCCACCGCGAAGACGGCGAGGATCAGGCCCGCCTCGAGACCGCCGTGGTCGAAGGTGGCGACGACGCCGGCTTCGACGGCGGCGCACGCGCCGATGAGCAGGAAGCCGGTGGCGGTCGCGAGCAGCACGGGAGCTTTGCCGAGCACGCGGCCGAGTCGGCGGCGACTGCGCGGGATGCGTACGCGCCCGACCTCGGGGCTCAGGATGAACCAGGCGCCCCCGCCGAGCAGGATGATCACGACGAGCAGCAGGCCCGGGACGGTGCCGGCCTGGGTGGCGACGAGGGTGATCAGCACCGGGGCGAGCACCCAGATGATCTCTTGCAGCGAGGCGTCGAGCGAGAACAGGGGAGTGAGCTGCTTCGAGTTGACCATCTTGGGGTAGATGGTGCGCACAGCCGACTGGATCGGCGGCGTCGACAGCCCCGCGATCAGCCCCAGGACCATGTAGAGGGGGAGGGGCATCACGATGAGCGCGAGGGTCGCGATAGCGGCTGCGCACACGAGGAGCGTCACCGTCAGCACGCGGCGCATGCCCCAGATGCCCATCCACCGACTCGTGATCGGACCCGAGATGGCCTGGCCGACGCTCGTGGCGGCGAGAACCAGACCCGCGGCGCCGTAGGAGCCCGTGACATGTTCGATGTGCAGCAGCACGGCCAGGCTCGTCATGCCGTTGGGGAAGCGGGCGGTCAGCTGGGCGGCGATGATACGCCCCACGCCCGGGGTTTGGAGAAGTTCGCGGTAGCCGGCCACGGCACAACGCTATCTCCCCCCTCCGACATCGACGGAGCGGGCGGGGGTCGGCTCCCGCACGACACGCCGCGACACGCCGGAGATCCAAATCCACCGCCTGTGCAATGTCGGAGCCCCCGTCTAGCGTGCGGGCTGTGGATGGATGCCGGACTGTCCGGCGAGATCCGCGGAACGGCGGGCGTCGCCCGGTGGCGAAGAGGGTCGCGACCTGTGGATGAAATCGTGGAGAACCTGTGTTGTACATGGGGAGAGCGGTGGAAAATCACACTCGTGTAACTACTACCCCTTGTGGTTCCACCTGATGTCCGTCCCCATATGTAGTATTGAGGTCCCGGCGAGCCCCGCTCGTTCGGAAGATGAGTTTCTAGGGGAGAAAGAGAACAGAATGGCGATCACGGTCTACACCAAGCCGTCGTGCGTTCAGTGCACGGCCACCTACCGCGCGCTCGACTCGAAGGGCATCGAGTACAACGTGCTCGACCTGTCGGAGGACCCCTCCGCGCTCGAGCAGGTCAAGTCGCTCGGCTACCTTCAGGCCCCCGTCGTCGTCACCGACGAGGACCACTGGTCGGGCTTCCGTCCCGACAAGATCGACGAGCTCGCGTCGCGCCTGGCGTGACACCGCGACAGGCTCACCGACCCCCGTCATGAGCGCTGTCCTGTCGGCGACCACGGCTCCGCTGCTCGTCTACTTCTCGAGCGTGTCGGGAAACACCGCACGTTTCATCGAGAAGCTCGGCATGCGAGCCCTGCGCATCCCCCTTCGGCCGACCGATTCGCCCCTCGTCATCGACGAACCCTTCGTGCTGGTCACCCCCACTTACGGTGGGGGTGCCGGCCGAGGCGTCGAGAAGGGCGCGGTCCCCAAGCAGGTCATCCGCTTCCTCAATGAGGAGCGGAACCGACGACACATCCGTGGGGTCATCTCCGCGGGCAACACGAACTTCGGCGACGCATTCTGCCTCGCCGGCGACATCATCAGCCGCAAGTGCAACGTGCCGCACCTGTACCGGCTGGAAGTATTCGGCACGCCCGACGACGTCGAGCGTGTCACCGAGGGATTGGAACGATGGTGGAAGTTGAGCTGACCGACGTGGACTTCAAGACCGAAGCGCGGTTCGAGGGCCTGGATTACCACGCCCTGAACGCGATGCTGAACCTGTACGACGCCGACGGCAAGATCCAGTTCGACGCCGACAAGCGTGCGGCGCGGGAGTACTTCCTGCAGCACGTCAACCAGAACACCGTGTTCTTCCACTCGCTCAAGGAGCGGCTCGACTACCTGGTCGAGAAGGAGTACTACGAGCCCACCGTGCTCGCGAAGTACTCGATGGACTTCATCCAGGAGCTCAACGACCGCGCCTACGGCGCCAAGTTCCGCTTCGAGACCTTCCTCGGCGCGTTCAAGTACTACACGAGCTACACGCTCAAGACCTTCGACGGGAAGCGTTATCTCGAGCGCTTCGAGGACCGCGTGGTCATGACCGCCCTCGCGCTCGCCGACGGCGACCAGCGCCTCGCGGTGCAGCTCGTCGACGAGATCATCTCGGGTCGCTTCCAGCCCGCGACGCCGACCTTCCTCAACGCGGGCAAGGCGCAGCGCGGCGAACTCGTGTCGTGCTTCCTGCTGCGCATCGAAGACAACATGGAGTCGATCGCTCGCGGCATCAACTCCGCGCTGCAGCTGTCCAAGCGCGGCGGCGGTGTGGCCCTGCTGCTGTCGAACATCCGTGAGGCGGGTGCCCCGATCAAGCAGATCGAGAACCAGTCCTCGGGCATCATCCCCGTCATGAAGCTGCTCGAAGACAGCTTCAGCTACGCCAACCAGCTCGGCGCCCGCCAGGGTGCCGGTGCGGTGTACCTCAACGCCCACCACCCCGACATCCTCCGCTTCCTCGACACCAAGCGCGAGAACGCCGACGAGAAGATCCGTATCAAGACGCTGTCGCTGGGTGTCGTTATCCCCGACGTCACGTTCGAGCTCGCCAAGAACGGCGAGGACATGTACCTCTTCTCGCCGTACGACGTCGAGAAGGTCTACGGCAAGCCGTTCGGTGACATCTCGGTCACCGAGAAGTACCGCGAGATGGTCGACGACCCGCGCATCAAGAAGACGAAGATCAACGCGCGCGAGTTCTTCCAGACGCTCGCCGAGATCCAGTTCGAGTCGGGCTACCCGTACATCATGTTCGAGGACACGGTGAACAAGGCGAACCCCATCGCCGGTCGCATCAACATGTCGAACCTGTGCTCGGAGATCCTGCAGGTCAACACGCCGACCACGTACAACGAGGACCTCTCGTACGACACCATCGGCAAGGACATCTCCTGCAACCTCGGCTCGATGAACATCGCGCTCGCGATGGACGGCGGCGACCTCGGCCTCACGGTCGAGACCGCGATCCGTGCCCTCACCGCCGTCAGCGTGCAGAGCCACATCGCCTCGGTCCGTTCGATCGAAGACGGCAACGATCGCTCGCACGCGATCGGCCTCGGCCAGATGAACCTGCACGGTTACCTCGCTCGTGAGCACGTCTACTACGGCTCCGAAGAGGGCATCGACTTCACGAACATCTACTTCTACACGGTGCTGTTCCACGCGCTGCGGGCCTCGAACCGCCTCGCGATCGAGCGCGGCACGGCCTTCGACGGCTTCGAGAACTCCACGTACGCGTCGGGGGAGTTCTTCGACAAGTACACCGATCAGGTGTGGGAGCCGCAGACGGCCAAGGCGAAGGAGCTCTTCGCCGGGGTGCAGATCCCCACGCAGGACGACTGGCGCGAGCTGAAGGCATCCGTCCAGCAGCACGGCATCTACAACCAGAACCTGCAGGCCGTGCCGCCGACCGGTTCGATCTCGTACATCAACAACTCCACGAGCTCGATCCACCCGATCGCCTCGAAGATCGAGATCCGCAAGGAAGGCAAGCTCGGCCGTGTCTACTACCCGGCTCCGTTCATGACGAACGAGAACCTGGAGTACTACCAGGACGCGTACGAGATCGGCTACGAGAAGGTCATCGACACGTACGCCGCCGCCACGCAGCACGTCGACCAGGGCCTGTCGCTGACGCTGTTCTTCAAGGACACCGTCACCACCCGCGACATCAACAAGGCGCAGATCTACGCGTGGCGCAAGGGCATCAAGACCATCTACTACATTCGCCTCCGTCAGCTGGCGCTCGAGGGCACCGACATGACCGAGTGCGTCTCGTGCATGCTCTGAGCCACTGACCATTCACCGATAGAGGAAAAGCGACGTCATGGCTGAAAAGCTGCAGCTGCTGAACCACGTGCAGGCCATCAACTGGAACCGTATCCAAGACGACAAGGACCTCGAGGTCTGGAACCGTCTGGTGAACAACTTCTGGCTCCCCGAGAAGGTGCCGCTCTCCAACGACATCCAGTCGTGGAACACGCTCACCCCCGAGGAGCAGACGCTCACGATGCGCGTGTTCACGGGGCTCACGCTCCTCGACACGATCCAGGGCACGGTCGGTGCCGTCTCGCTCATCCCCGATGCGATCACCCCGCACGAGGAGGCCGTCTACACGAACATCGCGTTCATGGAGTCGGTGCACGCGAAGAGCTACTCGTCGATCTTCTCGACGCTGTGCTCGACGAAGGAGATCGACGAGGCGTTCCGCTGGTCGACCGAGAACGAGTTCCTTCAGAAGAAGGCGCGCATCGTCATGGACTACTACCGAGGAGATGACCCGCTCAAGCGCAAGGTCGCCTCGACCCTGCTCGAGTCGTTCCTCTTCTACTCGGGCTTCTACCTGCCGATGCACTGGTCGAGCCGCGCGAAGCTCACCAACACGGCCGACCTGATCCGCCTCATCATCCGCGACGAGGCCGTGCACGGGTACTACATCGGCTACAAGTTCCAGCGCGGTCTCGAGACGGTCGACCAGGCCCGTCGCGACGACATCAAGGACTACACGTTCTCGCTGCTCTACGAGCTCTACGACAACGAGGTGGGCTACACCCAGAGCCTCTACGATTCGGTGGGCCTCAGCGAGGACGTCAAGAAGTTCCTCCACTACAACGCCAACAAGGCGCTGATGAACCTCGGCTACGAGGCGATGTTCCCGTCGTCGGTGACGAACGTAAACCCGGCGATCCTGTCGGCCCTGTCGCCGAATGCCGACGAGAACCACGACTTCTTCTCGGGGTCGGGTTCGTCGTACGTCATCGGCAAGGCCGAGGCGACGGAAGACGACGACTGGGACTTCTGAGTTCGAGGGTCACACCGCATCCCGCGACCAGGTTCTGGCGCTTCGGACCCCGACGTCCCCCGCGCGAGACGCCTGCCGGTGGAGAGACCGCGAAGCGACCCCCGTCGAGATGACCTGCAACGGTCGGCTCGACGGGGGTCGTCTCCTTTCGGGGGAGAGGGGCGCGGCATCCGGGAAAGCCTTGTCGACCGAGAAAGACTGACGTCATGCGAGTAGCGCCTCTCCCGTTCGACCTCTACGCCTCCGAGGAATCCGCGTGGACCCTCATCCCTTCGGGGGTCGAGGGAATCGCTCCCGCCGGGACCGACCTCTTCGTCGATCCCAGTGGGCTCACCGGCGTGGCCGCCGAGACGATGCTGAACGCCCACACGCTCCTCGGGACCCCACCCGAGGGTGACTTCACGTTCTCCGCGCGGGTGACGCCCGATCACCGAGCCACCTTCGACGCGGGTGTGCTGCTGGCCTGGGTCGACGACACGAACTGGGCGAAGCTGTGCTTCGAGCGGTCACCGGCGGAAACGGCGATGGTCGTCTCGGTCGTCACGAAGGGGGTGTCCGACGACGCCAACGGCTTCGTCGTGAACGCTCCCGCAGCGCGCCTCCGTATCGCACGCGTCGGGAACGTCCTCGCTTTCCATGCGCATGACGGGGAGGCGTGGAGCTTCGTCCGGGCGTTCACGCTCCCGGGGGCGGCGGACGCGCTGACAATTGGTTTCGAGGTGCAGAGCCCCACTGGAGACGGATGCCGCGTCGTCTTCGACGACATCGCGTTCGGGCGTCGTACCGTGGGCGATCTGCGCAGCGGCGACTGAGCCGTGCCCCGCGGGCGCGGTGCGTTCCGAGGGGGTCAGCCGCGCAGCGCCGCGCTCACGGACGACGCGACCCGCGTCACCTGGAACCACATCAGCGCGCGGAAAAAGGGTCGCGCCGCGGAAACTCTCCGACGCTTCCGGGCGGACGCGGTCTCCCAGGTCGTGTCGACCCGGAGGGAGGTTCCGGATGCCTCCGGCTCGAGCGCGAAGATCACGTGGCGCCGGTTGGTCCGGCGGACGGATGCCGGCCACCAGAACGTCCAATGGGCGACCCGGCGAGACTCATCGGCATCCACCGTGAAATGCTGCGGACCCAGGTCGACGGCTCGACCGTCCTGCGGCGGTGCAATCCACGAGCCCGCGGCGCCGGGGGTGACGGTCTCCGTCGTCGCATCCCACTCCGCGAGGCGGCGAGGATCGGAGACCAGCGCCCAGGTGGCATCCGGAGTCGCCGGCAGGAACGCGGTGGTGGACCGATGGAACAGGTCGTCGCTGGACGCCGTCGGGGCGGTGACGGGAAGCGCGACCGCCTGGGCGAGAAGGGCGCCGATGCTCTCCGGCGTCGTGTCGAGGCGGCGCAGCACCGCGGTGACGAAGCCGCTCGGCTCCGCGAGGAGAGCACGTAGGACGGCGGCGGAGTCGCCGGTCTCGCCGATCGCCGTCGCCCGGGCCATGGCGGCGCGGGCCTGCTCCGTCCAGTCGAATCCCGTCGCATCTCCCAGAGAGATCGGTCCGTCGGAGAGGGTCTCGACGTCGAGCCCGAGGGAGCTGAGCTGCTCGCGGTGCTGCGCGGCGATCGCCTCGCGCGCTCGCTCGATGGTCACCCCCGAGGCCCGGAGCACCTGACCGGCCGCACCGTCGTCGATGGTGAGGGCGAGGAGGAGGTGATCGAGTCCGGCATCCTTTCCGCCGCCGCGGGAGGCTTCTTCCATGGCCGCCACCCAGAGGCGGTGACTCGTAGCGAAGGCAGTCGTGAGCTTAGCCATGGGGTTTCCTCCGGGGGAGTTCGATCGACGAGTCGACGCGCTTGGCGTACTTCTTGTGGACGGCCTGGCGCGAGACGCCGAGGGCGTCGGCGACGTTCTGCCACGTGAGCCCCGCCCGCAGCGCCGCCTCGACCTGTCGGAGCTCGAGAGTGTCCGTGAGCTGCCTCAGGGAGGCAATGGCGCGCAGGCCCGCGAACGGATCCGAGGTGTCGCTCGCCTGGTCGACGGGGGAGGGGATGGACATGTAAGCAACATACGTTGACAGGGGAGTGCTGTCAACGTATGTTGCTAACGTCTCCCTCGTGCACGATCAAGTGCGATTGCTCGCGGCGCACGGGCGTTCCTGGGCGTGGGCGGCGTGTCGACCCTCGACGCCGTAAGACCGTCCCCTCAGGGGTAGCCGCGGTGGGCGATTCAGAACCCTCGGTAGACGCCTGTTCCGTCGACCGCGTCCGCGAACTCCTCCCAGTCCATGTTCGCGATGTTCAGGTTGTTCTCCACAGCCCACAGCTGCGCCGCGATGCAGCGGAACGGCGGTCGGTGCTCCGCCAGGTCGATGACCAGCACGGGGAACCCGGGCTCGGACAGCGTGCGCTCGTCCGCCGCGAACAGGATGGCGGCACGGCTGCCGCGAGCGGGCATGGCATCCCGAAGCTCCTCCGCCGTCGCGCCCCGCCAGACCTCGTCATCGACGAAGGTCACGTAGGCGCGGAAACCGTCCTCGGTGTCGGTGCGCACGATGTCGCGCAGTGTCTGCCATTCAGAGGCGCGGCCCGTGGTCGAGAGGACCAGGAGCGAGTCGTTCGAGGCGGGAAGGGAGGCCATGGGGTGATTATCCGTCGTCCTTCCTGGAAGGGGCGCGGCTCTCGCCGTGCCGTTCAGCTGGGAATCGGGGGCGCGCGCCGACGGCTGAGTCATCGGCTGCGTCCTGTCGGACATGGCGTGCGGCGCTCGTCGAGTCGTCGGGTGAGCGCGTCGGGATCGACGAGCTTCTGCCCGTTGTCGCGCGGAGGGCGGGCCGGACTTGCGTTCTCGCGATAATGCGTATTACTGTGGCATCCATCGCCTGATAATCCGCATAATCAGAATGGGCGTCAAGGAGGATGAATGTCGCGTACCGAATCACGTCGTGTCACCCAGCGTCAGATCGCTCAGCTCGCCGGGGTGAGTCAGGCGACCGTTTCGCTCGTCCTCAACAACCGGACCGGCGGAGACATCCGCATCCCGGATGAAACGCGGGAGCGCGTGCTCCGCGTGATCGAGGAGACCAAGTACGTCGCGGATCCGTCCGCGCGCCGCCTCGCCGGCGTCGACAACCGCATCCTCGGGGTCTTCACCTACGAACCCGCGTTCCCGACCCGGAGCCTCGACTTCTACACGCCGCTGCTGAACGGCATCGAAGCCGGCGCGGAAGAGCTCGGGAGCGATCTGCTCCTGTTCACCAGCACCCCCGTGGTCGACGGTCGACGTCGGCTCTTCCATGAGCGCAACCGCCTTCGGCTCGCCGACGGCGTTCTCCTGCTCGGGGTGGAGATGGATCCGAACGAGCTGGCGCGCCTGGTCATCGAGGGGTTCCGCGTGGTCGCGGTGGGTCGCCGCGACACTCCGGCGATTCCGTACGTCGGTATCGACTACACCGCGGCGACCGCCCAGGTGGTCGGGCGGGCACTGGCGCTCGGACACCGGCGCGTCCTGTACCTCCGCCTCGACAGCGACGGTGAGTCGGTGCGCGATCGCTACCAGGGGGTCCTCAACGCGACGTCGGCGACCGACGTCGTTCTCGCGGATCGCCTCAGCGACGGCTCCGACCTCGAAGCGGACTGGCGTGAGATCACGACGTTCGCGCCGACGCTGGTGATCGCCGAGTCGCCCGAGGTCGCGCAGAGCCTGCACGATCGTGCGGTGCACGAGGGCTACGACGTCCCGCGTGATCTGAGCATCATCGCGCTCGGCTCGTCGCCCCGCGTCAGCCCGGACGACGTCAGCTTCACGCGATTGAACCCGCCGCGCACCGAACTCGGACAGCGCGCGGTCCACCTTCTGGCTCGTCTGCTCTCGGACGACGACTACCCGTCGGCCGACGAGCTGCGAACCCTTCTCCCGTGTCCCATCATCGACGGCGCGACGCTGAGCGCGCCCACCCAGGAGGCTCGCCCATGAGCGAACTGCACACCGAAGTCCTCGTCGTCGGCGGGGGGATGGGTGGCGTCGCTGCCGCGCTCGCCGCGGCGCGACAAGGACGCCAGGTCGTCCTCACCGAAGAGTACGAATGGCTCGGCGGGCAGCTGACGAGTCAAGCCGTCCCGCCGGACGAGCACACCTGGATCGAGCAATTCGGCGCCACCGCGAGCTACCGGGAACTCCGAGACGGCATCCGCGATCACTACCGACAGTGGTACCCCCTCACGGCCGCCGCCCGGAAGGACGTCGCGCTCAACCCGGGCGCCGGTCTCGTCAGCCGCATCTGCGCCGAGCCGCGGGCCGGCGTCGCCGTGATCGACGGGCTGCTGGCCCCCCACGTGTCCGCCGGGCGTCTCCGCATCCTGCGGGGTGTCCGGCCGACCGCGGCGTTCCGGCAGGGCGACCGGATCGACGCGGTCGAGGTGACGGCGGACGACGGGACGCGGACCCGGATCACTGCGGACTACGTTCTGGATGCCACCGAGCTCGGCGATCTCCTCCCTCTCGCCGAGGTGGAACACGTCACCGGCTTCGAATCCCGCGCGCAGACCGGCGAGCCCAGCGCACCCGACGAAGCGCAGCCGGAGAACCAACAGGCGTTCAGCTGGTGCTTCGTCATCGACCACGTCGAGGGCGACCACACCATCGACAAGCCGGACGACTACGACGAATGGCGGGCACGCCAGCCGGAGTTTTGGGGAGCACCCATGATCTCGCTCACGGGCCCGCACCCGCGCACCCTCGAGATCTTCACGCGCACCTTCACGCCCACGATCGACGGGGATCCTCTCGCGATGCTCGCCGATCAGCGCGCCGGGGGCGGCGACGAGGAGCTCTGGACCTTCCGACGGATCCTCGCCAAGGGTCTCTTCGAGCCGGGCGCTTTCGACAGCGACATCGTCCTGGTCAACTGGCCGATGATCGACTACCTCGATGGGACCCTGACCGGTCCGAACCCGGAGGCGCACCGTCAGGCCGCGAAGCGGCAGTCACTCGCGATGTTCTATTGGCTGCAGACCGAGGCCCCGCGCCCGGACGGTGGCCGGGGGTGGCCCGGACTCCGCTTGCGAGGGGACGTCACCGGCACGGCGGACGGCTTCGCACAGGCGCCTTACATCCGGGAGTCGCGGCGCATCGTGGCCGAGTACACCGTCGTCGAGCAGGATCTTTCCATCGAACTGCGCGGCCACGCTGGGCCCGCGCAGTACCCCGACACGGTCGGCATCGGCATGTACCGCATCGACCTGCATCCCACGACGGGTGGCGACAACTATCTCGACGTCGCCTCCGTTCCCTACGAGATCCCGCTCGGGGCCATGATCCCCGTGCGAGCGGAGAACCTGCTACCCGCGGGCAAGAACCTCGGCACCACGCACATCACGAACGGCGCTTTCCGCCTGCACCCCGTGGAGTGGAACGTCGGCGAGGTGGCGGGCACGCTCGCCGCGTTCTGCCTCGAGCGCTCGGTCTCCCCGCGCGAAGTCCGCGCGCAGAGCGACCTTCTCTCCACCTTTCAGAACCGCCTGACCCGGCAGGGCGTCGAGCTGCACTGGCCCGACGTCACGGGTTACTAAGGAGCATCCACATGAAATCAGCAAAGATGCTGAGCGCCGCGGCCGTCATCGCCGCTGCCTCACTCGTCTTCAGCGGCTGCAGCGGCTCCGGCCCCAGCGCCGATGAGCCCGTCGCACTCCGCATGACCGTCTGGACGTCGAACGAGGCACAGCTCGCACTGTTCAACGAGATCGCGGACGCCTACATCGCCGATCATCCCGAGGTATCGAGCATCACCTTCGATCCGCTCGACTTCGACAGCTACACGACGACGCTCACGACCCAGTTGGCGGGCGGGAACCCGCCGGACATGGCGTGGCTGCTGGAGAATTCCGCCCCCGACTTCGTTTCGTCCGGCGCGTTGGTTCCCTTGAACGACACGCTGTCGTCGACCAAGGGGTACGAGCTCGACGACCTCTCCGAACCCGCGACCCAGCTGTGGCGCACGGAGGACGGTGACCTCGCCGCCTATCCGTTCTCCACGTCGCCGTTCGTCGTGTTCGCGAACGACGATCTGCTCGCCGCGGCAGGGCAGCCCACGGCGGCGGAGCTCCAGGCGTCCGGCCAGTGGAACTGGAACACCCTGTCGGATATCGGTGCGAAGGTCAACGCCGCGACAGGGAAGGCGGGCTTCGTCGTCCGCGACTTCGAGTACACGCAGTGGGACTACCTGTCCACGGTGTGGAACGGGTGGGGAGCGGCGCCGTGGTCCGCAGACGGCAAGACCTGCACTTTCGACGCGCCCGAGATGGTCGACGCCTTCACGTTCCTGCACGATGCCGCATTCGCGAAGAAGTCGATGCCCGGACCGGGAACGACCGCAGACTTCTTCGCCGGCGACGCGGCGTTCACCGTGACCCAGATCTCGCGCGCCTCTCTCTTGAAGGAATCCGGGATCACCTCGTGGGAGTTGCTTCCCCTTCCGGCCGGACCCGACGGTGAGTACTCGGTGATCGGTCAGGCGGGGCTGGGCGCCCTGGCGCAGGGCAAGCACCCGCAGCAGGCCGCCGACTTCATCGCGTTCTTCACCAACCCGGAGAACTCGGCCAAGCTGGCGACCTACTTCCCGCCCGCCCGCACGTCGCAGTTGACGGCGGCGACCCTCAGCGCGGCCAATCCCGTGTTGACCGAAGCCCAGCTCGCCGACGTCGTCGTCCCGGCGATCACGTCTGGCACCGTCCGGCCCTCGCACACCGGTGCCGCCGAGATCCAGCAAGAGGTGCGGTCGGGACTCGACGGCCTGTGGGTCGCCGATGCCGATATCGCCGGCACGCTGCGCGGGGTCTGCGACACCATCGGCCCCCTCCTCGAGCAATGAGCGGAGTCCTCGACGAGGCCCCCGTGGTCCTGGCCGCCGGCGCGTCACCCCGCGCCGGGGCCGGGCTCCCGGCGGAGAAGCGGCATCGGCGTCGTCTGTCGCGCGGTGACACGCTGATCGGTTATCTGTTCGTGGCGCCGCAGGTCATCGGCATCCTGGCCTTCGTGATCCTGCCGCTGGCACTGATCCTCTACTACAACTTCCACGAGTGGAACGTGCTCGCGAACACGTTCCGGTTCGTCGGCACCGAGAACGTCGAGCGGCTCTTCTCCGATCCGAAGGTCGCCCCGGTCCTCGGCGCGACGGCGGTGTTCAGCATCGGCCTGGTGATCGGAAACCTCGGCCTCGCTCTTCTTCTCGCGGTGCTGCTCAATCGCAAGGTCCGCGGGATCACGTTCTTCCGAACCCTGTTCTTCTCGCCCGTCGTCGTCTCGCTGGTCGCGTGGACGATCGTGTGGGGGTTCCTGCTCCAGGACGACGGCGGTATCAACGGCCTTCTCGCGATGGTCGGCGTCGACGGGCCGAACTGGCTGCGCGAGGGCCCCACGGCGATGATCAGCGTCATCGTCGTCCAGGTCTTCAAGAACGTCGGTCTGAACATGATCCTGTTCCTGTCGGCACTCCAGGGCGTCCCCAAAGAGGTCACCGAGGCGGCATCCATCGACGGCGCCGGTAAGGCGGCGATCTTCGGGCGCATCACGCTCCCGTTGATCTCGCCCACGATCCTCCTGACGACGATCATCACGATCGTCGGATCGCTGCAGGTGTTCGCCCAGATCGCCGTTCTGACGCAGGGCGGCCCGGGGATCTCGACGACTGTGCTCGTCTATTACCTCTTCCAGCAGGCGTTCGAGTTCCACCGGTTCGGATACGGCTCCACTCTCGCGCTCGTTCTGTTCGTCATCGTCCTGCTCCTGACCATCGTGCAGTGGCAGCTCCGCAAGAGATGGGTCTTCTATGAGAACTGAGCGGCGACCCGCCGTGCGGGTCCTCTTCTACATCGGGATGTCGCTCCTCGCGATCCCGTTCGTCTTCCCGACCTGGTGGATGATCACCTCGTCCTTCAAGCCGATCGGCGAGATCTTCGCCTTCCCGCCGACCCTGTGGCCCCAGAACCCGACGATCCAGCCGTACATCGACGCCCTCACCGAACAGCCGTTCCTGCTGCAGTACTGGAACAGCATGTACATCGCGGTCGTGGTGACGGTGGCGACGATGGTGTTCTCGGCGATGGCGGGATACGCCTTCGCGCGAATCCGGTTCCCCGGCGTGAACCTCCTCTTCGTCATCGTCCTCGTGGGTCTGCTCGTGCCCTCCGAGGTGACGATCGTTCCGCTGTTCCAGATGTTCAATCAGCTCGGATTGGTGAACACGCACTGGCCGCTCCTGCTGGTGTCGACGTTCGGGGCACCGAGCGTGCTGGCGACGTTCATCATGCGTCAGTTCTTCGTGACGTTGCCGGTCGAACTGGAGGAGGCCGCGCGTCTCGACGGTCTGCACCGGGCGGCGATCTGGTGGCGGATCGCGATGCCGCTCGCCAAGGCATCCCTGGGAGCGGTGGCCATCTTCACGTTCCTGCACACGTGGAACCTGTACCTGGAGCCGACGGTTTACCTGCAGAGCCCCGACCTGTTCACGTTGCCCCAGGCGCTCACCCGCTACACGGACGCGTACGGCGGCCAGATGTGGAACGTCCAGCTGGCGGCGGCGACCATGACCGCGGTGCCCGTGCTGATCGTGTTCATCTTCGCGCAGCGGCAGTTCGTCGAGGGTCTCGCCCAAACGGGCCTGAAGGGCTGAGCGGCCATGTCGAGCCGGGCGTCGCGGGAATCCTCCGCGGCGTCCGGCTCGCCTTGTGCCGAGAGGCTAGGCGCTCGCCGCGAGGGCCTCGGGGCTGGCGACGGAGGCCACCATCGCGCGCTTCCAGGACGCGACCATGTCGAGCAGGGGGATGCGCGGGTCCAGCTGCCAGTAGGTCTCGAGCCCGTTGACGAAGGCGACGATCGTGTAGGCGATGGCGTCGATGTCGGCATCCGGGCGGATGTCGCCGCGCTCGACACCCGCCCCCAGTGCGGTCACCAGGTTGGCGTGTACCGTCTCGGCGCGGGTGACGAGGCGGTCGTGCAGCGGGTCTCCGGCGGTGAGGTTCTCGGCGAGGAGGCCGGTGAACAGCCCGAGCGTCGCGGGACGCTCGAGCCACCCGGTGAAGATCTCCTCCACCTCGGTGAAGACGTCGAGGCCCACGACACCCGCCGGCGGGTTGACGTGACGGTCGACGGCGTCGCGGAGGTCGAGAGCCGCGTTGAGCAGAGCGTCCTTGGTGGGGAAGTGGTGCAGCAGGCCCGTCTTGGAGACCCCCGCGGCCTGGGCGATGTCGCCGAGCGAGACGCCGCGCGATCCGTGTCGCGCGATCATCTCGACCGCGGTGTCGAGGATCGCCGCGCGGCGGGCGTCGCCGCGTGCGCGGTTGCCCGATCGCGCCTCGGACGTGCGGTCGCGGGTGTTGCGGTGCTCCATCGCGCCAGGCTACTATGACATAACCGACCGACTAGCCGGTCTGTTATGTCATTGAACGAAGGAGTTCACGTGAGCACGACGCTGCTGCGCAACGCCCGCACGAACGCGCAGGCCCGGCGGTGAGCGCCGCGCAGGCGGCGGCCGTCTCGCACGCGGCCCGGGAGTGGCGCGTGCGCTTCGTCCACCCGGAGAAGGCGACCGAATTGGCGCGTCTCTCGGTGGGAGAGTCCGACGTCGCGCCGCTCGTCGCGGACGCTCTGGGCATCGCTGTCGCGGAGCTCGAGGCGCAACGTGCGGAGGCTCGCGAGCAGGTGCGGGCATCCGCGCGTCTGCTGCTGGAAGACCATGAGGTGCGGGCGGCCTGCGCGCACTTGCCGTTTCGTCCGGGACAGACCATCGTGGCGCTCGGCGACTCCCTCACCGACGACGCGCTGTCGTGGGCGCATCAGCTGAACGCGGTGCTCGAGGAGGTCTACCCCGATGACCCGCCCGCCGTCGTGAACGCCGGACGCAGCGGGGACACCACGGCCGACGTCATCGACCGCCTCGATCTGGTGCTCGCGCGGGAGCCGGACTGGGTCATTCAGCTGCTCGGGACCAACGATGTCCGACACCACGGTGGCCGACGCGTGTTCAGCCCCGGTCAGACGGGCACCAATTTCGACACCATCCAGCACATCCTCGTCACCCTCGGGGGCACGCGGCTGATCCGGATGACGCCGCCTCCCGTCGCCGCTCCTGCCGTCGAGGCGGCCACGGCGGTGCCCGGCGTCCGGCTGCGGTGGCAACAGGAGGATCTCGCGAGGGTCGGCCGACACCTGATGCGATCGGATGCCACGGTCATCGACCTGCATGCGCCGCTCCTGCCGCATGCCCGGGCGTTGCTGGACCCGGACGGTCTGCATCCCCACATCGTCGGGCACCGCGCGATCCTGCGGGTGTTCCTTCTCTCCGTCGCCACGTTGCCGTGGTCCGGAGCAGACGACGTGAACGAGCTGCCGATCGCTGTGGTCGGCCACCACGAAGGAGCTGCCTCATGAGCACCACCACCACCACCGTTCCGGTGTTGCAGGCTCGGGGCCTGTCGCGTCAGTTCGGTCATGTCCGGGCGTTGAACAACGTCGATTTCGAGGTCTATCCGGGTGAGGTCACCGCGTTGATCGGTGACAACGGTGCCGGGAAGTCGACGCTCGTGAAGGCCCTGTCGGGGAATCTTGCGGTGGATGAGGGTGAGATCCGCTTCGACGGGAAGCCGATCGAGATGACGAACCCGCAGGTGGCGTCGTCGCTGGGTATCGAGACGGTGTACCAGGATCTGGCGCTCGCCCCGCATCTGGATCCGGTGCAGAACATGTACCTGGGGCGGGAGATTCGCCGGCCCGGGATCGCCGGGGCGTTGGGGTTCATGAGGACGAAGGACATGGCGAAGGCGTCGCGGGCGGCGTTCGATGAGCTCGGTGCGACGGTGCGGTCGCTGTCGTCGCCGGTGGGGGAGATGTCGGGCGGTCAGCGGCAGGCGATCGCGATCGCCCGGGCGGTGCACTGGGCCGGTCGCCTCGTCTTCCTCGACGAACCGACCGCCGCCCTCGGCGTGCGCCAGACGAAGAACGTGCTCGAGACGATCCGCCGCGTGCGGGACAAGGGCATCGCGGTCGTACTGATCTCGCACTCCATGCCGCACGTGATGGAGGTGTGTGACCGCATCCAGGTGCTGCGCCTGGGGACGCGCGTCGCCAACATCTCCGCGAAGGACACCTCCATGGAAGAACTCGTCGGGCTCATGACCGGCGCCGTCACGAAGGACGACTCGAAATGAGCACCACGACGCCTCCCACCGAGACGGTGGCCATCGGCACGTTCGACGACTCGCGGCCGAACTTCTTCAAGGGACTGTTGAAGGCGCAGGCCTTCCAGATCCTGCTCATCCTCATCGTCATCGTGCTGATCTTCAGCGCGCTCGCACCGGATGCGTTCGCGCAGTGGTCGAACTTCCGCCTCATCATCCAGAACGCCTCGATCCTCGCGGTCCTCGGCGTCGGCATGACCTACATCATCATCACCTCGGGCATCGACCTCTCGATCGGCTCGGTGCTCGTGTTCTCGGGCGTCGTCTCCGCCCTGACGATGCGCGCGCTCGGCGGTGAAGGCTGGGGCGTCGCCACGATCGGCATCCTGGTGTCGATCCTGAGCGGCGTGTGCTGGGGGCTCTTGAACGGGTTCCTCATCGCGAAAGCCAAGATCCCGCCGCTCATCGTCACGCTCGGATCGCTCGGCATGGCTCTCGGTCTCGCGCAGATCCTCACGGGCGGTGTCGACATCCGCGACGTGCCGACCGTGCTCACGGTGTCGATCGGCTACGGCAACGTGTTCGGGTCGCTTCCGATCATCAGCGTCATCGCCCTCGTGGTCGTCGTGATCGGCGCGGTGGTGCTGCACTTCACGAAGTTCGGCCTCTACACGTACGCGGTCGGCTCCAGCGAGCTCGCCGCCCGCCGGGTCGGCGTCAAGGTCGACCGCCACCTCATCTCGGTCTACACGCTGTCGGGGGCGCTCGCCGGACTCGCCGGCATCCTGGCCCTCTCGCAGTTCTCGACCACGGCGATCGCCGGCCAGTCGCAGACCAACCTGAACGTCATCGCGGCCGTGGTGATCGGCGGGACCTCGCTGTTCGGTGGCGTGGGAACGATCTTCGGCACCGTGGTCGGCCTCTTCATCCCGGCCGTCCTGCAGAACGGCTTCGTCATCACGGGCGTGCAGCCGTTCTGGCAGCAGGTCGCCGTCGGCGCGGTGCTGATCACCGCCGTCTACGTCGACCAGGTGCGCCGCACCGCCGCGACCCGCGGCAACACCCAGAGCCTCTGGCGCAAGTTCGTCAGCGGAGGACGCCGCGGCTGAGCGCCCGGCATCCGGAATCAACCAAGAGAGAACAGGCAATCACAATGCAGTGGAACAACAAGGTTCTCGCGTTCGCCACCCTCGGCGCCGCAGCCACCCTCGTCCTCGCCGGGTGCTCCGGCGGCTCGTCGTCGGGATCCGCGTCCGGCGGGTCGGATGGGGGCTACAAGATCGCGTTCGTGCAGGGCGTCGC
>NZ_LDRT01000158.1 GCF_001476655.1 Microbacterium testaceum | reverse complement strand
GGTGCCGCGCTCGTGCTCGTGACCTCGGGGAGCAAGTACCTGCGCCCCGCGACCATTCAGGGCACGCTGCCGCTCGTCGGTCTGGTGCTGGCGATCCTCGCGTGAGTCTCGCGTGCCCGGTGCCGTGACGGGTGGCTCCGGTATCGCACGCTGCCCCTCGGAGAGACCGAGCCTCCCCACCATCGGCCTGGACCCGGGAGAACGAAAACCCGCACGCTCGGAGGAGTCGTGCGGGTCGTGAGACCGTGCGGCGGCCGACCGGTCACGCGGCCAGGCGCAGACCCCGCTGGTCGGTGGCGACGGCCTCGCCGTCGTTGATGATCTCGTCGTCGCCGATGAGCGAGCCCGTCGCGATGCGGGCGTTGTGGCCCACCTGGGTGCGGACGCCGATGTGGGCACCCGCTCCGATGACGGCCCCGGCGCAGATGTGCGCGTGCGGCTCGATGCGTGCCTCGGGTCCGATGACGGCGTCGGACTCGATCCACGCCCCGCGGCCGACATGAACACCTGCGGCGATCTGCACGCCGGGTTCGACGTAGGCGCCGTTCTCGACCAGCGCCGACGGGTGGACCTTCGCGCCGTGCGCGACGAGTCCGCGACCGTTGACGTGCTTGCGGTAGCGCAGCGTTTCGCCGTGGTCGTTCTCGATGTCGATGTAGTTCTTACCCACGATCCCCTCCGGTCGACTCTCGGATTCAGCCGACATGTATGACAACGGGTGAGGAATATCCTTCATTCCCTCGAATGGTTCTTCGTCGCCCGTGCCGCCATCGGTTTGCTCGATGTCGAGAGAAGTGCGGCGAGGACTCCCGACGATGTTGCGTCCTCCTGTTCTCGCATGCTCGCCCGACGGGATGAGCCGGGTTGACAGGAGGGAACCGGAGGGGCGCTGATCCGGGAACGGCCGGAGGATCACCCGGGCTGACAGGTGGGGCACCAGTAGACGTTGCGTTCGCTCGTCGCCGAAGCCCCGAGCGTCGTCGCGCGGATCGGCGTGCCGCAGCGACGACAGGGCGCTCCCTCGCGGCCGTAGACCCAGAATCGGCGCCCCGGGCGCGAGTCGCCGGTGAACGTTCGTTCCGGGCGGGGGAGGTTCGCACGGATCATGCGTTCACCGAGCGCGATCGTGGCAGAGGCGTCGATCTCGGTCGCGGGTGTGGTCGGAGCGATGCCGCGCACGAACAGGAGCTCGTTCGCGTACACGTTGCCGAAGCCCGCGACGTTGCGCTGGTCGAGCAGGGCGACATGGACCTCGCGGGTGTCGGCGGCGACGCGTCGGACGGCCTCGGCCTCGTCCCAGTCGTCGGCGAGCAGGTCGGGACCGAGATGGCCGATGACGGTGTGCTCGTCGGTCGTGCGGAGCACCTCCACCATCGCCAGGTCGAAGCCGACGGCGTCCGCGCCCGTCACGCCGACGATCGCGCGCGCCTTGAAGGCGGGCCGCCGCCAGCGCTCGCCGGGGCGGTACACATCCCACCGGCCCTCCATCTTGAGGTGCGAGTGCAGCGTGTAGCCGCCGATGCGGTGGAGGAGGTGCTTGCCGCGGGCGGCGACCTCGTGGACGGTCTCGCCGCGCAGGTCGGCGGTGGCGCTCCCCGGGACGCGGACGTCGAAGCGCGTCACGACCCGGCCGGCGAGGGCCGCGTTCAGCTTCGCGGCGGCGCGGTAGACGGTGTCGCCCTCAGGCACGAGCGGCCTCCGTCCGGTCGGAGGACGCGGTGGCGCGTGGCCGTGGGCCGGGCGTGACGGCGAAGCCCCTCTGCGCGGGCGGCCGTGCGGCGGGCGCGACGGCGAAGCCCCTAGGCACGAGCGGCCTCGCGCAGGGTGTCGCCCGCGGTGAGCTTGCGCAACGTCAGCCCCTTCGGGGATTCGACGAAACCCGCGGCGCGGAGCGCCCGACCGACCCCCGTGCCGTAGACGAACTCACCGTTGACCTGTTCGATCGTCAGCGTCTCGAGCCGTCGTCGTTTCGCCGTCTCCGCCATGTCGGTCGCGGCCGCCGCGAGCCGGGCCTCGTCGTCGGTGAAGGCCAGGGCGGTGCGTCCGCCGCGTTCGAGGTACAGGGTGAGCTCGCCGTCGACGATCACGACGAGACCTCCCGCCTTGCGTCCCGGTCGATGGGTGACCCCCTCGAGGGCGGGCCAGCCCAGGGCGGCGCCGTAGGGGTTCGCCGGATCGGTCGCCGCGAGGGTGACGGTGCGAAGCGGCGGGGGATCGGCGACGGCGGCGAACTCGCGCAGCCGATCGACCGTCGCCGAGGCGGCGAACTGGGCCGCCCCGAGCTTCTCGATGACGTACCCGCGGCGGCAGTGTCCTGCCTCCTCGAAGCCCGCGAGAATGCGGTACACCTGCGCGAACCCGCCCGGGACACCCTCGGACTGCACGGCCCCCCGCGTCACGACGCCGTACCGGTCGAGCAGCAGGCTCGCCGTCGCGGTCGCGCGGGCCGCGGCATCTTGCTCCCTCTCGGGGAGGAGGGACCAGCGTCCGCCCAGCGACGGCGGGCGCGGAGCCGAGGTCGCCCGCGACATCGTGGCCCCGCGGTACATACGCGCGCGCGGTGCTCGGCGAGCCACGCGGTGCGATTGTCCGCCGCCGCTGAGGAGCATGCGGACGGGGGCGAAGGTGTCGTTCGTGACGCGGCCCGCCCAGGTGAGCGCCCACAGCGCATCGTTGACGGACTGCTCGTTCTCGGCACCGGCCAACGGGGTGAGCTGCGTGGCGAAGTACGCCCCGCCTCCCCCCAGGGCGGCGAGGATGCGCGCTTCGAGCGAATCGGGGGCCGGATCGTCGGGGTCGTCGGGGTCCTGCAGGGTGAACGGTGCCGCCTCGGCCGGGTGCAGGGCGATCCAGCCGTCGCGCCCCGGGAGGGTGCCGTGACCCGACCACACCACTTCTCCCGTCGCCGTGAGCTCATCGAGGAGCGCCGGAGAGTAGTCGTGGACGCGGGACGGCAGGACGAGCGACTCCCACGCGCTCGCCGGGATCGGCACTCCCGCCAGCTGCTCGATGACCGCGAGCACCCCGTCGATGCCCTCGAGCGGCCGGCCCAGGTGCTGCCACACGGGGAGGAAGCGTGCGTACGCCGCGGGCGGGACGGGCTCGACGCTGCCGCGGATCGCGGCGAGCGAGCGCATACGCAGGCGGCGGAGGACTTCGACGTCGCACCATTCGGTGTCGTCGCCGCGGCTGCCGCCTCCGGACCCTGAGCCTGTCGAAGGGTCGGGCAGGAAGAACCCGCTCGCCAACCGCCCTTGCGATTCGAGCCGCTGCAGCGTCAACCGGGCGACGGCGATCCCCACCCCGAGCCGTCCGGCGACCGCGTCGGTCGTGAAGGGCGCGTGCGTGCGGGCGTACCGAGCCACCAGGTCGCCGAGCGGGTCGGCGAGAGGCTCGAGGAAAGCGTTCGGGATGCCGACCGGCAGCGCCGCGCCGAGGGCGTCGCGGAGCCTCCCGGCGTCCTCGATCCCGGCGACGCGCGAGACACCGCCGATCGTGACACGGATCGCACGGCGATCGTCGACGAGGGTCGCGAGGTGCTGCTCGGCCTCCACGAGGGCATCGCTCTCGGCGTCGAGGCGCGCCGCGACCTCGGTCGCGTCGAGCGGCCCGAGGATGCGCAGGAGGTCGGCGACGCCCTCGACCCCGCGCGCACGACGGTCGGGGTCGAGTCGCTGCGCCTCGCGCTCGAACTGCGCGATGACCTCGGGATCGAGGAGCTCGCGCATCTCGACCTTGCCGAGCAGCTCGCTCAGCAGCGCCGGGTCGACCGAGAGGGCCGCGGCGCGACGCTCAGCGAGGGGCGAGTCGCCCTCGTACATGAAAGCGCCGACGTACCCGAAGAGCAGGTCGCGCGCGTACGGCGAGGGCTGCGAGGTGGTGATCTCGACGAGCCGGATGCGGCGTTCGCCGATCTGCCGGGTGACGCGGAGAAGCGCGGGGAGGTCGTAGACGTCTTGCAGGACCTCGCGCAGTGTCTCGAGGATGATCGGGAAAGCCGGATGCCGCTTCGCGACCTCGAGGAGCTGAGCGGACCGCTGCCGCTGCTGCCACAGGGGCGAACGACGGTTCGGGTTGAGGCGGGGAAGCAGGAGCGCCCGCGCCGCGCACTCGCGGAAGCGCGAGGCGAACAGCGCCGAACCCCCTACCTCGTCGGTGACGATCTGCTCGAGTTCGTCGGGCTCGAAGACGAAGAGGTCTGCGCCGGGCGGCTCGGCCGCGGCATCCGGGACCCGGGCGATGATCCCGTCATCGCTCGCGACGGCCGCCCCCTCGACACCGAGCCGCTCGCGGATGCGCGCGTTCACCGCGAGAGCCCAGGGGGAGTGCACCTGCATGCCGTAGGGGGAGTGCAAGATGATGCGCCAGTCGCCGACCTCGTCGCGGCTGCGCTCGACGGTGAGCGTCTTGTCGGTCGGGAGGCTCCCGGTGGCCTCGCGCTGCTCGGCGAGATACGAGAGCAGATTCGTGATGGCGTTGTCGTCGAGCCCGGACTCGCGCAGGCGCTCCTCTGCCTTGGCCTGGTCGGCACCCGCCAGGTCACGCGAGAACTTCCCCAGCGCTTCCCCCAGCTCGGCGGGGCGGCCGATGCCGTCGCCGTGCCAGAACGGCAGCTTGCCGGGCTGCCCGAAGGCCGGCAGCACGTTGACGCGATCGTGCGTGATCTCGACGATCCGCCAGCTCGTCGTGCCGAGCGTGAACACGTCGTTGACACGCGACTCGTAGACCATCTCTTCGTCGAGCTCGCCGACGCGGGCGTTCTGTGACTCGCCCGCCACGAACACCCCGAAGAGGCCGCGGTCGGGGATCGTTCCTCCGCTCGTCACCGCGATGCGCTGCGCGCCCG
>NZ_LDRT01000157.1 GCF_001476655.1 Microbacterium testaceum | reverse complement strand
GCCGCGACGACGGCGTCGACGGGAGCGTCGCGGAGCGCGGCGGGATCGGCGGCGTCCACGCCCAGCGCGTCGAGGAACTGCTCGGCGACCCGGGTCGCGCGCTCGCGGCCGTAGACGCTGGAGACCGGCGACGATTCGGCGATCGCCCGCGAGAACAGCCCGCGCGCCGACGGCGTCGCCAGCAGCGTCGTGACCAGGCCGCCGCCCGCGGACTCGCCGAACACGGTCACCTGCGCGGGGTCGCCGCCGAACGCCGCGATGTTGCGCTGCACCCAGCGCAGGGCGAGCAGCACGTCCTTGAGGGCGAGGTTTCCCTCGAAGCCGGCCTCCGGCACCGCGCCGGAGAGGTCGAGGAATCCGAGCGCGCCGAGGCGGTAGTTGACCGTGACCACGATCACGTTGCCGGCGTCGACCATCGCCGTGGCGTCGTACATCGGCTGGCGTGACGACCCGAACGTGTACGCGCCACCGTGCAGCCACACCATGACCGGGCGCGCAGCGGCGTCGTCGCCGGGCGCCCAGACGTTCAGCGACAGGCAGTCCTCGTCCTGGACGGTGCCCTCACCCAGCGGTATGGCGGGGTTCGCGGGCTGGGGGCACACGGGCCCGAAGGCCGTGGCATCCACCTCTCCCTCGGCATCCGGGGCGGCCAGGGGATCGCGCCAGCGTCGCTCGCCCGTGGGGGCGACGGCGAAGCGGATACCGCGCCACGACCGGACCCCGCGGTCGAGCAGGCCACGGAAGGTTCCGGCGGGAGCGGTGACGAGCGGGGAGGTGTCCATGGGCGTCCTCAGGAGGTGAGCTGGTGGATCAGGTGGGCGGCTTCGGTCGCGGCGAGGACCGCGAAAAGCACCGTCATGATGACGGCATTGTGCGCGATCATCTCGTCCTTGAGGCGGCGCAACGCGGAGACGACGGCGGGCAGGCCCGTCGCGCCGAGGAGCGTGGGCAGCACCAGCGCGAGGGATCCGGCGACCGCGAGCGCGACGCACAGCAGAACGGTCACGGCGACGGGGAGGTGCGCCGCGCCGAGCAGGGCGCCGCCCTTGAGCTCGAGGGGGAGGTTCTTGCTGTTGGTGGCGGCCATCAGCACGCCCAGCCCGGCGGCCCGCGCGGGGGTGATGGCATCCACGGCCGCCAGCCAGCCCGGGGCGACCGGAGCCGTGCCGGGCTTCGGGCGTCCGCGCCAGCTGACCACCGCGAACGCGGTGAAACCGACCGTGAGAAGGGCCGTCAGCACGAGCACGACGATCTTCCCGCCCGCGCCGTGCGAGGCCGCCGAGGCCCCCGCCGACGTGGCCGCGCCGACGCCGATGACCGCGAGAGCGACCAGCAGGAACGCTCCGGTGTAGGCGGGCGCGGCGGTACGCCCGCGCGCCGAGAGCAGGATCGCGACGACGGCGACGATCGGCAGCGGCGAGATCGCCATGCCGACGGCGAGGGGCAGGAGGGAGGGGAGCTCGGACATCGACGGCGACGCTACGCGCGGTGGCGCGGCGTCCCGTCGGAATGTTCGGTCCACACGACAGAACGCGTCGTCGTGGTGGGGTCCTCGACGGCGAAGACCGCCTCGAGCACGGCGTCTGCACCTTCCGCCCTGAGTCGCGCTCCCCGGCGCGCGGCGTGCGAGCCGGGGCGCAGCCGGGCGCGCGGGGCCGGGGCGCCCGGCGAGACGATCCGCACGCTCAGGCGGGGGCCGCCGGCTGTTCCGGTCACACGCACCTCGACGCGCGCGGTGCGTTCGCGGGCGTGTTTCGCCGCGTTCAACAGGCCTTCGCTCACGACGTCGATGACGTCGCGCGCGAGAGCCGGGTCGGTGCGCAGCGCGGCGCTCGCGGCGTCGGAGACGTCGGCGGACACCGGCATCACCGCCCCCCAGGTCTGGAGCACCGGGCCGAGCGAGTCCGCCGCGGCGGGAGGGGTGGGGCGATCGAGAACGGTGCGGAGCTCCCCGCCGAGTCCGCGCAGCTCCGCGGCGAAGACGGCGAGGTCGGCGGGTGCGGCATCCGGATGCCGAAGGACGAACTGCACGGCCGCCCCCTGGGCGTCGGCGTGCAGAAGGACGGCGGCGCGGCGCAGGGCCGCGCGGACGCGGCGGGTGCCGAGGTCGTCGGCGCGCCCGCGCGCGGCCAGGGCGCTGGACAGCCGCCGACGCTCGACGCGCAGCGCATGGGCCGTGCTGCGTCCCGCGGCGAGAGCGAAGGCCAGGGCGGGGTAGGCCAGCACCGCCAGGGAGGCCGTGGCGAGCGGCACGCCCTGGCCCATGGCGACCGCGGCCAGCGTCAGACCGGCGAGCAGGGTGGTCGTGACGAAGAGGGTACCGCGGGCCCGGGGCCGCCGCCGCAGCGGGGGGAGTCGGGCCGCGAGATCGGCTGCGGCGCCGGAGAGGAGGGCGATGCAGAAGCCGACGAGCAGATCGACCGGCGCGACGCTGCGCAGCGCGTAGGGGAGCACGGCCAGGGCGTAGACCGTCGCCGCGAGTCCCGGTGGGGGAAGGCGCAGCCGCGACGGCCGGCGGGGAACGGCCCGGGGGGCCCGCGCGTCGAGCGGATCCCCCGGCGCGGGCGGAGCGATGGCGCGCTCGTCGAGGCGGTGGGCGTGCGTGCGGAGGTCGACGGTGAGGGCTCTCACGTCGGCCGTGGTCTCGAACCGAGCGGCGGCCAGGAGGTCGGCGGCGGCGAGGATGTCCGCGCGCGCGGCGGTGGTGTACCCGCGCACCCGCGCGGCACTGCCGTCCCACTGGGCGAGGACCTGCGCGAGCAGCGCGTTGGTCTCGCGGATCGACCGCGCCACGTCCACGAGCGCGGCCGTGCCGATCAGCGCGATCGTCCAGACCACGAGGTTCGTGAGAAGACGCAGGGGCGCGTCGGCGGGCGGGGGCACGGGGAGCTCGCCGAGCCGCGAGAGAGCGTCCTGCAGCGGCGGTCGGGCGGCGGCCGTGAGCACCAGCGCCGACACGATCACTCCCGCCCGCACCCGGGGGTCGGACGCGGCGCGTTCGACGAGGGCGACCCCCGCCCAGACCGCCGAGACCGCGGCCGCGCCGGCGGCGCCGACGAGCGCGCGCGGGAGCACGGAGAGCCCGACCGGGAGCGGGGCGAGCAGCGTCACCGAGACGACGAAGACCGCGACGAACGTCCACCCCGTGACGAAGCGGCCTCCCGTCAGCGCTCGACGCACGGCGGGCCACAGAGTGGTCACGCGACGGGGCCGAACTCGGCGAGGTAGAGGGCGCTCGCACGGACGCGGGGGTTCGTCCCGCCCGCCGTATGCAGATCGAGGCGCGCGAAGATGCGACTCATCGCGCGCTCCACCGCCCGCGTGGTGATGCCGCGCTCGCGCGCGATCTGCTCGTTCGACCAGCCGCGCGAAACGAGCGCGAGCACCTCGATCTGACGCCGGGTGAGACCGGCCAGAGCGGAGGCCCGCACCGGCGTCGGTGCGGGCGGCGTGGCCCGGCGCAGCGCCGCTTCGACGGCATCCGCCACCACCTCGGCCGAGGTCACGTCGAGCTTGGAGACGAACACCGCCCCGGCGGGCCCGTGGTGCCCGGCGACGGCCCCGGGGAAGCTGCTGAGGAACACCACGGCCAGGTGCGGGGCGAGACCGGTCAGCATCGTGGCCAGCTCGACGCCGGAGGGGCGCGAGCCCAGGTCGATGTCGGTGAGCAGGACGTCGGGGTCGCTGTCGGCGAACAGGTGCGTCGCCTCGGCGGCATCCGCGGCTCCGGTGGCCTCGAATCCGCGATGGACCAGCATGTCGCACAGCAGGGCGCGCATCGCCGGTTGGTCCTCGACGACGAGCACGCGTCGCACCCACGCGTTCACCACGCGCCTCACCCTAGCGCCGTCAAGCCCCCGTCGTGGGCGGGGCCGCGGCGTACCGTGTCGGGCATGAGCGAGCTGTCCGCCCCTACTGGCCGTGAACCCGCGCTCGTCGCACAGCTCCGCCCCGACGGGTCGGCACCGCGGGCTCTCGTGCTCGGTGCGACGGGCTACCTCGGCGGACGTCTCGTGCCGCGGCTGCTGTCGGCCGGATACCGCGTCCGGGTGCTCGCGCGCGACCCGCGGCGCGTCGAGGCCTTCCCCTGGGGCGACCAGGTCGAGACCATCGCGGGGGATGCCACCGATGCCGAGGCGGTGACCCGTGCCGTCGACGCGGTCGACGTGCTGTACTACCTCATCCACTCGATGGGCGGCGGTCGCGACTTCGAGGACACCGACCGCCGCGCGGCACGCACCGTCGCGGACGCCGCGGCGGCGGCATCCGTCTCGCGCATCGTGTATCTGGGCGGACTCCACCCCGACGACGCGCCGCTGTCGGCGCACCTGCGCTCGCGGGTGGAGGTGGGCGAGATCCTCCTCGCCAGCGGCGTGCCGACGCTCGTCCTGCAGGCCGGCGTCGTGATCGGATCGGGTTCGGCCTCGTTCGAGATGGTGCGGCACCTCACGGACGTGCTGCCGTACATGCCCGCGCCGAAGTGGGTACGCAACCGCATCCAGCCCATCGCCGTGCGCGACGTGCTGCACTATCTGCTCGGCGCGGCACGGATCGCGCCGAACGTCAACCGCGCCGTCGACATCGGCGGCCCCGACGTGCTGCGCTATGGCCAGATGATGAACGGGTACGCCCTCGAGGCCGGGCTCCACCAGCGCGCCATCGCGTCGCTGCCCGTGCTCACCCCGCGGCTGGCCTCGCACTGGGTCAACCTCGTCACGCCGATCCCGAAGTCGATCGCGCGTCCTCTCGTGGAGTCGCTGCAGAACGACTGCGTCGTGAAGGACCGCGCGATCGACGATCTCGTGCCCCGCCCCGAGGGGGGCTTGCTGCCCTATCGCGAGGCCGTCCGGCGTGCCCTCGGGCGTGTGAACGACGACGCGATCGAGACGAGCTGGCAGGATGCCGAGGTCTCGGGCGCCCCGAGCGACCCGCTGCCGAGCGACCCGGACTGGGCCGGGCGGCTGGTGTACACCGACGAGCGGACGATGCGCACGAGCGCGAGCCCCGCGCAGCTGTGGTCGGTGATCGAGGGGATCGGCGGGGAGAACGGCTGGTACTCCTCGCCGCTGCTGTGGGCCATCCGCGGCTGGATGGATCGACTCGTCGGCGGGGTGGGGCTCGCGCGCGGACGCCGGAGCCGCAGCGTCGTCACCGTCGGCGACGCGCTGGACTTCTGGCGCGTCGAGGCGATCGAGCCCGGACACCTGCTGCGCCTGCGGGCCGAGATGAAGGTGCCCGGCGGCGCGTGGCTGGAGCTGAGGGCGAGCCCCGACGGCGAGGGCGCTCGGTTCGATCAGCGCGCGCTGTTCTTCCCCACGGGCCTCGCCGGACGGCTCTACTGGCTCTCGGTGCTGCCGTTTCACGGACTGATCTTCAGCGGCATGGCCCGGCGCATCACGGCCGCGGCCGAATCGGTGCAGCGCGAAGACCTCGAACCGAAGGCGAAGGCCGGGCGCATCGCGCCCGAGGTGCCCGAAGTCGAGACGATCGCCGCTGCGACCGACGCCCGCGCCTAGGCTGGATCCGTGCCGCACACCGCCCGGGTCATCACCGTGTCCGACCGTTCTGCCGCGGGCCTGCGCGAAGACCGCGGGGGGCCGCTGGCGGTCTCGCTCCTGCGCGAGGCCGGCTTCGACTGCGGCGCCCCCGTCGTCGTGCCGGACGGCGCCGACAGCGTCGAAGCGGCCCTGCGCGCGGCGATCGCCACGGGTGCCGGTCTCGTCGTCACGACCGGCGGCACGGGGATCGCGCCCACCGACCGCACCCCCGAGGGGACGGCGCGCGTGCTCGAGCGCGAGCTCCCCGGCATCGCGGAGGAACTCCGCCGCCGCGGCCTCTCCGACACCCCGCTCGCGGTGATCTCCCGCGGCCTCGCCGGGATCGCCGGCCCCGCGACCCTCGTCGTCAATCTCCCGGGATCCACGCGGGCCGTGGCATCCGGGATCGCCGTCCTCGCCGAGCTCGCCCCGCACGTCCTCGACCAGCTCGCCGGAGGAGACCACTGATGAGCGCCGTCCGCATCGCCCGCCTGTCCGAGGAGCCGCTCGACCTCGACGCGCACCTGCGTGCCGTGGAAGACGACGCGTCGGGGGCGGTCACGACCTTCGTCGGCCGCGTGCGCAACACCGACCCGGATGCCGGTGACACCGTCGTCGCGCTGGAGTACAGCGCGCACCCCGATGCGCCCGCTGCGCTCCACCGCATCGCCGAGCAGGCTGCCGCGGGCACCGACGCGATCGTGGCCGTGAGCCACCGCGTCGGTCGGCTCGCCGTGGGGGAGGCCGCCGTCATCATCGCGGTGGCCTCGGGGCACCGCGCCGCGGCGTTCGAGGTGTGCCGCACGGTGATCGAGACGATCAAGACCGACCTTCCCGTGTGGAAGCGCCAGGTCGAGGCCGACGGCACGACGGCGTGGAAGGGCCTGGGGGGCTAGCTTCCACGGGCGTGCCGCGGCCCGGTCGGAGGGGACGCCGCAGAATCGGAGAGGGGCACCGGATTCGGAGTGAACGCCGGCATCATCGCGATCCGCGTCCTTTCTCCGAATCCGAGACGCGGGCGCTGCCTGCGGGGGCGCGCGTGCTGCCGATCAGCCGCCGGCGAACGGCGGGAGCACGTCGACGTGCGTGACGCCCCCGAGCGGTGCGTCGTCGTCGTGGCGGGTGCCGTCCAGCAGCACGGCGCAGCGGTCCAGGATGCCGATGAGGGCGGGGTGGTCGGCGAGGACCGCGGTGCGCAGCGCCCCCAGGGAGACCTCGGTGCGGTCCTCTGCATCGGTTCCTGCGGCCTCGGCCGCGGCGGCGAAGTACCGGACGCGGACGCTCATGCGCGGGCTCCGTCCGCCGGGGCGCCTGCGGCGGCGACTCCGGGCTCGCCCGGCCGCACCCAGTCGCCGGACTTCCCGCCGGTCTTCGACACGATGCGGACGTTCTCGATGAAGGTGCCCTTGTCCAGGCCCTTCACCATGTCGACGATCGCGAGCGCGGCGACCGAGACGCTGGTCAGCGCCTCCATCTCGACGCCGGTCCGGTCGGCGGTGCCGACGGTCGCCTCGATCTCGACGCCGTCGTCGGTGATCGCGAGGTCGACGGAGGCACGGTGCACCCCGATGACGTGCGCGAGAGGGAGGAGCGTCGGCGTCGACTTCGCGGCCTGGATGCCGGCGATCCGCGCCACGGCCAGCACATCGCCCTTGGGGGCGGTGCCGTCGCGCAGGGCCGCGATCACCTCGGGGGCGCAGCGCACGAAACCGCGCGCGGTGGCGGTGCGGACGGTGGGCTGCTTGAGGGTGACGTCGACCATGCGGGCGTGGCCCGCGGCATCCAGGTGGGTGAAGGTCATGGAATCAGCATGACATCGAGCGGGTCGCCCACCGACACGGTGGACACCTCGGCGGGGACGACCGCGAAGGCTTCGGCGCGAGCGAGCGAGGCGGCGAGGTGCGAGCCCGAGCCTCCCGCGGTGGCGGGGCGCACGGTTCCCGCGACGAGGTCGATCGCGGCGGGGAGGTACTGCCGGCGGCCGGGTGGCGTCGTCCAGGACTCGGATGCCGTGAGCCGGGCGATCCGGCGATCGAGGACCGCGCGGCCCTGCAGGGCGAGAAGAGCGGGACGCACGAAGACTTCGAAAGACACCGCGACGCTCACGGGGTTGCCGGGGAGGCCGAAGACGAGCCGACCGTCGTCGAGCGTGCCGAAGGCCTGGGGCTTGCCGGGCTGCATCGCGATCTTCTCGAACGCGATGCGGTCGCTCAGCGCGAGGCGCACGGGCTCGTACGCGCCGGCGCTCACGCCACCGGTGAACACGACGACGTCGGCGCGCGAGGCGCGGGCGAGAACGGCGTCGATGCCCGTGGGGTCGTCGCCGACACGGTCGACGAGCTCGAGGTCGGCGTCTGCTCCGGCGACGAGGGCGGCGAGCAGGGTGGCGTTCGAGTCGGGGGTCTGTCCGCGCGACGGGGCTGTTCCGGGGGCGACGAGCTCGCTGCCGGTCGAGACGATCGCGACGCGCGGGCGGCGGGTGGCGCTCACGGTGTCGACGCCGGCCGCGGCGGCGGCGGCCAGGGCGAACGGGCCGAGATGCTCGCCGGCCGCGAGCACGACATCGCCGGCGCGCGTGTCGCCCCCGCGGCGACGGATGAAGGCTCCCGCGCCCGCGGGGGCGCGGAGCACCTCGACGGTGTCGAGCGAGTCGGCGAGGCCCCCGGCGGTGTCCTCGAACGGGACGATCGCGTCGGCGTCGGCGGGAACGGCGGCCCCCGTCATGATGCGGGCGGCCTCACCGGGGGCCAGCGCCGGGTCGTCGGCGGTGCCGGCCGGCAGATCCGCCACGACACGCAGGGTCGCCGGGTGATCGGCATCCGTCCCTTCGACGTCGGCGAAGCGCACCGCGAAGCCGTCCATCGAGGAGTTGTCGAAGCCGGGGAGGTCGTGCGCGGCGAGGATCGGCTCGGCGAGGGTGCGGCCCGCGGCCTCGGCGAGGGGGACCGTCTCGGCGGGGAGCAGCGCGACGGCGGCGAGCACGCGGGCGCGGTGCTCTTCGACGGTGAGCAGCGGGGTCATCGGGGCCTCCGAGGTCAGGGTGAAACGGCGGGGCGGGCGGCGGGGGAGAGCGGGATCACGTCGTGCCGGGCGCGCAGCGCGTCGATCACGACGAGGCGCCCGAGAAGAGGCTCGCCCGCGCCGGTGACGAGTTTGATCGCCTCGGTGGCGAGGAGCCCGCCGACCTGCACGCACAGCGAGCCGAGCACTCCGACCTGCGCGCACGTGGGCGGCTCGCCCGCGGATCCGGGAGGGAACAGGTCGCCGAGCACGACGGGTGCGCGCCCCTCGGGCGGGTGCGACCAGAACACCGTCACCTGCGCCGACCATTCCTGCACCGCTCCCCAGACGAGGGGGATGCCGAGACCCTCGGCCGCGGCGGCGACGGCCTCGCGCGTGTCGAAGGTGTCGCTGCCGTCGATGACGAGGTCGGCGTCGGCGAAGAGCTCGCGGGCGTTGTCGGAGGTCAGTCGTACGGTGCGTTCATGAACGACGGTGAGGGGCGAGAGATCGCGCACGGCGCGCGCGGCGGATGCCGTTTTGGTGGTGCCGATGTCTTCCACGCGGTGCAGGAGCTGTCGTTGGAGGTTCGTGCGCTCGACGACGTCGTCATCGATGACGATCAGCTCGCCCACTCCGGCGGCCGCGAGGGCGAGCAGCACCGGAGAACCGAGCCCCCCGGCACCGACCACCGCGATGCGCGCGGCGGCGATCCGCCGCTGCCCCTCCTCGCCGATGTCGGCGAGGACGGCGTGACGGGCGGTGCGGATGAGCTCTTCCGGGGCGAGCGATGCCACCGGCTCGACGAGCGGTCTCATCCGCCGATCGCGCTCATCGTGCGCTCGGGCTGGACGAAGTCGGCGCGTGCGAGTCCGACACGGTCGGAACCGTGGGCGCGGGGCTTGGCCCACATGGCATCCCGCCAGATCTGCGCGAGCCCCTCGTCGTCCGCGCCGTCGCGCAGCGCCGTGAGCAGGTCGGTCTCCTCGTGCGAGAACAGGCAGGAGCGGATGCGGCCGTCGGCGGTGACGCGCGTGCGCGAGCACGCGGCGCAGAACGGCTCGGTGACGGAGGAGATGATTCCGACGTGGCCGGCGAGGGCGGTCTCGCCGGTGCGCCGCACCTCCCAGCGTTCGGCCGGGGCGGCACCGCGACCGCGCGGGTCGGGGCTGAGGGTGAAGGCCTCTTCGATCGCGGCCCGGATGTCGCGGGCCGGGATGACGTTGGTCGCGCTCCAGGAGCGGTCGCCGTCGAGGGGCATGTCCTCGATGAAGCGCATCTCGAAGCCGTTCGACACCGCCCAGTCGACCAGGGGCACGACCTCGGTGTCGTTGATGCCGCGCAGCAGCACGGCGTTGATCTTGATGGGGCCGAGGCCCGCCGCGCGTGCGGCCCGGAGACCCGCGAGCACTTTATCGAGGTGCGGGCGGCGCGTCAGCTCGGCGAACGTCTCGGGGTGGAGGGTGTCGAGCGAGACGTTGAGGCGGGTCAGCCCGGCGTCTTTGAGGGCCTGTGCGCGCAGGTCGAGTCCCACGGCGTTGGTCGTCATGGAGATGGGCAGGTCGGGGTTGTCGGCGCGGATGCCGGCGATGATGTGCTCGAGGTCCTTGCGGACGAGGGGCTCGCCGCCCGTGAGGCGCAGTTCCTCGGCCCCCAGCGAACGGACCGCGACTCGCACGATGCGCCGGATCTCGTCGGCGCTCATCAACTGCGATTGCGGGAGCCACGGCATCCCGTCCGCCGGCATGCAATACGTGCAGCGCAGATTGCACTTGTCGATGACCGAGACGCGCAGGTCGGTGGCGACACGGCCGAAGCGGTCGAGGAGACCGCCTTCTCGCGGGGCGCCGGTCGCGCGGACGCCACCGGGGTCGCGGGGGGTCTCGCGGCGGGGTTCGCCGGTCACGCGACCGCCCGTCGCCCGGACGGCGCCGAGCTGGCTCGCCGCTGCACTCGTCACGGTCGCGCCGAGCGGCACGGCGACCGGTCCGCGCGGGGCGTTCGCATGCTCGGCATCCATGGGTCGAGCCTAGGTCAGTGGGGGGAGGGGACTGTCTCTTATACCCCTCCTCCGCTGCCGACGATCTTGCGCTTGGACATGTCGACAGTCCGCGGCTCCCCATACAATACTCAAATGCAGCCACTTACGAAATCAATCCGA
>NZ_LDRT01000156.1 GCF_001476655.1 Microbacterium testaceum | reverse complement strand
CATCGGCATGCCCGAGGGGCGCATCCCGCTGGCCGAGGCGACCATCTACCTCGCGACCACGGCCAAGTCGAACGCGGCGTACAACGCCATCAACGCCGCGATCGCCGACGTCCGCACCGGCGGTTTCGGACGCGTTCCCCTGCACCTGAGGGACGCGCACTATCCCGGAGCCAAGCGACTCGGGCACGGCAAGGGCTACAAGTACGCGCACGACAGCGAGATCGGCATCGTGACACAGCAGTACCTGCCCGACGAGCTGGTGGGAAGGCGCTATTACGAGCCCACGAACCACGGCGCCGAGCGCGACGTGTCCGCCCGCCTCGAGAAGATCCGCCGCATCCTCGACGGGCGCTGACGCCGCGCGGGAGCGCGCAGACGGCTCTGATAGCATGAATCGGCTCGAAACAGGGTTTTCGGGCATCCCCTCCTTCCTGTGATCACCTTCCGGTGCGCCCCGGCGTGCGCTCCGGATCGGGCGGAAGGGGGCGATACGCCCGCGAGCCGCGAAAGGCGCGGCCGCGTCATCGGAAGGAGAACTTCGTGACCACGAAGTCTCAGGACCGCCGCAAGGTGCGTCTGTCGCGCGCCCTCGGCGTCGCTCTCACCCCCAAGGCCGCCCGCTACCTCGAGAAGCGTCCCTACGCTCCCGGCGAGCACGGCCGCACCAAGCGCAAGGCCGACAGCGACTACGCCGTCCGTCTGCGTGAGAAGCAGCGTCTGCGCGAGCAGTACGGCATCCGCGAGAAGCAGCTGCGCATCGCGTTCAACGAGGCCCGCCGCACCGACGGCCTGACCGGTGAGAACCTGGTCGAGCTGCTCGAGATGCGTCTGGACGCCCTCGTCGTGCGTTCGGGCTTCGCCCGCACCACCGCGCAGGCTCGCCAGCTCGTCGTGCACCGCCACATCCTGGTCGACGGCCAGCTCGTGGACCGCCCGTCGTTCCGCGTCAAGCCGGGTCAGCAGATCCACGTCAAGCCGAAGAGCGAGGGCCTCGAGCCCTTCCAGGTCGCCGCCGCCGGCGGGCACGCCGAGGTGCTGCCCCCCGTTCCCGGTTACCTCGAGGTCGACCTGTCGACGCTCCAGGCCAAGCTCGTGCGTCGCCCCAAGCGCGCCGAGGTGCCCGTCACGTGTGACGTGCAGCTCGTCGTCGAGTACTACGCCGCCCGCTGATCCCAGCGAGCACACGAAGGGCGTCGGGTTCTCCCGGCGCCCTTCGTGGTTTCCGGCGCGCGAGGCGCGGGGGCCGTCGCCTAC
>NZ_LDRT01000155.1 GCF_001476655.1 Microbacterium testaceum | reverse complement strand
GCGCTTTGCCGCGCCTCCTCGCCCGTGTGTCATCCGGGAGAGGAGGCGCGGCAAAGCGCGCTCGCACGAGCGCTCGCTATAGCCTGGGCCGATGAGCGAAGCCCCGTGGCGCGACATCCGCGCCCCCGAGTACGGCCCGATCCTGACGGCCGCCCTCGAGGTGTTCCTCGAGAAGGGATACCACGGGGCCTCGGTGCGCGAGATCGCCCAGCGTGCGGGGCTCACCGTGCCGTCGCTGTACTACCACCACGAGTCGAAGGAGGGCCTGCTTCGCGACGTGCTGAGCACCTCGCTCGTGCCGATCGCCGACTTCCTCGACATCGCCGCGGAGACCGGAGCCGACGCGGTGGAGCGGCTGGCGAACGTGGTGGAGTGCCTGGTGTACGCCATGACCGTCGATGCCCGCAGCGCCGCGATCGACGCCGCGGAGGCGCGCTACCTCAGCTCGGCCATACGCGATCAGTACGTCGCGGTGCGCGACCGCATCGAGGACCACGTGCGGGAGGTGCTGCGTGCGGGGGTCGCCGAAGGGGTGTTCGTCATCGACGACATCTCCGAGACCCGGCGCGCGATGCTCGGCATGATCCAGACGATTCCCCGGTGGTACCGCCCGGACGGCAAGGCATCGCCCGAAGAGATCTCCCGCCGCTACGTCCGCATGGTGCTGCGCATGGTCGGCACGTCGCCCGACCGCATCCGCTGAGTCGGCTCGGACCCGCTCAGACCTCCAGCACGACCTTCCCGAGCACGCCGCCGCGCTCCAGCAGCTCCAGCGCGTCGCGGCCGTCGGCGAGGGCTCGGCGCTCGGTCACCGGCGGCATCATCCCGTCGGCGACGAATCCCGCGAGCGCCTCGGCTCCCCGAGCGAACAGGCACGGGTCGCGGCGCAGCGCCTCACCCCACCCGGCACCGACCACCGCGGCGTTGCGCAGCAGCAGCCGGTTGACCTTGATCGAGGGGATGCCGCCGCCCGCGAAGCCGAGCACGAGGAGCCGCCCGCCCGGCGCGAGCACGCGGACGGCATCGTCGAACGCGTCGCCGCCGACGGGGTCGGCGACCACGTCGGCGCCGAGGCCCCCGGTGAGCTCGCGCACCCGCGGCATCCATCCGTCCCGCAGCGCCACCACCTCGTCGGCGCCGAGCCCGGCGACGTAGTCCTCGGCCCCCTCGCGGTGCACGACGGCGATCACGCGCGCTCCGAGGCGGGAGGCCACCTGCACGCACGCCGAGCCCACGCCGCCGGCCGCACCGAGCACGACCACGGTCTCGCCGGGCGCGAGCTGCGCCCGCCGGGTGAGGGCGAACCACGCCGTCTGGTGGTTCATCACCATCGCCGCCACGCGGACGGGATCGAGGGATGCCGGCGCCTGCGCCACCAGCTCGGGGGCGACCGCGACGCGTTCGGCCCATCCGCCCGACGTCGTCAGCGCCATCACCCGGTCTCCGAGGGCGAACCCCGATCCGTCGGGCGCGGAGCGCACGACGCCGGCCACCTCCGAGCCGGGCACGAACGGCGGCTCCAGCCGGAGCTGGTACTGCCCGCGCGTGAGGAGGAGATCGGGGTAGCTCACGCCCGCCGCCTCGACGTTGATGTGCACGAGGCGGTCGTCGGGGGCCGGCACGGGCACGGTCGTCGCGGCGAGCGCGGCGGGACCCTCCAGCGCCCGCAGCACGAGCGCCCGCATGTGCGTGGTCACGGCTGCCGACCGCCCACCGGATCGGTGAAGCGCGGCGGACGCCGGTCTCCGAACGCGCGGACGCCTTCGGCGAAGTCGGCGGCTCCGAGCAGCACCAGCTGACCGGCTCGCTCGCGCCCGAAAGCGTCGTCGAGGCCGCCGAGGGTGGCGGCGTTGACGGCGGCCTTGGTGCGCGCGAGGGCGTCACCGGCGCCCGCGGCCAGGGCGGCGATGATCGCGTCGGCCTCCGCGGCGAGGTCGGAGGGAGCGACGGCGCGCGCGATGAGACCGGATGCCGCGGCCTCCTGCGCCCCGAGACGTTCCGCCAACAGCGCCATGCGCACCGCGCGGGCGCGGCCGACCGAGGCCGCCACCAGCGCGCTGGCTCCCCCGTCGGGCATGAGCCCCACCTTCGTGAAGGCGAGCTGGAAGAAGGCGTCGGTGGAGGCGATCACGATGTCGGCGGCCAGCGCGATCGACACCCCCACGCCCGCGCACGGCCCGTGCACGACGGCCACGACCGGCAGCGGCGAGCGCGTGAGGGCGCCGACGAGGTCGTTGGCGGCATCGATGGTGGCCGCCGCCGAGGCATCCGCCAGATCCTCCACGCGGCCGAGATCGGCCCCGGCGCAGAAGCCGCGCCCGGCACCGCGCAGGACGATGACGCGGTCGCTCCCGGGCTCCTCGGCGACGGCCTCGGCGAGGGCGCGCAGCATCGCGTCGTCGAGCGAGTTGAGGCGGTCGGCGGCGTTGATCGTGATGGTGCGCACAGAGCCTTCGGCGGTGCCGGCAGTGGCACCGTCTCGGGCGACGTGCACGTCGGGGTGCGGCATGGGGTCTCTCTTCCTCGAGCGGGGACGTGCGGCGCTTGACAGGGACGGTGAAGTAGGGTTATCTAGCGCTCGCTAAGTCTGTCACAGATGACGGACGAGAGAAAGGACTCTCCATGGACATCCGCGGACACGTCGCCCTCGTCACCGGAGGCGCATCGGGCCTGGGTCTGGCCACCGTCGAGGCGCTGCTCGCGCGCGGCGCCAAGGCCGTCATCGTCGACCTGCCCTCGTCCAAGGGCGCCGAGATCGAGGCGGCCCATCCGGGCACCGTGCGCTTCGCGCCGGCCGACGTCCGCGACAGCGAGCAGGTCTCGGCCGCCCTCGACGTCGCCGCAGAGCTCGGCGACCTTCGGGTCGTGGTCAACTGCGCCGGCCTCGGCGACGCGATCAAGGTCGTCGGCCGCTCCGGCCCCTACCCGCTGGAGAAGTTCCAGCGCACGATCGACATCAACCTGGTCGGCACGTTCAACGTCATCCGACTCGCCGCCCAGCGCATCCAGCAGCTCGACCTCGTCGACGCCGACGAGCGCGGCGTCATCGTCAACACCGCGTCGGTCGCGGCCTTCGACGGCCAGATCGGCCAGGCGGCCTACACCGCGTCCAAGGCGGCGGTCGTCGGGATGACCCTGCCGATCGCGCGCGAGCTCGCCGAGACCCAGATCCGCGTCGTCACCATCGCGCCCGGCACCTTCGACACCCCGCTGCTGGCCTCGCTTCCCGAGGCGGCCCGCGAGTCGCTCGGCAAGCAGGTCCCGCACCCGTCTCGTCTGGGCAAGCCGAGCGAGTTCGGGCTGACCGTCGCGCAGATCGTCGAGAACCCGATGATCAACGGCGAGACGATCCGCGTCGACGGCGCGATCCGCATGGCGCCGCGCTGAGCCGCCCCCTTCCCCCGCACCTACCCATCACACACTCACACCGGCACCATCGGATCAGGAGCACAGGATGCTGCGCACGAAGTTCACCGAAGCCTTCGGGGTCGAGGCCCCCATCGTCCAAGGCGGCATGATGTACGTCGGCCGCGCGGAGCTGGCAGCCGCCGTCTCCAACGCCGGCGGTCTCGGCATCATCACCGGCCTCACCCCCGGCTCGCCCGCGCTGCTTCGCGAGGAGATCGCTCGCGCCCGCGACCTCACTGACAAGCCGTTCGGGGTGAACCTCACGATCCTGCCGGCGATCACGCCCCCGCCCTACGAGGAGTACCGTCAGGTGATCATCGACTCCGGGGTCCGCATCGTCGAGACGGCGGGATCCAACCCCGGCCCGCACCTGCCGCACTTCCACGACGCGGGCATCAAGGTGCTCCACAAGTGCACGAGCGTGCGGCACGCGGTGAAGGCGCAAGAGCTCGGCGTCGACGGCATCTCGATCGACGGGTTCGAATGCGCCGGCCACCCCGGCGAGGACGACATCGCCGGCCTGGTGCTGGTCCCCGCCGCCGCCGACCGCATCGAGATCCCGATGATCGCCTCGGGCGGCTTCGCCGACGGTCGCGGCCTCGCCGCGGCGCTGGCCCTGGGCGCCGACGGGGTGAACATGGGCACGAGGTTCATGTCGACGGTGGAGGCTCCGATCCACGATTCCGTCAAGCAGCGCATCGTCGAGGCCACCGAGCTGGACACCGAGCTTCTGTTCCGGCCGCTGCGCAACACCGCGCGGGTGGCCTCGAACGCCGTCAGCCGGGAGGCGGTGGAGATCCTGAACGCCGGCGGGCAGTTCCCCGACGTGCAGCACCTGGTCGCCGGCGCGCGCGGCCGCACCGTCTACGAGACCGGCGACGTCGAGGCGGGCGTATGGACGGTGGGTACCTCTCAGGGGCTCATCCACGACATCCCGACGTGCGCCGAGTTGGTCTCGCGCATGGTCGCCGAGGCGGAGGAGATCATCACCTCCCGCCTCGCCGGCCTCGTCGTCGCACGAGAGGGGTTCGCCGCGTGAGCGCCGCATCGCCCTCCGATGGGTTTTACAGCGAAGACCACGAGGCGTTCCGCGAGGTCGTGCGGGAGTTCCTCGCGCGGACCGTCGTGCCGCATTACGCGCAATGGGAGGAGGACCACCTCGTTCCCCGCGAGGCGTGGATCGCCGCGGGCGAGGCGGGCCTCACGGGCCTGGCCGTCCCCGAGGAGTACGGCGGCGCCGACGAGCCCGACTACCGCTACCGCATGGTGTTCGCGGAGGAGTCCGCTCGTGCCGCGACCACGTCGTTCGGCGCCGGGTTCGGCGTGCAGGACGACATCGTCATCCCTTACCTGCTCGATCTCGCCACCGACGAGCAGAAGCAGCGCTGGCTGCCCGGCGCGGTGACGGGCGAGACGATCACGGCGATCGCGATGAGCGAGCCGGGCGCGGGCAGCGACGTCCAGGGCATCCGCACCTCGGCCGTCCGCGACGGCGACGCACCCGATGCCGACTGGATCCTCACCGGGCAGAAGACCTTCATCACCAACGGCATCCACGCCGATCTCGTGATCGTCGCGGTGCGGACCGATCCGGATGCCGGCTCTCACGGCTACTCGCTGTTCGTCGTCGAACGGGGCATGCCCGGCTTCGAGCGCGGGCGCAAGCTCGACAAGGTGGGCCTGCACGGGCAGGACACCGCCGAGCTCTTCTTCGACGACGTCCGGGTGCCCGCGGCGAACGTGCTCGGCGAGCCCGGCAAGGGGTTCGGGTACCTGATGGAGAGGCTTCCCCGAGAGCGCATGTCGATCGCGGTCAGCGCGCTCGTCGCGGCCGAAGCCGCCTACGGCTGGGCGAGGGACTACGTTTTCGAGCGTCACGCGTTCGGCGGCGCCATCGGCGACCTCCAGACCGTGCGCTTCACCCTGGCGGAGCTGGAGACCGAGCTCGACGTGACCCGCGCGTTCATCGAGCGGTGCGTGCTGCGCCTCAACGACGACACCCTCACCACCGTCGAGGCGTCCAAGGCCAAGTGGTGGGCGAGCGAGCTGCAGCTGCGGGTCACCACGCGCGCGCTGCAGCTGTTCGGCGGCTACGGCTTCATGGAGGAGTACCCGATCGCCAAGGCGTTCCGCGACTCGCGCATCCAGACCATCTACGGCGGTACGACCGAGATCATGAAGGAGATCATCGGCCGCGACATCGCCAAGCGGGCGCGCCGGTGACGGCGGAGGCAGGCGCCCCGGCCGCGCACGGCCCGCTCGCGGGCATCCGCGTCGTCGAGCTGGCCGGCATCGGTCCCGGCCCCCACGGAGCCATGATCCTCGCCGACCTCGGTGCCGACGTCGTGCGGGTCGACCGCCCGGCGAACCCCGGAGCGCTCGACCTCGTCGGCGACCGCCCCGACTGGCTGCTGCGAGGGCGCCGCCGCGTGCAGGCCGACCTCAAGCATCCGCTCGATCGGGATCGCGTGCTCGAGCTGATCGCGCACGCCGACGTGCTCGTGGAGGGCAACCGACCGGGGGTCACCGAACGGCTCGGCCTCGGACCCGACGACTGCCTGTCTCGCAATCCCGGGCTCGTCTATGCGCGCATGACGGGGTGGGGCCAGACCGGCCCGCGCGCGTCGACCGCCGGCCACGACATCAACTACCTCTCGCTCACCGGGGGCCTGCACGCGATCGGGCGACCCGGCCAGCCCCCGGTGCCGCCGCTGAACCTCGTGGCCGACATCGCCGGCGGCTCCATGATGCTCGTCACCGGCGTGCTCGCCGCGCTTGTCGAGCGGGAGCGCACCGGAGCGGGGCAGGTGGTCGACGCGGCCATGGTCGACGGCACGAGCGTGGTGCTGCAGATGATGTGGGCGCTGCGCGCAGTGGATGCCTGGTCGGACGAGCGCGGCGCGAACCTCCTCGACGGCGCGTGCCCGTACTACGACACCTACACGTGCGCCGACGGTCGATACCTGGCGGTCGGATGCCTCGAGCCGGCCTTCTACGCGCAGTTCGTCCACGGTCTCGGACTCGACCCCGCGGGCCTCCCCGACCGCGACGACCGCGCCCAGTGGCCGGCGCTGCGGGAGATCTTCGGCGCGGCGCTGGCTCGCCGCACACGCGACGAGTGGACGGCGGTGTTCGACGGCACCGACGCGTGCGTGACGCCGGTGTTGACCTTCGCCGAGGCTGCGCACGATCCGCACCTGAGGGCGCGCGGCAGCGTCACCACGCTCGGCGGCGTGCCCCAGGCCGGCACCGCACCCCGCTTCTCGTCCCACACCGACGCCCCGCCGCCCGCCGCGCCCGATTCCCCGCCGATCGACCTCGGCGTCGCGGTCTCCGCGTGGGAAAGCGCCGGGCGCGCGACGGCCGCGGGCGCGCGCGGATAGGGGCCATCTCACCGACACGAGGCGCCGCTGCACGGCAGAAGGGAACAGAGATGGACACTGTCGTCCATCCCGGCGCACGGTCTCCCCCGAGAACGAGCCGACGTTCATCTTCTACACCTCCGGCACGACCGGCAGGCCCAAGGGTGCCACCCTGACCTGGCGAAACCTCCGCGCGCAGTCCGACATCGTCGTGCGCGCCTGGAGGTTGACGGGCGATCACGAGATGTTCGCCGCGGCGACCCCGCTGTTCCAGATCGGCACCACCATCGTGCTGCACCCGCTGCAGGCATTCGACCGGACCGAACTCATCGACCTCGTCGAACGCGAAGGCATCGGATCGCTCTTCCTCGTGCCGGCGATGTGGCAGGCGATGGTGCAGGTGCCGCCATGCTCGGGTACCGGAATCACCCGGAGGCGACCGCCGAGGCGTTCGCGGGCGACTGGTTCCACTCGGGCGACCTCGTGCGGACTGACGAGGAGGGGTTCGTCTTCGTGGTCGACCGAACCAGGACATGATCATCACCGGCGGGGAGAACGTCTACTCGGTCGAGGTGGAGAACGCCCTCGCGTCGCACCCACGCGTGCGCGCGGTCGCCGTCGTCGGCCGCGCGGACGAGAAGTGGGGCGAGACGGTCGTGGCCTGCGTGGTCGCCGACGGCGAGGGCGAGATCACCCTCGACGATCTTCTCGCCCATGCGAGCAGCCGGCTGGCCGCCTACAAGCGGCCGCGCGCGCGGATCGAGGCACTCCCGCGCAACGCCACCGGCAAAGTGTTCAAGAACGTGCTGAGGGAACTCGCCGCCGGGAGGTGATCGACGCGACGCACACGGCCGGTAGACAATTTATCTAGCGATCGATAAGTTGGCGATAGACCCCGTCACGCGAACATGCCGTGACGTCTGCGAAGAAGGAGAACGTCCATGAGGGAAGCCGTCATCGTCGATGTCGTCCGTACCGCCGTCGGCAAGGGGAAGTCCGGTGGCGCCCTGTCCGGCACGCACCCCGTCGATCTGCTGGCGACAACACTCGAAGCACTCGTCGCGCGCACCGGGATCGACCCAGCCCTCGTCGACGACGTCATCGCCGGGTGCGTGCAGCAGGCCTCCGAGCAGGCGGTCAACGTCGGTCGCAGCGCCCTGCTGGCCGCGGGCTTCCCCGACCACGTGCCAGGGACGACCATCGACCGCCAATGCGGATCGAGCCAGCAGGCGGCGACCTTCGCCGCCCAGGCGGTCATGTCAGGCTTCCAGGACGTCGTGATCGCGTGCGGCGTCGAGTCGATGAGCCGCATCCCCATGGGCACCGCCCCCATGGGCAAGGACACGTCCGGCAGCAAGCTGCGGGCACGGTACCCCGAAGGTCTCGTGCATCAGGGCATCTCGGCCGAGCTCATCTCGGCGAAGTGGGGGTTCTCCCGGGCCCAACTCGACGACTTCTCCGCGCTCTCCCACCAGCGCGCCGCGCAGGCGATCGCCGACGGAGCGTTCGACAACGAGATCATCCCGGTCACCGTGACGGACGGTACGGGCACCAGCCGCACGCACACCGTCGACGAGACCGTGCGCGCCTCGACGACCGCCGAGGGGCTGGGCGGACTGCCGGTGTCGTTCCGCGAGGAGAAGTACGAGCAGCGCTTCCCCGAGATCGACTGGAAGATCACCCCGGGCAATTCTTCTCCGCTGACGGATGGCGCGTCCGCTGCGCTCATCATGTCGGCCGAGAAGGCAGCCGCGCTCGGGCTGACGCCGCGCGCCCGGTTCGTGTCCTTCTCCGTGGTGGGCGACGACCCGCTGTTCATGCTGACGGGGCCGATCCCCGCGACGGCGAAGGTGCTCGACCGCGCCGGCCTGTCGATCGCCGACATCGACGCGTTCGAGGTCAACGAGGCGTTCGCGCCGGTGCCGCTGGCGTGGCTCGCCGAGACCGGCGCCGACCCCGCGCGCCTGAACCCCCGCGGCGGCGCGATCGCGCTGGGCCACGCCCTCGGCTCGTCGGGCACACGTCTGCTCACCACCCTGGTCAACCACCTGGAGGCCACCGGCGGCCGATACGGCCTGCAGACCATGTGCGAGGGCGCCGGCATGGCCAACGCCACGATCATCGAGAGGATCTGACATGAGCGAGAACGGCACGGGTACCGTCCTGGTCGAACGGCGCGGACACGTCGCGCTGATCACCCTCAACCGGCCCGAGGCGATGAACACCGTCAACCAGGAGCTCGCCGTCGCGCTGGGCGAAGCCCTGGAGCGCGTCGACGCCGATACGGGGGTACGCGCGGTCGTGCTCACCGGCGCCGGTGAGCGGGCGTTCTGCGCCGGCATGGATCTGAAGGCCTTCGCCCGGGGCGAGTCGGCCTTGCCCGCCGAGCACCCCGAGTGGGGCTTTGCCGGGTACGCCCGTCACGCGATCTCCACCCCCACCATCGCCGCGGTCAACGGCTTCGCCCTCGGCGGAGGCTCCGAGCTCGTGCTCGCGAGCGATCTCGCCGTCGCCGGGCGGTCGGTGAAACTCGGCTTCCCCGAGGTCACCAGGGGCCTGGTCGCCGCGGCGGGCGGCGTCATCCGTCTGCAGCGCCAGATCCCGCAGAAGTTTGCTCTCGAGGCCGTGCTCACCGGCGAACCGCTCACCGCCGAGCGCGCGTACGAGCTGGGCCTGGTGAACCGGGTCGTCGACGACGGGCAGGTGGTGGATGCTGCGCTCGCCCTCGCCGAGCGGATCGCCGCCAATGCGCCTCTGGCCGTGCAGGCGTCGAAGCGTTTCATCCACCGCACCGCCGACTTCGGGTCGGATTGGGGCGACGAGGTGTGGGCGGTGCACGACGCGGAGATCATGCCGTTGTTCGAGTCGGAGGACGCACAGGAGGGCGCGCGCGCCTTCACCGAGAAGCGAGCACCCGAGTGGAAGGGGCGCTGAGCATGCCCGCAGACAGGCTGCTGCCCAACGCCGAGGCGGAGGAGTTCATCGCTATCGTCGATGAGTTCGCCTCGCGCACGATGGATCCGATCGTGAACGAGTACGAGCGGGAGGAACGCTACCCCGAGGGGCTGTTCGCCCAGCTCGGCGAGACGGGGCTGCTGTCTCTGCCGTTCCCGGAGGAGGTCGGAGGCGCCGGCCAGCCGTACGAGGCGTACCTGCAGATCCTCGAGCAGATCGCGCAGCACTGGTCGAGTGTCGCCACGGCGGTCAGCGTGCACACGATGGCGAGCTTCGCGGTGCTCAAGCACGGCACTCCCGCGCAGATCGAGCGGTTCCTGCCCGCGATGCTCGAGGGGCGGCTCGTCGGCGGGTACAGCCTGTCGGAGCCGCACGCCGGCTCCGACGTGTCGGCACTGCAGTGCCGCGCCGAGCGTGTCGAGGGCGGCTACCGGATCACCGGCGAGAAGTCGTGGATCACGCACGGCGGCAAGGCCGACGTGTACATCCTCTTCGCTCGTACCGGCGAGGGGCCGAAGGGCGTCTCGGCGTTCATCGCCCCGGGGCAGACGGAGGGGCTGACCTTCAGCCCGTCGCTGGACAAGATGGGCCTGTCCGCGGTGCCGACGGCATCCGCCTACTGGGACGGCGCCTTCTTGGAGGAGGACCGACTGCTCGGGGCGGAGGGCAAGGGTCTGTCGATCGCGCTCGGCGCGCTGGACTCCGGCCGGCTGGGTATCGCCGCCGTCGCCACGGGACTCGCGCAATCCGCCCTCGACGTCGCCGTCACGTACGCCAAGGAGCGTGAGGCGTTCGGAAAGGCGATCGCCCAGCACCAGGGTGTGGGGTTCATGCTGGCCGACATGGCTGCCGCCACAGACGGGGCCCGCGCCCTGTATGTCGATGCCGCGCGGCGCCGTGACCTGGGTACGCCGTTCACGCGCCAGGCGTCGGTGGCCAAGCTCGCAGCCACCGACGCCGCCATGAAGGTGACCACCGACGCCGTGCAGGTGCTCGGCGGCGCCGGGTACACCCGCGACTATCCGGTCGAACGCTACATGCGCGAAGCGAAGGTGATGCAGATCTTCGAGGGCACGAACCAGATCCAGCGGCTCGTGATCTCGCGACAGCTGGTCGGCTGAGTCCGGGGGCGCTCAGGCACCCGCGCCCCCGATCGTCTCGCGCAGGTCGGGGAAGTGCTCCTCGCGCTGCTCGTGCTCGGCGACCTGATCGCGCGCCGCGAGATCCGCCTCGCGCTCACGAAGCTCCACGCGGCGGATCTCGCCGGGGATCGTCTGGGGGAGCTCGGCGAACCCGATCCGGCGCACCCGCTGATAGGCGGACTGCGGGCGTGGGCGAGGATCTGCTTCTCGTGAGGAAACTCGCGCCGGTAGGGAGGATGCAGCGGACGCGGTAGAGCGGGTCACCGCAGTGACCGCGGTGCCCGAGGGTTTCCTGCTGGACGCGCTGCCTTGTCCGGCCCAGGGCGTCGCCGGCGAGCTGGACGACGTGGAAGGGAGGGTCGCCGAAATGTTGCCACGGACTCCCGCTACCTCATGACGAAGGCCCCGCCTTCCGCGTGATTCCGCGGGAGTCGGGGCCTTCGTGGTGGCGGTGACGGTGGGATTTGAACCCACGGTAGGGGGTTACCCTACACAACTTTTCGAGAGTTGCACCTTCGGCCGCTCGGACACGTCACCGCCGACCAGCTTACGACAGATGACCGGATGCCGCGAATCCGGGCATCACTCCGACCCCGACGCGGGCGAAACTCCTGAGAAATCGCCCCCGCGAGCACCCCGAGACCTTCCCAGGAGCCGATCGGTGCAGAAACGCAGGAGTTTGGCGCGCCCCGCGCCCCGCGCCCCGCATCACCCTCTCCG
>NZ_LDRT01000154.1 GCF_001476655.1 Microbacterium testaceum | reverse complement strand
CACGCGAAAGTTCGTCGGCCGCGTCAGCTGTGTCTAAAACACCGGACCGCTCGTACTGGGAGCCCGCATCGACCGCACCTTCACCATCCGAACTCGCGAAGAGCAGGGCGGCGTCATCGACGGACAACGTCGATGACCCCGTGAGGAAGTAGGTGGCGTGGGTGGAGGGCGAGTTGGTCACGACGCCGGTGACGGCTTGACCGGAAACGGGGTTGAGCGCGGTCGGAGTCGGCCGGTTGGTGGTGCTCCCGTCACCGAGCTGTCCGACGGAGTTGTCGCCCCAGCCCCACAGCTTTCCATCAGTGGTGAAGGCGAAGACAGTCTTCTCTGTCGACGACACGCTCACCACGTTCGACAGGCGGCCCACCGCCACCGCGGACACGCTCTGCGCCGCCGAGCTGTTGATTCCCAGCTCACCCTCCGCATTGTTGCCCCACGCCTGCAACGACTTGTCCGTCATGACCGCGAAACCCGTCGTCCCACCGGCGAAGATCTTCGACACCCCCGACAGGGTTCCGCTGGCACCCACGACCGGACCCACCGGAAGCGGAGTGTTCGACGTCGACTGGCCCTGACCGGTCTGACCCGCCCAGTTCGCACCCCACGACCGCACCGTCCCATCCGACAACAACGCGAAACCGACACCGCCGGCCGCCGCGATCTGCGTCGCACCCGACACACCAGGAACAGCCGCCGGCGTGTTCCGGTCGGACACCGGAGCCCCACCGAAGCCGACGTCACCACGACCCCAGCCCATCACCGTCCCATCCGACAACAGCGCATACGCCTGCTGCGCCCCAGCGACCACCGCCGTCGCCGTCGAGATGCCCGACACCTTCACCGGCGTGTTCGCCTGCGTGAACGTCCCATTACCGATGGTGCCGAACGTGTTGTCACCCCACGCCCAGATCACACCACCCACCAACGCATAGAACGACAACGAACCCGCCGCCATCTGCGTCACACCCGTCAACCCCGGCACCATCGCCCACGTGTTACGCGGAGCGGTCGAACCATCACCGAGCTGACCGAAGTCATACGCCCCCGTCGTCCACACCGTCCCATCCGCCAACAACACCGCCGACGACTGACTCGTATACCGCGTCGACAACGCCTGAACAATCGGCGACGGAAACGACGTCAACAACTGCACCGGCGTCGACCGCGCACTCGCATCCGACTGCGCCTGGGTCCCCAAACGACCCGACGGATCCGAACCACACCCCACACCATTCGCCCCCAACACCACG
>NZ_LDRT01000153.1 GCF_001476655.1 Microbacterium testaceum | reverse complement strand
CAGGGCGCGGGTAGCGTGGGACGGGTGTGCACCGTCGTCATCGATGTCCCCGCTGCGCCGGGCGACCCCGTCCGCCTTCTCGCGGTCCGGGACGAGGACCGGGAGCGTCCGTGGCGCGGGCTCGGACCCTGGTGGCCGGACCGCGCCGGCGTCCTCGGCGTGCGCGACGATCGCGCGGGCGGTGCGTGGTTGGCTGTCGACCCCGACCGTGGGCGTCTCGCCGTGCTCCTCAATCGCGAGGACCTCTCCACGCGCGGGGACGACGAGGTCGTCAGCCGCGGCGCCATCGTTCTGGATGCGCTGGGGAGTGGCATCCCGAATCACCCTCCAACGCGCGGTTTCAACCTCGTCGAGGTGGATGCCACGGGTGCCCACCTCGTCGAATGGGACGGCCTCGCTGCGCGGCGCACGCCGCTGAGCCCGGGGACCCACATGGTCGCGCACCACGCGGTCGACGACCCGGGTACCCCGCGCATCGCGCGGTGGCTCGAGGAGTTTCGTCGCGCCGGACGCGGTCTGGAGCCCGCGTGGTGGGAGCCGTGGATGCGTGTGGTGGAACAGTCGACGCACGATCCCGCGTCGGCGATCCTCCGCCGCGATGCCCACGACGGCCTTGTTCTCGAGTCGCTGCTCGTCTGCGCCGCGAGCATCGGCCCGGGCGGCGTCGAGA
>NZ_LDRT01000152.1 GCF_001476655.1 Microbacterium testaceum | reverse complement strand
TTTTATAAGACACAGCTGCTGGACCGACCCGCCCTACGGCGTCGAGTACAAGGGCGGCACAGGCCTCCGCATTCAGAACGATGGTCTGGATGCCGCGATCGCCGTGTCCGTCGCGTTCCTCGAAGTCGCCGCGGCCGTCTGTCGCCCTGGTGCGCCGATCTACGTCGCCCATTCCGACGTCCTCCGTGTCCCGCTGCAGGCGGCGATGGAGCGACTCGGCATCCGGTACCGGCAGACGCTGATGTGGGTGAAGGACCGGTTCGTCCTCTCGCGCGCCGACTACCACTACCAGTCGGAACCGATCGCCGAGGGCGTGATCGGCGACGCCGCACCCCGGGATTTCGAGCCCATCGCGTACGGCTTCACCGCCGACGGGACGGGGCGGCTTGGTCGCGGCGGCGAACACTGGCACGGTGACAACCGGTCGTCGACCGTGTTCGACATCGCCAGGCCGACGCGGTCCGCGGTGCACCCGACGATGAAGCCGGTCGAGCTCGTCGAGGCGATGTTGAAGAACTCGTGCGCGCCCGGCGCGTGGGTCATCGACGGCTTCGGCGGATCCGGCTCCACGCTGATCGCGGCGCACCGGCTCGCGCGGAAGGCGTTCCTCGTCGAGCTGGACCCGACCTACGCCGACGTCATCTGCCGCCGGTTCCAGGAGCACACGGGCCAGACCCCCGTGCGCGACGGCGTGCCCGTCGACTTCACCGGGACCACGGATGCCGGCGCCTGATCAGAAGAAGGCGTTCGCGTTGTTCCGCGCCGCGGTGCCGTACGAGCAGATCGCGACGCAGCTCTCCTGCACCGTCACGCAGGCGAAGGCGGCCGTGCAGAAGGCAATCGCGGCATCCACCGTGGCGCTTGATCAGACAGCCGCGCGCATCGTTGATCTCGAACGCATCGATGCTCTGCACCGCGCGCACTGGCAGAAGGCCATCAACGGCGACGCCGCGGCGACGGACCGTGTGGTGAAGCTCATGCAGGAGCGTCAGCGTCTGCTGGGCGAGCCCACGCGGGTCAAGGACGCGATCACGGACGCCTTCGAGAAGACGCTCGCGGAGATCCCGACCGAGGCCGCGGATGAGGCGCTCATCGCTTCGTGCCGTCAGGTGGCGCGTCAGATTGACCACGCTGTCGCGAACGGCACGTCGCTCGAAGCGACGAAGGCGATGTACCTGCTGCCGCACCTGTGGAACGGCCTCCGCGAGCTGGGTGCCACCCCGGCCGCACGCGCCGCGCTCAACGCCTCGATCCCGCCCCCAGCTCCGGAGGGCGCAGTCGAGCCTCCGAAGGGGGAGCCGGTTGACCTCGACGACTGGAAGAACCGCAACCGCGGATCCGCAAGATGACTACTCGCACCTGCGTGGCAGCGAAGAGCCCCGCTTGTGGACGCGACCGCTGCGCCCGCTCACACCGGAGACGTCGCTCGGCTTCGAGGTGATCGAGTTCGCGCGGGTGTTCCTCCGCGTCGCGCTGTACCCGTGGCAGCAGTGGCTGCTTATCCACGCTCTTGAGCTGAACACCGACGGCACCTTCCGGTTCCGTCGCGTCATCGTCCTCGTCGCCCGCCAGAACGGCAAGAGCCTGCTCGCCGCAGTACTCGCCGCCTGGTGGCTGTTCGTCGATGCCGACCGCTTCGAAGAGCGGCTGCCCCCGTTCCGGTTCAAGGTGCTCGGCACCGCGCAGAACCTCGACACCGCGCAGGACGTCTGGAACCTCACTGGACGCTGGTGCGACGTCGAGAACGACGGCCACGTGCCATCTCTCGCGAAGGCCGTCCAGAAGCTTCAGCGCAAGAACGGCCAGCCCGGCATCTACCTCCGCAACGGAGCCCACTACGAGGTCCGCGCGGCATCCCGCAAGGGCGGCCGCGGCAAGTCTGCCGCCCGCGTGCTGATGGACGAGATGCGCGAACAGCAGACGTGGGATGCCTGGGACTCAGTCGCACAGACCACCAAAGCCGTGTTCAACTCGCAGCTCTGGGGCATCTCGAACGCCGGCGACGTTCGCTCGGTCGTACTGCGTAAGCAGCGCGAGACACGCATCGCTGAGATCGAGGACTGGCTGTCGCGAGGCCTTGACGAGCTGGAGGCGTACGCCAACGGCGAGCTCTCGGCCCCCACGTCCGCGCTGTTCGAGTGGTCAGCACCGGACGGATGTCGCCTCGATGATGTCGACGCGATCCTGCAGGCGAACCCGAGCATCGGGTACGGCGAGATCACCGTCGAGATGTGCCTCCAGGATGCGCTCGACATGCTTGAGGCGTCGTACCGCACCGAGGTGCTCTGCCAGTGGGTCACGTCCCAGGTGCAGTCGTACATCTCGCCACGGGACTGGCGCCCGCGCCGTGTGCTGCCCGAGGAGATCAGCATCGCGCGCGGATCGCGCACGGTCTGGGCGCTCGACACCAGCGAGGAAGACATGACATGGCTGGCCGCCGCAGTACTCACCACAGACGGACGCCCGTTCGTGACGACGCGCGTGAAGCGCACCGGGATGCTCTGGGTGCCGAAGTTCATGGCCGAGTTGGCTGAGAAGTCCGGGCACCGCGAGGTGGTCGTGCAGGGCCGCGGATGCCGCGCGGCGGAGTTCGCACCGCTGCTAGAAGAGGCGGGCCTCGTCGTCCACGCGCTGGAGGGCGGGCAGTTCGCCCACGCCACCGCGCGCATGCGCGATCGCGTCCGCGATCGCCAGCTCCTGATCGTCGAACAGCCCGACATCGACACGGCCGTCGAGGGCGGCGTCGTCATGGACTACGCCGACAACAAGGCGTGGTCGCGACGGAAGTCGAAGCCCGTCGACATCTCGGGCCTCATCGCCGAAAGCGAAGCCCTGTACGGCCTGGAGATGCTCAGCCCGCCGCCCCCCCCCTGGCTCTTATAACCATCTGACGCTGACGAAGGCTTACCGCACTCGGATCTGCAAGGCGCGCACAGCATAAAAAAAAGAGAAAGACA
>NZ_LDRT01000151.1 GCF_001476655.1 Microbacterium testaceum | reverse complement strand
AGAAGCTCGGCATCCCCGTCACCGGCGTCGTCTCCAAGGACTACCAGGCCGCCGTCGAGGCGATGGGCGCGGGGCAGGCGCAGATCGGCTTCCTGCCCTCGCTGCAGCTGTGGCAGGCCAACGACCGCTACGGCGCGTCGGTCGTGCTCCAGACCGAGCGCAACGGCAACATCACCTACCCGGGTCAGTTCATGACGAACAACCCCGACAAGTACTGCTCGACGCCCGTCGTCGAGCGCGACGGCATGAGCTTCTGCAACGGCGCCGACGCGCTGAAGGGCCCGGCCGGACTCGACTCGATCACCAAGATCGCCGGGGCCAAGGTCGCCGTGCTCGGACCCGGCTCGCCGGCGGGCTACATCTACCCGATGCTCGCGCTGAAGGAGGCCGGCGTCGACATCGACAGCGGCTTCCAGAAGGTGCCCGTGACCGCCAACGACGCGTCCGTGCTCGCGGTCTACAACGGCGACGCCGAGGTCGGCTTCAGCTTCTGGGACGCACGCACGCTCGTGAAGAAGGACAAGCCCGACGTGGGCCAGAAGGTCGTCGTCTTCGGCCTGACCAACGAGATCCCCAACGACGGCGTCGCCGTGTCGAAGGACCTCTCGCCCGACCTGCAGAAGAAGATCTCGACGGCGCTCGAGGAGTACTCCACGACCGACGAGGGCTCCGCGGCGCTCAAGGCCGTCTACTCGATCACCAAGCTCGCCCCGGCCGACCCGTCCTCGCTCGACGTCGTCGCCCGTGCCGCGCAGGAGCTCGGACTCCAGTGACCACCGGTTCTCCGACCCAGGGCGTCGTGGCGCAGGCCTCGGCGCCCTGGGGCATCCGTCTCGACCGCGTCTCGGTGCGCTACCCCAACGGCACGATGGGGCTGCGTGACGTGAGCGTCGACATCGCCCCGGGCGACCTGGTCGCCGTCGTGGGGCTCTCGGGCTCGGGCAAGTCGACGCTCATCCGCACGATCAACGGTCTCGTACCGGCGACCTCGGGAACGGTCGAGGTCGGCGGACGCCGCATCGACGGCGCCTCGGGGCGACGCCTGCGAGAGACGCGCGGGCACATCGGCATGGTGTTCCAGAGCTTCAACCTCGCGGGTCGCACCACCGTGCTGAACAACGTGCTCGTGGGCCGCCTCGCGCACACCCCGCTGTGGCGCACCCTCCTCGGCGCGTACCGACCCGAGGACCGGCAGCTCGCGTTCGAAGCGCTCGAGCGCGTCGGGATGCTGCCCAAGGTCTGGGACCGCGCCTCGGCGCTCTCCGGCGGCCAGCAGCAGCGCGTCGCGATCGCCCGCGCGCTCACGCAGCAGCCGCGGATCGTGCTCGCCGACGAACCCGTCGCGAGCCTCGATCCGCCCACGGCTCGCGGCGTGATGAACGACCTGCGCCGCATCAACGAAGACCTCGGCATCACGGTGCTCGTGAACCTGCACCTGCTCGATCTCGCTCGCGAGTACGGCACGCGCATGATCGGCATGCGCGCCGGAGAGATCGTCTACGACGGGCCCGCGGCATCCGCCACCGACGCCGACTTCGCCGAGATCTACGGTCGCTCCGTGACCGCCGCCGACAGGCTCGAGCGATGACCTCGCTCACCGTTCCTCCGCGTCCCGCAGGACGATGGATGCCGTGGGCCGCCGCGCTCGTGATCGTCGCGGTCACGGTGGTCATGTGCCTGCCGGGGGTCGGCGTCGGCCTCGATCTCGCCGCGATTGCGCGCAACTGGCAGCAGGGTGCGCTCCGCATCGTCGAGCTGCTCACGCCCGACTGGACGTTCTTCCCCCGCACGGCCGGACCGATCCTCGAGACCCTGCAGATGGCCGTCATCGGCACGGCCGTCGGCGCCGCGATCTCTCTGCCGGTGAGCTTCTGGGCGGCCCGGCCCACCAACCCGTTCACCCCGACGCGCGCGCTCGTGCGCGGCATCCTGAACGTGGTGCGCGCGGTGCCCGAGCTCGTCTACGCGGCCGTGCTCGTCGCGATGGTCGGGGTGGGCGCCCTCCCCGGCATCCTGGCGCTCGTGCTGTTCAACGTCGGCATCGTGGTCAAGCTGGTCTCGGAGTCGATCGATTCCGCCGACGCCGGACCGCTCGAGGCCGGTCGCGCCGCCGGGGCGACGCAGACGCAGATCAACCGCGCCCTCGCCCTCCCCGACACCTGGCCGGTGTTCGTCTCGCAGACGCTGTACGTGTTCGAGCTCAACGTGCGCGCCTCGACCGTGCTCGGTCTCGTGGGCGCGGGCGGGATCGGCCTGCTCATCGACGCCGTGCGCACCTTCTACCGCTACGACCAGCTGTCGCTCGTCATCCTCGAGATCCTCGTGATCGTCGTGGTGCTCGACACCGTCAGCGACGCGATCCGTCGGAGGCTCGTATGACCGTCCTCGCCCCCGCGCCGGTCCCCGCGGCGCTCGCCGTGCCCGCGCGCCGCCGCCGGCCGCTTCGCGCCCTGTTGTGGGTCTCGGTCAGCATCATCGTGATCGCGGCCTTCTGGTCGGCAGACATCACGTGGTCGCGGCTCGGCGAACTCCCCGCCGAGATCGTGCGCTACCTCGGCCTGATGTTCCTCTCGCCGAACTGGGCGAAGCTCCCCGAAGCGCTCTGGCAGACCTGGCGCAGCGTCGAGATGGCGTGGATCGGCACGGTTCTCGGCATCCTGATCGCCACCCCGCTCTCCCTGATCGCGGCGCGCGGTTTCGGACCGGCACCCGTGCGCGTCGCCCTGCGTTTCGTCTTCTCGCTCGTGCGCGCGGTGCCCGAGCTCGTCTTCGCGATCATCATCCTGTCGGTCACCGGCCTCACCCCGCTCACCGGGGCGCTCGCCCTCGCCGTCGGGGGAGTGGGCACGCTCGGCAAGTGGGGCTACGAAGCGGTCGAGAACGTCGCGCCCGGTCCCATCGAAGCGGCCCGGGCCGCGGGCGGATCGACCGCGCAGGTGCTGCGCTGGGGTGTCTGGCCGCAGGCGGCGCCGACGTTCTTCTCGTTCTGGCTCTACCGCTTCGAGATCAACGTGCGCGCCTCGGCCGTGCTGGGCCTCATCGGCGTGGGCGGGATCGGCGACATGCTCACCTCGTACACCCAGTACCGTGAGTGGTCGACGGTGGGGATGCTCCTGATCGTCGTGGTCGTCGTCACCGTCGCGATCGACGCCGTGTCGGGCCGCATCCGCCGCCGCATCATGGAGGGTCCCCGTGTCCGCTGAGGTGCCCGTCACCGCGCGCATCGCCGCGGTGCGCAACTCGCTGCAGCCGAGTGAGCGCCGCGTCGCCGACCTCATCGTCGACGAGCCGGATGCTGTCATCGAGCTCACCGCGCAGCAGATCGCCGACCGGGTCGGCGTGGGCCGCTCCACGGTCGTGCGCGCCTGCCAGACCTTCGGCTACCGCGGGTACCCGCAGCTGCGCGTGGCGCTCGCCGCCGAGCGGGGTCGACGGGCGGTCGCCCCGGTCGCGCAGGACGGCGCCCTGGGCGGCATCCGTTCCGCGATCGACCGAATCGCCGACGACCTCCGGGCCGTGACGAGCCTGCTGGATGCCGAGGGGGTCTCCGAGGCCGTTGATGCCGTCGTCGCCGCCCGGCGGCTCCTGGTGGTGGCCAGCGGCCTCTCGGCGCCGGTCGCCACCGACCTCGCGATGCGACTGACCGCCGTCGGCCGGCCCGCCGAGACGGTGGGCGATCCGATCGGTCAGCAGATCGCCGCCCGGCATCTCGCCGTCGACGACGTCTGCGTCGTGATCAGCGGGTCGGGGGCGAACGAGGCGAGCCTGCGCGCCGCGTCCGCCGCGCGCGCCGCGGGGGCGCGGGTGATCGCGCTGACGTCGTTCTCGGCCTCGCCGCTCACGGAGCGCGCCGACCTCTCGCTCGTGCTGGCCTCGGGTGGCACGTTCCGCGACGAGCTCGAGCACACCTCCCGTATCGCCCACGCGGTGTTCGCCGAGGCGTTCGTCGACGCGGTGGCCGCCGCCCGTGCCGACGACTCAGCCCTCGCGCGCTCGCGCGTGCTCGAGATCCTCTCCGACAACCTCGGCGACGCGGGCTGACGTTCCGGGGCGCCGGGCGGATGGCATCCTGTGCCGTCCCGCGGAGTCCGGGGGCGACACGCCGGTTCGGGATGCCGGGGTATCGCCGTGTCGGGGCCACCTCCGCTCGACGGCCCGGCCGCTCACTCCGCCAGCCGCAACGCGGCCCACAACTCCGCCCGCGCGGCGAACGACGACAGGTCGCGGTCTACCACCCGCTCGGCCTGCGCGATGCGCGCGCGCACGGTGTGGCGGTGGATGCCGAGCGCCTGGGCCGTTCCCTCGTGCGAGCAGTCGTGCGCCAGCCAGGCGTCGAGCGTCTCGAGCAGAGCCGATCCCTGCTCGACGTCGTACCGCCGGAGCGGAGCGAGCGAGCCGGCCGCGACGGTGCGCGCCGCCTCGGAGCCGAGTGCCGCGATCAATCCCGCTCGCGCCGTGTCGCTGAAGTCGGCGACCCCGGGCGTCGTGGTGCGGTCGCGGGCCGTGCGGGCTTGGGTGAGCGCGCGCGAGAAGCCGTCGTAGCCGGTGGGTGCCGAGCAGCCGATCACGGTCTCGAAGCGGGCGGCGATCTCGTCGAGCAGGTCTTTCGCCGCCGCGGACACCACGACGACCAGCCCATCGTCGCCGCGTCCGAAGAACAGCTCCCCGCGCCTCTCGTGCGCGCGCATCTCGAGCCACTCGTTCATCGCCGTGGACCGGGCGGATGCCGCCGGGGTGAGCGCGACCACGACGGGAGCCGGGGGCAGCGGTCCGAAGAGGTCACGCGCGGCACGGCGGACGAGGGCGGGATCATCGCTGCCGAGCGCCTGGATCAGTCCCGCTCGGAAGGTGCCGATCGCACGTCCCAGCCCGTCCTGCTGTTCGAGCGCCAGGGCCGCCATCGCGACCACCGCGGTCACGACGTTCCGCGCCTCGTGATCGAGATCGTCCGCGGCGATGGCGAGGACACCCCGCAGGTGTCCGCCGCGCCCGAGCGTCTGCAGGCTCACCGCGGTGTCGTCCGCGCGCAGCGTCGAGGCCGCACGGGTTCCGCGTCGCAGGAGCGTCTCGACCTCTCCCGTGACACCCTCGACGGCCGCGGGGGTGAGCGACCCGGCCGGATGCGCGGTCCGCAGCGCCCCGGCCGCGTCGAACAGTCCCACCCAGCAGTCGAGCTGCCGAGACAGCTCCGCGAGCGTCGCGGAGAGGCCGTCGGGACGCAGCGCCGCGAGAGAGACGGCGCGCTGGGCCGCGAGCGACCAGCTGCGCCGCGCGTAGGCGTCGGCGGCGATCGCCTCGGCCCCGGCTCGGGCCACCGCGATGAAGGGCGTGCGATAGGGCACCTCGAACAGCGGCATCCCCGCCGACACGCACGCCTCCGACAGGCCGGACGGGATGCCGTCGCGCACGACCTCGGTGCCGAACCCGAGCGCGCGCACGCCGCGGGCCTGCAAGCGCCCCACGTAGGCGTCGTAGTCGGAGGTGGTGGCGTCCGCGAATTGCGTGCCGGTCGTGAGCAGGACCAGCCCCTCGCTCAGGAACGGTGTCGGGTCGGCGAGATCGCTCGAGTGCACCCACCGGACCGGCCGATCGACGCTCCCGGCGGGGAGGGAACCTTCCGGCACCGCGAGGCGCAGGTTCAGATCGCGGCGCGCGAGGAGGGCACGCAGGCTCGGCGGCGCCATGGCGGACTCGGGCATCGCTCCTCCTGTACGGAACGTATATGGGGCTGCCAGCGACTGTACAGGGGGGAGAGTGCACCGTGTCGCGAGGCGTCCGTAGCATCGCGGCCATGAGCCTCGACACCCTCCCCCTCGTCGGCGGTCCCTCGCTCGCCCAGGAGCGCCGCCTCGTCACCGCCATCCCCGGTCCGCGCTCGCAGGAGCTGCTCGACCGCAAGGCCGCCGCCGTGGCATCCGGTGTCGGTCACACCGTGCCGATCCACGCCGTCGCCGCGGGTGGGGGAGTCGTCGTCGACGCCGACGGCAACTCGCTGATCGACCTCGGCTCCGGCATCGCCGTCACGAGCGTCGGCAACGCCCACCCCGCGGTCGTGAAGGCCGTGCAGGACCAGGTCGCCGCTTTCACCCACACGTGCTTCATGGTCTCGCCCTACGATTCGTACGTCGCGGTCGCGGAGGCCCTCAACCGCCTCACCCCCGGTGACCACGCGAAGAAGAGCGCGCTGTTCAACTCCGGTGCCGAGGCCGTCGAGAACGCCGTGAAGATCGCCCGCAAGCACACCGGTCGTCAGGCCGTCGTCGCGTTCGACCACGCCTACCACGGCCGCACCAACCTCACGATGGCGCTGACGGCCAAGAACATGCCCTACAAGAGCGGCTTCGGCCCCTTTGCCGCCGAGGTCTACCGCGCGCCCCTGTCGTACCCGTTCCGCGACGGCCTGTCGGGTCCCGAGGCCGCGGCGAAGGCCATCTCCCTCATCGAGAAGCAGGTCGGAGCCGAGAACCTCGCCGCGGTCATCATCGAGCCCATCCAGGGCGAGGGCGGCTTCATCGTCCCGGCCGACGGCTTCCTGAACGCGATCGTCGACTGGTGCCACGACAACGGCGTGGTCTTCATCGCCGACGAGGTGCAGTCGGGCTTCGCCCGTACCGGCGCGATGTTCGCGAGCGAGATCTTCGGCATCGTCCCCGACCTCGTCACCACCGCCAAGGGCATCGCCGGCGGCCTCCCTCTCGCCGCGGTGACGGGGCGCGCCGAGATCATGGATGCCACCCACACGGGCGGACTCGGGGGAACCTACGGCGGCAACCCGATCGCCTGCGCCGCGGCTCTGGCATCCATCGACGCCTTCGAGAACGAGGGGTTCGTCGAGCGTGCCCGGGAGATCGGCGCCCTCGTCACGGCACGTCTGACCGACCTCCAGGCCACGGACCCGCGCGTCGGTGACGTGCGCGGACACGGCGCGATGATCGCCGCCGAGTTCGTCGATCCCGCCACCGGCGCCCCGGACGCGGCCCTCACCGCCGCCGTCGCCAAGGCCGCGATCGCCGAGGGCGTCATCGTGCTCACCTGCGGCACGTACGGCAACGTCATCCGGTTCCTCCCGCCGCTGTCGATCGGCGACGACCTGCTGAACGAAGGCCTCGACATCGTCGCGGCCGCTCTCTCCCGCAGCTGACGACCGTCCCGGCGGCGGCGTCGACCCGAACTCCGCCGCCGCCGGGGCCACCCCGCACGACTTCGCACGACAAGTAAGGACGCTTTCATGGACGAGATCACCCGCGACGTGGTCGTCATCGGAGCCGGCGCCGCCGGCCTCACCGCCGCCAACGACCTGCGCAAGGCCGGCCTCTCGGTCGCTGTCCTCGAGGCGCGCGACCGCGTCGGCGGGCGCCTGTGGACCGACGTCATCGACGGCGCCATGCTCGAACTCGGCGGGCAGTGGGTGTCGCCCGACCAGCAGGCGCTCATCGACACGGTCGCCGAGCTGGGCCTCGAGACGTACAGCCGCTACCGCGAGGGCGACAGCGTCTACGTCGGTCCGGACGGCGTCGCCAAGCGCTTCACGGGGGAGATGTTCCCCGTCGCCCCCGAGACCGAGCGCGTCATCGACGAGATCACCGCGCGTCTGGATGCCATGGTCGCCGAGATCGACCCGGATCGGCCGTGGGAGCACCCGAAGGCCGCCGAGTGGGACAAGATCTCGTGGGACGCGTGGCTGCGCGAGCAGACCGACGACGACGAAGCCGTGCGAAACCTCGCCTTCGCCACGGGATCGGCGATGCTCACCAAGCCCACGCACACGTTCTCGCTCCTGCAGTCGCTGCTCATGGCAGCCTCCGCCGGCTCGTACACGCACCTCGTCGACGCCGACTTCATCCTCGACAAGCGCGTCGCGGGCGGCCTCCAGCAGGTCCCCGAACTGCTCGCCGAGCGTCTGGGCGACGATGTCTTCCTGAACCAGCCCGTGCGGCGCATCATCTGGGGCTCCGACTCCGCCACGCCGGAGCCGGCGGCGAATCCGGCGACGGGCAAGCGGGTCGAGGACCTGCGCGCGCTGACCGCCCGTGTCGAGGCCGCGAAGACCTCGTCTGCGGGAGTGACCGTGATCGCCGACGGCGTCACCGTCCGCGCCCGCTTCGCGATCCTGGCCCTGGCCCCCGTGCTCTACAACCGCATCTCCTTCGAGCCGCCGCTTCCGCGCCGCCAGCACCAGATGCACCAGCACATCTCGATGGGCTTCGTCATCAAGGTGCACGCCGTCTACGAGACGCCGTTCTGGCGCGACAAGGGGCTGTCGGGCACCGCGTTCAGCCCGTACGAGCTGTCCCACGAGGCCTACGACAACACCAACCACGGCGACGAGCGCGGCACCCTCGTGGGCTTCGTCTCCGACCAGAACGCCGACGACCTCTTCCGCCTGAGCGCCGAGGAGCGCAGAGAGAAGATCCTCGAGTCGCTCTCGCACTACTACGGCCCCGAGGCCAAGAACCCCGTCGTGTACTACGAGAGCGACTGGGGAACCGAGGAGTGGACGCGCGGAGCGTACGCCGCGAGCTTCGACATGGGCGGCCTCCACCGCTACGGCGCCGACCTCCGTGAGCCCGTCGGCACGATCCACCTCGCGTGCAGCGACATGGCCGGGGCCGGCTACCAGCACGTCGACGGCGCGATCCGCCAGGGCCGCCGCGCGGCTGCGGAGATCCTCGAGCGGGCACGCGGATGACCGCCGCGGTCGTCGTCGGGTACACCGCGACCGACGCCGGGGCCGATGCGCTGGCCCTCGGCATCCGTCTCGCCCGCGCGATCGATGCGCCGCTCGAGATCGCCTTGGTCCTGCCCGACGATGCCCGCAGCGTCATCACCCCGCCCGACGCGGCGTACTCACGGCACATCCGCGACCAGGCGGAGCGCTGGCTGAGGGACGCGTCACGCGCGGTTGCGGATGCCGTGCCCCACCGCACCCGCGTGCGGCACGCCGACTCGTTCGCGGAGGGTCTCGTCGCCTTCGCCGACGAGATCGGTGCGGGCTACATCGTGGTGGGCGCCGCGAACGGCGGCCTGCGCGGGCGGCACCGCCTGGGCACCGTCGCCTCCGAACTGCTGCATTCCTCCGACGTCCCGGTCGTCCTCGCCCCCGAGGGCTCGCGGCGGATCGATCCCGCACTCGGTATCAGCCGCATCACCGCGGCGATCGGCAGTCGGCCCGGAGCCGACGTGCTGCGCGAGGAGAGCGTGCAGCTCGCCGCCGCGGCATCCGTTCCGCTCCGCCTTCTCTCGCTCGTGACCGTCGATCTGCCGGTGGGCCTCGCGACGGGCGCGATCCGTATCGCCGGGGCCGCCCATTCCGAGGAGGTCCTCGCGCAGGCCCGTGCGGAGCTGCCCACCGACATCGCCGTCGAGGTCACGGTCGCCGATGGCGACAGCATCGAAGAGGCCGTCCGCGAACTCGCGTGGGATCCCGCCGAGCTCGCGATCGTGGGCTCCAGCCGGCTCGCGCAGCCGCGCCGCCTGTTCCTCGGTTCGACCGCGGCGAAGATGCTGCACGAACTCCCCGTTCCGCTCGTCGTCGTGCCACGAAGCCGTGCCGACGCCCCCGTCCAGGAAGGACAGCGGCCATGACCGCACCCCAGGGGGCATCGGCGCCCCTCACCACCGAGACCGGCGGCCTGTCCAAGAAGGGCCTGAGCGCCGGCACCATCGGCCTGCTCGGCGCCGTGGTGATCGGCATCTCGTGCATCGCCCCCGCCTACACCTTCACCGCCGCGATCGGCCCGACCGTGGGAGCCGTGGGCGTCCAGGTCCCGGCGATCATCCTCGTGGGCTTCATCCCGATGCTCCTTGTGGCCTTCGGCTACCGCGAACTGAACAACCGGATGCCGGACTCGGGCACCTCGTTCACGTGGGCGGCACGCGCGTTCGGACCGTGGATCGGGTGGATGGCGGGGTGGGGCCTGATCGCCGCCACGATCATCGTGCTGTCGAACCTCGCCGGCATCGCGGTCGACTTCCTGTTCCTGCTGATCTCCCAGCTCACCGGGCAGGCCGCCATCGCGGATCTCGCGTCGAACCTCGGCATCAACATCGTCGTGTGCCTGCTGTTCGTGCTCGGGGCGACCGTGGTGTCGTACCGCGACATGCAGACCACCCAGAAGCTGCAGTACGTCCTCGTCACCTTCCAGGTGCTGGTCCTCGTCGTGTTCGCCGTCGTCGCGATCGCGCACGCCGTCCAGGGCAATGCCTTCGACGCCACACCGTTCTCGTGGGAGTGGTTCAACCCCTTCGCCGTGTCGTCGTTCAGCGCTTTCGCGGCGGGGGTCTCGCTGTCGATCTTCATCTTCTGGGGATGGGACGTCACCCTCACGATGAACGAGGAGACGAAGGACCCCGAGAAGACGCCCGGCCGCGCGGCCACCATCACGGTCATCACCATCGTCTCGCTGTACCTGCTGCTCGCGGTGTCGATGATCATGTTCGCCGGGATCGGCGACGGAGAGTTCGGCCTCGGCAACCCCGCGATACAGGACAATGCGTTCTTCGCCCTCGCCGGTCCGATCCTCGGTCCCTTCGCCGCCTTCGTCTCGCTCGCCGTCCTGACGAGTTCCGCGTCGTCGCTGCAGTCGACCTTCGTCGGCCCCGCGCGCACGCTCCTGGCCATGGGGCACTACGGCGCTCTGCCCGAGCGTTTCGCGAAGGTCAGCCCGCGCTTCTTCACGCCCGGCTTCGCCACCATCGTCTCGGCCGTGGTCGCCGCGGGCTTCTACGCCGTCATGCGCGTGGTGAGCGTGAACGTGCTGAGCGACACGATCCTCACCCTCGGCATCATGATCTGCTTCTACTACGGGCTCACGGCTTTCGCGTGCGTCTGGTACTTCCGCAAGCAGTGGTTCGACTCCGTGCGCAACGTCTTCTTCACGTTGCTGTTCCCCCTCGTGGGCGGACTCATCCTCGCCGTGATCTTCGGCACGACGCTCGTCGACAGCATGAACCCCGACTACGGCAGCGGTTCCGAGGTCGGCGGCGTGGGACTCGTCTTCATCCTGGGGATGACCATCATCCTGCTGGGAGTGGCGATCATGGTGTGGCAGCGCGTGCGCCGCCCGGCCTTCTTCCGTGGGGAGACGCTCTCGATCGACGCACCCGCCAGTGCCCGCCGCACTGTCAGACGCCCCTGACCCCGACCGACCACCGAAAACGACAGAAACGGACCGACACCCATGAGCGATTACGCCGTCGTCAACCCGGCCACCGGCGAGACCCTCGCCGAGTACGACACCCTGTCCGACGCGGGAGTGCAGGCCGCCATCGCCTCGGCCCACGACGGCTTCCGCGTGTGGTCGCGGACCGCGCCGGCCGAGCGCGCCGAGGGGCTGCGCCGCGTCGCCCAGCTGCACCGCGAGCGCCGCGACGACCTCGCCGCGATCATCGTGCGAGAGATGGGCAAGCCCCTCGAGGCCGCGCTGGGCGAGGTCGACTTCGCGGCGGACATCACGGAGTACTACGCCGACAACATCGACAAGATCACCGGCGACACCCCGATCGACATCCTGGGGGAGGGCTCCGCGGTCATCCGCCGTTCGGGCCTGGGCGCGCTTCTGGGGATCATGCCCTGGAACTTCCCGTACTACCAGGTCGCCCGCTTCGCCGCCCCGAACCTCGCGGTGGGCAACACCATCATCCTGAAGCACGCGCCGCAGTGCCCCGAGTCGGCGGAGGCCCTCCAGCTCATCTACCGCGACGCAGGACTGCCCGAAGGGGCGTACGTCAACGTCCGCGTGACCAACGACCAGGCCGCGACGATCATCGCCGACCCGCGCGTCCAGGGCGTCTCGGTCACCGGCTCGGAGCGGGCCGGGTCCGCGGTGGCCGAGATCGCCGGCCGCCACCTCAAGAAGGTCGCCCTGGAACTCGGCGGCTCCGACCCGTTCATCCTGCTCTCCACCGATGACCTCGATGCCGCCGTGCAGGCCGCCGTCGATGCACGTCTCGACAACGTCGGACAGTCCTGCAACGGGGCGAAGCGCTTCATCGTGGTCGACGACCTGTACGACGCGTTCCTCGAGAAGTTCACCGCGGCCCTCGGCGAGGCGAAGGTCGGCGACCCGTTCGCCGAGGACACCGTCCTCGGCCCGCTGTCCTCGCTCGCCGCCGCGGAGCGCCTCGACGAGCAGGTGCAGCGCGCGGTCGCCCAGGGCGCGACGGTCGAGGTCGGCGGCACGCGCGACGGCGCCTTCTACCCGGGCACGGTTCTCACGGGCGTCACGAGTGAGATGGATGCCTACGGCGAAGAGTTCTTCGGCCCCGTCGGCACCGTCTACCGCGTCGCGGGTGAGGACGAGGCCGTGGCCCTCGCGAACGACACGAGCTTCGGTCTCGGCTCGTACGTCTTCACCACCGACGCCGATCAGGCGGCGCGTGTCGCGGATCGCCTCGAGGCGGGCATGGTCTACATCAACCTCGTGCTCGCCGACTCGCCGGAGCTGCCCTTCGGCGGCGTCAAGCGCAGCGGTACCTCGCGCGAGCTGGGTCTGCTGGCCGCCGACGAGTTCGTCAACAAGAAGCTCATCCGCACGGCGTGACCCGATACCACGACGGCGTCGGCAGATCCGGCGCCGTCGTGCGGGCGAGGGCAGCTGTTCGGTCGTGATCCAGCGCGTGCTCTGACCGCGTCCCGGTCCGTGTCTTCGGGCACGCGGGCCTGCCGGGACAGCGGAAGAGAGGGGGCGGCATCCGTGGGATGCCGCCCCCTCGTGTCGCTCGGCGGCTTCAGGCCGGCAGCGTGCTCCGGACCTCCGCGGCCTCCCCGTGCCGGCCGAGGGCCTCCAGGGCATCGCCGAGATCGATCGCCACGGCGTGGCGAAGCGGTTCCTGATCGACCGCGTGCTCGAGAGCGGAAGCGAGGACCGCAGCGGCCTCCTCTATGCGCTCGGCGCCGAGGAGGATGCGCGCGGCGACGAGTTCCGATCCGGCGGCCTGAGAGACGCCCCCGACCGACAGGAAGCCGTCCGCAGCCTGCAGCGCGCACGCGACCGCCTCGTCGACCTGACCCGCATTCGCGAGGAAGCGCGCGCGGGTGTCGAGAAGGTCTGCGACGAGCCAGGGGGCGTCGTCGTTCCGACCGATCTCGAGCGCCTCATCCAGCAGGGTCAGGGCGTCGTCGTCGCCGCGGAACGCCTTCACCTGCGCCAGGGAGTGCAGGGCGTCGGCGAGCATGCCGCGGTTGTCGGGATCGACGCGGGCGACGTCGACGGCGGTCGTCAACGTCTCGACCGACTCGTCCGTCTCGCCGAGGCGTCCGAGCAGCTGGGCCAGGGCGACGAGGGCCGAGGCGCGGCGCGCGGGCTCGTCCGCTTCCTCGTGGAGGCCGGCGGTGATCTCCCACGCGCGCAACGCGTTCTCCCACTCCTCGGCGTGCTCGAACGCGCGAGCGAGCAGTCCGACCGTGATGGCGCGCGACCCGGGTGCTTCGCCGGCGGCGGTCTCGTCCTGGAGGACCTGGTCGATCACCTCGACGGCCTCGTGCGCGGCGCCCGCCGCGAGCAGAGCGCGTCCGAGGCCGTAGCGCAGCGAGACGGTCGGCTCCCCGGCGGCCTGCAGGTTCTGCACCGCGAGGCGGTAGCTCGCGACGGCACGCTCGTTCTGTCCCGCGCGCTCCGCGAACTGCGCTCCCAGCGACAGCGCGCTGGCGACCACCGGGCCATCGGCGTCCCACGCGAGCAGGATCCGCGCGGCCTCGTCGGCGTCGTCGGCTCCGGCGGAGGGGTCGCCCAGCGCTTCGCGCAGGATCGCCCGGTCGGTCAGGACGTGAACCCGCCGTCCGAGCTCCAACCGATCGTCGTCGAGGAGACCGTCGAGCACCTCGATCGCCTCCGTCGGGGCGTCCTTCCCGCGATGGATGTCGGCTTCCGTGTGCGCGAGCGCGTGGACGCGCTCGATGTCCCCCACCTGCGCGTGGAGCTCACGTGCCTCGCGGGCCGTCCGAAGTGCGTCGTCGAGGCGACCGGCGAGCATGTGCCCGTAGGTCACGATGGTCAGGAGCTGGGCCCGCACCCCGAGTGGGGCGTCCGGGTGCTCCTCGAGCGCGCGGGCGGCGAACGCATCGTCTTTCCCGAAGAGGGCGGGGCCGAGTTTCTCTTCGAGGTCGGCTCGCGCCTCCTCGCCGACGGCGCGCAGCGCCTCCACCCGCGCGGGCAGCACCTGCGCGGCGTCGTCGAGCCGCTCCTCCCCGAGCAGCCCACGCAGCAGCAGGAAGGTCAGGGGCACGCGCTCGGCGGCGTCGGCGTCGTCGAGCACGTCGGCGATCGCGTCGATCGACGACGCGGTGCCGAGAGCACCCAGCATTCGCGCGCGCACTCTCCGATCCGCGGGCGTCCACTCGCGCCGGGTCGTCACCGGCACCGCGAAGCCCCCGGACGACAGCGGCACGTCGTAGTGCTCCTCGGCCAGAGCGCGGGTGCGTTCGAGGCGCCGCGCGTGCGCATCGGTGCCGTTGCGTTCGTCGAACGCCTGCGCGATCTCCTCGGCGCGAGCCCAGCAGAGAACGGCGAGCTCGGATGCCGTCAGCTCCGCCTCGCGGGACCCGAACAGGGGCGCCAGCTCGGCGGCATCCGATCCTCGTACGGGGGTGTCGCCCTGGCCGGCGCGGGTCACGGCGTCCAGCGCCAGGCCGAAGGCCGCCAGAGCCTCCTGGTGGGCTTCCGCGTTGAGACCGTCGTGGGTCAGCCAGCGCAGGTGCTTTTCGACCAGGCTCAGGGCGCGTGCCTCATTGCCGGTCACGGTGCAGAAGACGACGTGGTCGGCGATGATCGTGAGGTTGTCGGGATTCTCCCGCGCGAGGCGGTAGCTGCGCGAGTGGAAGGCGCGGGCTTGCTCGAACCGGCCGGCGCGCAACAAGGGCAGCAGCACGAGGGCGAGGGCGCGCTCGGGCTCTTCACCGCAGGTGAAGCCGCCCTCGACCATCTCTTCGACGAGGCGGATGGACTCGTCCTCGTTCCCGGTCTCGGCGAAGAATCCCGCGAACTGGCTGCGCACGCACGCGTCGCAGTGGCTGTAGTCGTCGCGCGGCGTGGCCTCGAGCCGGTCGCGCAGCGTGGCGGCCTCCTCGATGCGGCCCGCGGCCCAGGCATCCTCGAAGCGGGCCATGAGCGCTCCGCTCAGCCCGACTCCGGCGCGACGGTAGTGCTGTTCCATGTCGTCGAGCACTGCTTCGATCTGCTCGCTCGCGAACTCGGGGGATCCGCGCAGGGCGCCCGCCATCCACTTGTACTGCCAGAGCAGGTCTCCGGCCGGTTCGAGCTCGGCGGGGAAGCGTTCGGGATCGGCCTCGTGCTGGGCGAGGCACCACGCGAACGAGGTCAGCATGAGGTCGGTGTCGCCGATCATGTTCGCGCTCGAGGTCTGACGCAGTCGTGCCTCGTACTCGAGGCGGGTGTCGCCGCTCTCCTGTGCTCGAGCGACGGCCTCGGCGACGAGGGCCCTCTCCTGGGGCCCCCACGGCGTCCGGTCGATCTCGTCGAACAGGGCTCGGATGTCTTCGGCGGCGGCGGTCATGCGGGTCCTTCCAGAGCGGGGCGGGGGGAGCTGGCGTCGGCGGCGAGGTCGACGAGGTCGGCGAGAGCGGACGACATCAACGCGCGATCCGCGACGCCGAGGGGGTGGTGGCCGGCGAGCAGCGCCTGCACGTACAGGACCTGCACGCCGGCGGTGAAAGCCCGGCCCTCGGGCGCGTGAGCGAGTCGTTGCACGGTCGGGTTGGTCCAGTTCAGGCAGAGCCGCGACGATGGCGCATCCTGACTGTCTTCACGTCCGCGGGCGCTCACGCGTCCGGCGCGGTCGAGGACCCCGGCCCACAGGGCTCCGCCCGCGCTGCGTGCGCGACCCCGGTCGAGGGCGCGGAGCACCTCGGGGTCGGCGACGAACAGGGCGGCGGTCTCGGGACGTTCGAAGGAGCGCGCGACGACGTCCACGCTCGTGAGCGCCGCTCTCGCGCGGTTCTCGAGCGAGACGACGCCGGCGCGCTCGTCCAGGGGAGGGGGAGCGAGGCGGTCGATCTCGTCGACCACGTCGACGGCCTCGACCCGCACCTCCGGGAAGACCTCGGGGAGGAGGCGGATCAGATCGTCGTCGTACAGGTACCCGCCGTTGACCAATGTCGTCCCGGTCGGCGCCACGCTCACGACCTGCCGGAAGGCCTCGACGGTCTCGGCGTAGCGCACGGGTGAGGAGCGGCGCACGAGGTCGTCGATGCGCAGGCGTCCGACGTTGGTCTCGACCGAGAGCCACGGCACGATGAAGCGCGCCAGCTCGTCGTCGTGCCGCACGAGCGACTTCAAGGCCACCTCGTGCACACCGACGAACTGCGCCAGACGCACGGGGTCGCTCAGCGCGAGATCGAGGATCCACCGGCGCACGGCATCCCCCAACTCCGTCCGGGTCTGTTCGAGCGCGTCGTCGGCCACGATCGCCTCGCGACTCGCCGTCGGGTGCAGCCCCGCCGAGTCGACCACGGCGCGCACGAAGAAGGCCCAGTCCGGCAGCAGGTCCTCGGCGCGCTCGGTGAGCAGCATGCGCTGGAGGTAGACCCGGGTGCTCTGGCGGGCGGTGGATGCCGGGGCGAAGGGCAGCACGAACGCCAGGCCGCGCGTCTGCGTGGCGGGGACCGAGAGCGGGATGATCGCCAGCGGCTCGGCGCCCAGGAGCTCCCGGCCGTACGCCGCTTGTTCCTCGCGGTCGTCGCCGAGGAACGGGGGAGTCGCGGTGATCGTCGCCTCTCCGCCGGCGGGGAGGTCGACGTCCACCGTCACGGGAAGGTAGCGGCCGAAGGTCTCGGCGAGTTCCACAACGGTGGTCGTGCTCAACAGGGAGCGGCTCTCCCCACGGGGGCGCAGATGCACGCTCGTGCCCACGGGGATGTCCGGGGTGCCAGGACGGACCTCGAAGGTGCCGTCCGAGTGTCCGACCCACTCGACGGGCTCGGCGCCGTGCGCACTGCGCGAGCGGATGACGATGTCATCGCACACCATGAAGCACGAGAGCATTCCGATACCGAACTGTCCGAGGAAGTCCGAGCGCGGCAGATCGAACATGTCGCGCTTCGAGCTGCGGCCGACCGTCGCGAGCAGATCCGCCACGTCCTCGGGCGTCAGACCGACCCCGTCGTCACGCAGGACGAACTCTTCGGATGCCGCGCTGACCGGCGTGATGCGGATCCGACCGCCCCCGCCGTCGACCTCTCGCCGCGCGGCGATCGCGTCGACCGCGTTCTGCAGGAGCTCGCGGAGGAACACGCGCGGTCCCGAGTAGATATGGCGGCTCAGCAGGTCGATCACGCCTCGCAGATCGACCTGGAATTGCTGGGCGGGCGCCTGAGAACTCATCCGTGCTCCTCGATCTCTCGACGGTCGCCGGGCAGTCGGGGGCCGGGACGGCGACCGTCCTCCAGCCTATCCAGGGGCGCTTCGCGGAGACGGTGCCGGAGGGGGGAGTTCGTCGGCGGCGTGTCCGATGCCGTACACTTGCAGTGCAGTCGAAATCTGCATTCTTTCGCCGTGCCTCGCGCACGGGCGGCATCCCTCCCCGAGAGATCCGTGGTGAAAGCGTGCCGGGTTTCGAATCCTGGATCCATCCGGATCTTAGGGCGGTAGCTCAATTGGCAGAGCAGCGGTCTCCAAAACCGCAGGTTGCAGGTTCGATTCCTGTCCGCCCTGCGCACAGCACACGCTGGCAACGAATAACGACCTAGGTGGTTCGATGACGCAGGACGAGGCGAAGGGCGAGGTCGTCGCAGACCGCGGCGCGCCCCGCGAGAAGAAGCTCAACTTCTTCGCGCGGATCGCTCTTTTCATCCGTCAGGTCTTCACGGAGCTACGCAAGGTCGTTACGCCCACGCGGCAAGAGCTGATCAAGTTCACCCTCGTGGTCCTCGGGTTCGTCGTCGTGATGATGGCGCTCGTGTACGGCCTCGACCTGCTGTTCGTGTGGCTGACCAGCGCCGTCTTCGGCGTCCCGAGCACCGCCGGCGCCTGACCGGCGTTTCGGCGACGAGCGGCCCCCTGAGCGGTCGCACTTCAACGGAAGAGATCATCAGTGTCTGAAAGATATGTCGACGACGCCGATTGGGCGACGGCTGCCGAGCAGTCCAGCGAAGACGACGAAGCCCAAGAGGGCAACGTGCTCGCGTCGCAGGAGCACGCCTCCGACGCCGCCGAGCACACCGCCGTCCACGTGGTGGACGACGCGGACGACTCGGACCTCGACGAGGATCTCGACGACATCGACATCACCGACCCGGAGGCTGACGCGATCGTGAACGACGCTCTCGAGATCGACGAGACCAGCGAGGCCGAGGCCGCCGCCGAGGTCCTGAACGACGCCCTCGCCGAGGAGGAGGCCGAAGAGGCCGCCGAAGCCGCCGACGAGGTCACCCCCTACGACGGTCCCGACGTCAACGGCGAGCCCGACGCACCCGTGCTCGACGAGGAGTTCGTCGACGAGGTGCAGGCCGCG
>NZ_LDRT01000150.1 GCF_001476655.1 Microbacterium testaceum | reverse complement strand
CGCATCGCGCCACCCCCCACCCCCTCACCAAGGAACAACCATGCCCCGTCGCCGTTTGACCGTCCTCGCCGCCACCCTGGGCCTGAGCGCCCTCGCGCTGACCGCTTGCAGCGGCGGCACGACCGCCGGAGCGACCCCCGGTGCGGGAGCGGAGTACGGTCTCGTCTCCGACGGCACCCTGACGGTCGCCACCGAGGGCACCTACCGCCCGTTCTCGTTCCACGAGGGCGCGGGCGACCTCACCGGTTTCGACGTCGAGATCGCCAAGGCCGTCGGCGACAAGCTCGGCCTGCAGGTGAAGTTCCAGGAGACCCAGTGGGACGCGATCTTCGCGGGCCTGGATGCCGGACGCTTCGACGTCATCGCCAACCAGGTGTCCATCAACCCCGAGCGCCAGCAGAAGTACACCTTCAGCGCCCCGTACACCGTGTCGCGCGGCGTCGTCGTGACCACGGACACCGACACCTCGATCTCGAGCTTCGCCGACCTCGCGGGAAAGACCACCGCGCAGTCGCTCACGAGCAACTGGTACGAGCTGGCGACCCAGAGCGGTGCGCAGGTCGAGGCCGTCGAGGGCTGGGCCCAGGCTGTCGCACTGCTGAAGCAGGGCCGAGTGGATGCCACGATCAACGACCAGCTGACCTACCTCGACTACGAGAAGACCAACAGCCCGACGGGCCTGAAGATCGCGGCGCAGACCGACGACACCTCCGAGAGCGCGTTCGCCTTTAAGAAGGGTCAGGACAAGCTGGCCGCGGCCGTGGACGGCGCTCTCGACGAGCTGCGCGCCGACGGCACGCTCGCTCAGATCAGCGAGAAGTACTTCGGCGCCGACGTCACCCAGTAAGCACCGCTGTAAACCCCCGCGGATCGCCCTCTCCCCACCTCTAGCGTGGGGGAGAGGGCGGTCCGCGTCCGCGTGACAGACCCGGGCACCGCGCCCGCGTGACGAAGGAGGCTCATGAACGACGTCTGGTCGTTGATGCTCGACTCGTTCTGGCCCATGGTGCTGGCCGGCTTGCGGGGGACGATCCCGCTGTCCCTGGCGTCCTTCGCCATCGGTCTCGTGATCGCGTTGCTCATGGCGCTGCTCCGGTTGTCCCGCAACGTCGTGCTGTCGGGGATCGCGCGGTTCTACATCTCGATCATCCGCGGCACCCCGCTGCTCGTGCAGTTGTTCGTGATCTTCTACGGCCTGCCCGCGGTCGGCGTCACGATCGATCCGTTCCCCGCCGCGGTCATCGCGTTCTCGCTGAACGTCGGGGGCTATGCCGCCGAGGTCATCCGCGCCGCGATCCTCTCGGTCCCTCGCGGACAGTGGGAGGCGGCGCACACGGTGGGACTCTCGCCGACCAAGACGCTGACGCGCATCATCCTCCCGCAGGCGGCTCGCGTCTCGGTGCCCCCGCTGTCGAACACGTTCATCTCGCTCGTGAAGGACAGCTCGCTGGCATCGCTCATCCTCGTCTCGGAGTTGTTCCGTCAAGCGCAGAACATCGCGGCGTTCTCGTACGAGTTCATGGCCGTGTACCTCGAGGCGGCGCTCATCTACTGGCTGTTCTGCCTGGTGCTGTCGTTCGGGCAGAACGCCCTCGAGAAGAGATTGGACCGCCATGTCGCCCACTGACCTCCCGCTGCTGCAGGTGACGGGTCTCGAGAAGAGTTTCGGCACCAATCGCGTGCTCGGCGGCGTCGATCTCGAGGTCCGCCGCGGCGACGTGCTCGTGCTGATCGGTCCCTCGGGCTCCGGCAAGACGACGGTGCTGCGCTGCCTCAACGGGTTGGAGACTCCGGATGCCGGAGTGGTGGCGTTCGACGAGGGCACGACGGTCGACTTCGCGACGAAGGTCACGAAGGCCGATCGCACCGCCTTGCGCGACCGCTCCGCGATGGTCTTCCAGCACCACAATCTCTTCCCGCACCTTACGGTCATCCAGAACGTCATCGAGGGGCCGGTCCAGGCGCACGGCGTCCCGAGAGCCGAGGCGATCGCGCGAGCCGAGACGCTGCTCGCCCGCGTGGGACTCACCGACAAGCGCGACGCCTACCCCTCGGAACTCTCCGGCGGGCAGCAGCAGCGTGTCGGGATCGTGCGCGCCCTGGCGCTCCAGCCGCAGCTGCTGCTGTTCGATGAGCCGACGAGCGCCCTCGACCCCGAACTGGTCGGTGAGGTGCTGACCGTGCTGCGCGAACTCGCGAACGAGGGCTGGACGATGGTCATCGTGACCCACGAGCTCGGCTTCGCGCGCGAGGTGGCCGACGAGGTGCTCTTCTTCGACGAGGGCGTGATCGTGGAACGCGGGGCTCCCACCGAGCTGCTCCGCGCCCCGAAGAAGGAGCGCACGCAGCGCTTCCTCAACCGTCTGCTCCGCCCTCTCGACGGACCCGACCCCGCCTGACGCTCGATCGCAGCGTGCCCACCGTGTCCGCGCGGATCCGGTAGCCGGTGCCGACCCGATGCGCCCCGGGTAACGTCGGAGGCATGCGCCTCGCGAAACGGCTCGGCATCGACGCCCCGATCATCCTGGGACCTTTCGGGGGCCTGTCCTCCGTGGCGTTGACCGCCGCCGTGAGCGGGGCCGGCGGGCTCGGCTCCTTCGGCCTCTACGGATACACACCGGAGCGCATCCGCGACACGATCGTCGCTCTGCGCGCGGCGACCACGCGGCCGATCGCCGTGAACCTCTGGCTGCCACGGGGCGACGAGGTCACCCCCGACGAGGTCGACGTCGAGCCCTTCGTCCGTGCCGCCGCTCCGCTCTTCGCCGCCGCGGGGGTGACACCGCCGACGCAGCCGGCATCCTTCCTTCCCGACGTCTCCGCACAGCTCGACGCCGTGTTCGACGCGCGCCCCGACGTCCTCAGCGTGGTGTTCGGGATTCCGGATGCCGAGACCCTCGCGCGCGCGAAAGAGAGCGGCATCCGGGTCCTGGGCACCGCCACCTCCGTCGCCGAGGCGGTCGCGCTCGACGCCGCGGGGGTCGACGCCGTCGTCGCCACGGGCGCGGAGGCCGGCGGGCACCGCGTCTCCTTCCTCCGGGACCCCGCGCGCTCGCTGGTGGGCACTTTCGCGCTCGTCCCGCAGGTGGTGGACGCGGTGGGCGTCCCCGTGATCGCGGCCGGCGGCATCGCCGACCGGCGGGGCGTGGCGGCCGCTTTCGCGCTGGGCGCAGAGGGGGTGCAGGTCGGAACGGCATTCCTCCGCACGCGGCAGTCGGCCGCCACGCCCCGCCGG
>NZ_LDRT01000015.1 GCF_001476655.1 Microbacterium testaceum | reverse complement strand
CGCCATCCGACCCCGCGGCAACCCGACCCCGCGGCACCCGCGCGCGCCAACCGCCCCCGCGGCAACCCGACCCCGCGGCATCCGCGCGCGGCCGAAACTCCTGCGGAATCGGCGATCCCCCGCCGCTCGGCCCCTGCCGGAGGGGCCGGGCACCGGGAATTCAGGAGTTTCGCCCGCGCACGCCGACCCATCGGCCCGGCGGGAGAACAGCGGGCTTACTCCGCGAGCGCGAGAACCGGCGCGAGCTCGGCGCGCGACAGACGAATCCACGGACCCGCCGGGTCGATGAGCAGCCCGGTGAGCTCCTCGTCGCTCGCGAGCGCCTTGGCGAGCTGCTCGACCTTGAGCGGCACAGGCTGGTCACCGCGGCCGAGGGCGAGCAGCTCGAGCGGGTGCGAGAACACCTCGAGGAAGCGCTCGCCCGTTGCGGAGCGCGATTCGGCCACACCGACCGGTCCGCCCTCTTCGGTCTGGTTCACGGCGATCCAGAGCGGCACGCCCTCGACGATCGCGGAGACGATCGTGGATGCCGTCTCCTCGGTGCGCTTCTCGCTCAAGGCCGTCTTCACGCGGAGCTCCTCATCCGCTTCCGAGACCATCCGCTCCAGCAGCGCTGTCGGCAGCACCGCGCGGGCGTCGTCGGACGCGGGGTCGAGGACGATTCCGGCGTACGGGCCGCCGAGGACGTGACGCAGGAGCGCCATGACCGGCTGCCCCATCGCGGAGGTGTCGCGGTCGCCGTCGAACTCGACGCTCTTGGCGAGGGCCTGACCGCTGCTGTAGGCGAGGACGAGCTGCTCGTCTCCGCGCGTGGCGATCGCGAGCGGGAGGTCCTTGCCCTCGGCGAGCAGCGCGCGGGCGTCTCCCTTGACGCGCAGGAAGACGTGTCCCTGCAGCAGCTGGCGGGCGACGTTCAGCAGCTGAGGGGTGTCGGGCTGGCCGGTGATCTCGGCGAGCGCCATCGCGAGCAGCGCGTTGTCGCGCAGCCCCGGGACCGATTCGAAGCCCTCGGGGGCTTCCATCGGTCCGGGCTGACGAGCCGACGGGCGCGCGGCGACCGGCGGCGCCGAGGAGGTCTCAGGGGCGGCGCCCACCCCACGGAACGACGAGGTCGAGATGGTGACGCTGGGGGTCGGTGCCGCGGCGGCGTCGCTGCCGGCGTCGGCGGAGTCGGGGGCGTCGCTCGGACCGGCCGGGTCGACGGGCTGCTCGCCCGGTTCGATCGTGGTGTCGGCGCGGTCGTCGGACTTGTTCCGGCGCGAGAAGAGAGCCATTGGGCCAGCCTAGCCGCGCGGCTTGTCGGCGGGTCACCGCCGGGTGAACTCGGAGGGGACGCCGCGTCTACAGCTTGGTGATCGGTGCGATCTTGATCAGCAGCTTCTTCGGGCCGACGGTGTCGAAGCGCACGTGCGCGACGCGCTTCGCTCCCTCGCCGGTCACGGCATCCACGCGTCCCTCACCGAAGTCGTCGTGGCGGATGCGATCGCCCGACGCGAGCTCCATGTCCCCGTTGTCGCGGACTTTCGCCGGAATCCGGTTCGGGAACTTGCTCGGGTCGGCTGGTGCGCGCTTGGGCAGTGGCACGAGTTCATCGCCGTAGCGACTCCCGCCGCCGGCCTGCCCCGGGCGTCGGCCGCGCGCGTTGAGGGCGCGCGACTGCGATCCGCCGCGGCCGTTGACGTCGCCCGGCGATTGGCGCCAATCGATGAGGTCGGCCGGAATCTCTTGCAGGAACCGGCTCGGCATCGCGACAGTGACCTCGCCGAACTGCGCGCGGGTCATCGCGAGGGACACGTGCAGACGCTTCCGGGCGCGCGTGATCCCGACGTAGAACAGCCGCCGCTCCTCTTGCGGTCCGCCGGGTTCGTTCGCCGAGATCCGGTGCGGGAGCAGGTCTTCCTCGACGCCGGTGAGGAACACCGCGTCGTACTCGAGGCCCTTCGCCGTGTGCAGGGTCATGAGCGAGACCGAGCCGGACGCGTCGTCGAGGTCGTCGGCATCCGCCACCAGGGTCACCTCGGTGAGGAAGTCGATGACCGTCCCCTCGGGGTTGTTCCGGGCGAACTCGCGGGTGACCGCGACGAGCTCGTCGAGGTTCTCGAGGCGCGCCTCGTCTTGCGGGTCTTTGCTCGCACGCAGAGCGTCGAAATAGCCGCTCTTGTTGAGCAGCAGCGTGAGCCCCTCGGTGACCGACGTGGAGGGGGCGAGTTCTCCGGATGCCGGGAGCATGATCGCCGTAGCCTCGGTGAGCACCGCGTCGAGCTGATCGATCGCCTTCTGCAGCTTCGGCCCGACGCCGATCTGGGCGGAATTGGCCAGGGCGTCTCGGAAGGTGATGTCGTGCTCGGCGGCGTAGCGCGCGATCGCCGTCTCGGTCACGTCGCCGATCCCGCGTCGCGGACGGTTCAGGATGCGGCGCACCGACATGCCGTCAGCCGGGTTGGCGACGGCGACGAGGTAGGCGAGCGCGTCCTTGATCTCGGCGCGCTCGTAGAACTTGGTGCCGCCCATGATCTTGTAGGGCACGGCCGAGCGGATGAAGATCTCTTCCAGCGCACGCGACTGCGAGTTGGTGCGGTAGAACACCGCGATGCCGGAGTAGTCGACACCCTTCTTGTGCAGGGCCTCGATCTCGTCGGCGACGAACTGTGCCTCGTCGTGCTGCGAGTAGCCGGTGAAGCCGATGATCGGGTCGCCCGCTCCGACGTCGGTCCAGAGCTTCTTGTCTTTGCGGTCGAAGTTGTTCGAGATGACCGCGTTGGCGGCCGAGAGGATGTTCTGCGTCGAGCGGTAGTTCTGCTCGAGCAGCACGACCTTCGCGCCCGGGTAGTCGCGCTCGAACTCGCTGATGTTGCGGATGTCGGCACCGCGGAACGCGTAGATCGACTGGTCGGAATCACCGACGACGGTGAGGGACGCCGCGTCTTCACCCGCCGGCTCGGCGTCGAAGATCATCATGCCGCCGGAGGAGAACGGCTCGGCGTCGGACCCCACGGGCCGCGTGAGCTCGTGGATCAGCGCGTACTGCGCGTGGTTGGTGTCTTGGTACTCGTCGACCAGGATGTGCCGGAAGCGCTTGCGGTAGCGATCGGCGACCTGCGGGAAGGCGCGGAACAGGTAGACCGTCTGCGCGATGAGGTCGTCGAAGTCGAAGGCGTTGGCCCGCTGCAGCTCGCGCTGGTACGACGAGAAGATCTCGACGAAGATGCGCTCGGCCGGGTCGCTCATATTCGCGGACCGCGCGTAGGACTCGGCGTCCGCCAGCTCGTTCTTCAGCTTCGAGATGCGGCTCTGCGTGCCGGCCGGGGTGAGGCCGAACGAGTCGCCCTCGTGCTCCTTCACGAGACGCTTGATGAGCGCCCGTGAGTCGCCGGAGTCGTAGATGGTGAAGGCCTTGGTGAAACCGAACTGCTCGGCCTCGCGACGGAGAATGCGCACGCACGCGGAGTGGAACGTCGAGATCCACATCCCGTCGGCCTTCTGACCGATGAGCTGGTGGACCCGCTCGCGCATCTCGCCCGCGGCTTTGTTGGTGAAGGTGATCGCGAGGATCTGGCTGGGATACGCCTCGCGTGTGCGCAGCAGCGAGGCGATCCGCCGGGTGAGGACGCTCGTCTTGCCCGAGCCGGCACCCGCCACGATGAGCAGCGCCTGCCCGCGATACGTCACGGCCTCGCGCTGGGGACCGTTGAGACCCTGGAGGAGGTCGGCGTCGGGGCGGGCATCCGACGGTGCGGGACCGCCGACGATCAGGGGCGTGGAGGCGTCGGTCATGGCGCGTCCAAGTCTAGGCGGGGGCTCCGACATCGGCCTCGCCCTCCCGGCATCCAGGACCGCCCGTCATGATGAACGCATGCGTCTGATCCTCAACATCCTGTGGCTCGTCCTCTCGGGCTTCTGGCTCTTCGTCAGCTACTTCTTCGCGGGGATCATCCTGTGCATCCTCATCGTGACGATCCCGTGGGGGATCGCCGCGTTCCGCATCGGCCTCTACGCCCTCTGGCCGTTCGGGCGCGAGATCGTGGCGAAGCCGACGGCGGGGGTCGGGTCGTTCCTGGGCAACGTCGTCTGGGTGATCCTCGCGGGGTGGTGGCTCGCCCTGGAGCACATCCTCACCGGGATCGCGCTGTGCATCACGATCATCGGCATCCCGCTCGGCATCGCCAACTTCAAGCTCGTGCCGGTGTCGCTCATGCCGCTCGGCAAAGAGGTCCGCGACATCCGCCGCGGCGGTCCGTTCGACCGCAACCTCGGGGGCTGACTAGCGGGAGGAGCGGTCGCGAGCGCGCTGAGGAAGAGCGAGCAGGAGGCCGGCGGCCGTCACGACCGCACCGATGACGACCGCCGCGACGACCGCTTCCGTCGGGATCTCGCCCTCGCGGGCACCGGTGAGCCGAGCGAGATCCCAGGGCAGCACGCCGATCTGCTCGTTCCACGAGCGCAGGGCGTCGCCCGTTCCCACGACGGCGATCGTCGCCGCGGGCAGGGCGTAGGCGATCCCCATTCCGGCCAGGGCGACACCGGTCGCGCGCCGTCGCCCGAGCTGCGGGCGCAGCGACCAGCCGGCCACGACGAACACCCAGGCGAGCAGCGCGAACGCGAGCGCCAGATAGAGAATGCGGACGAGGGGCATGGCCCACAGCGCGGGCCAGATCCCCTCGGGACCCGAGACCGCGATCACGGCGAGGGCGACGACGCAGCGCAGCACGAGCGCTCCCCCGACCGCGGCGATGATCGGCCACGGCGAGCGCCTTCCGAGCAGGAGTCGCACCACGATCGCGAAGAAGAGCCATCCGATCACCGCGAGGACCGCCCCCCACAGCCCGTCGCGGGGCGTCTGAACGACGCGGGTGGCGACCAGGACGCCCGCCGGCACGATGATCATGAGCCAGCGGTCGAGGGGCAGGAGGCCGAGGCTCGATTCCGCCGCCCGCCACGGCCGGGTCGAGGCGACCCAGCTCGCGCGTGCCGCGGCGGCGCCGGGTCGGCGCACGAGGCGTGTGCGTGCCGCGACCATTCCGACGATCAGCCAACCGGCGCCCAGCACCAAGAGGATGCGCGCCAGCCACTCGGTCGTGGGGTCGACCTCGATGGGCGTCCGGGCGAACGGGTCGACGAGCATGGCCAGGATTCCGCCGGACACGAGCAGTCCGACAGCGACGATCAGGGCCAGAATGCCTCGCCCCGCCGTCGTCGCCATGCACCTACGTTACACAGCGCTTCCTGGGCACCCGCTCCGCCGGGAGGGAGCAAATTGTGTAACAATCCATCCATGCTTCCCGCCCTCGCGATCCTCGCCGCGGCCCTGTGCTTCTCCACCACCGGGACCGCGCAGGCGCTCGCGGGTGTGGACGCCTCCCCCGTCGCGGTCGGGGCGGCGCGGATCGTCGTGGGCGGCGGCATCCTGGGTCTGCTCGCCCTCGCGCGACGCTCGCGCGAGCCCGCCCCCACCGGATCACGTCTCTCGACCGCTGCGCTGATCGCCGTCGGAGCGATCGGGGTCCTCTCCTACCAGCCCCTGTTCTTCCTCGGCACACGCGAGAACGGCGTCGCTATCGGCACGGTCGTCGCCCTCGGATCGGCACCCATCGCGACGGGGATTGCGGATGCCGTGCGCTCGCGCCGCCTCCCCTCCCCGCGCTGGACGCTCGCCACCGCCATCGCGCTGGCCGGCGTCGTGCTCGTGTCGGGGATGACGGGCGGCACCGTGGCGCTCGCGCCGGGCGGCCTGTTCGCCTCGGCCGGGGCGGGGATGTCGTACGCCCTCTATACGGTGTGCGCAAAGGCGCTCATCGAGAGGGGGTGGAACTCCACGCGCGTGATGGGGACGGTGTTCGGCGTCGCTGCCGTCGCGAGCCTGCCCGTTCTGCTGCTCGCCGGGGCCTCGTGGCTCGCAACCCCGAACGGCCTCGCGCTGGCGCTCTGGCTCGGCGTCGTCACGACGACGGTCGCCTACCTCCTGTTCGGATGGGGGCTCGCCCGCCTGACGGCCGTCACCGTCTCGACACTGACCCTCGCCGAGCCTCTCGCGGCGACCCTCCTCGGCCTGTTCGTGCTGCACGAGCACCTCACGCTCGTCAGCGCGATCGGCCTGACGCTCCTCGCGGTCGGTCTCGCCCTCGTCTCGATTCCCTCTCGTCGGCGTGAGGAGGTTCCGGATGCCACGACCCCCGCGTGACGAGACCCCCGACGCCGCGGCGGGTTCACGCGCCGACGCCACCCCCTCGGCACCGCGTTCGCGCGACGGAGCACCGCCCGCGAGCCCCGGGCGCGCGACGAGCGCCGCCCCGGGCCCCCGCGCGGCCGACCTCGTCGCGGACGCGGTGCGCGCCGGCATCCTCTCCGGCGAGCTCGCTCCCGGCACGCCCCTCCGCGAGGAGGAGCTGAGTGCGGCGCACGGCGTCTCGCGGCACACGGCGCGCACGGCGCTCACGCGCCTCGCTGCCGAACGCCTCGTCACCGCGGAGCCGTACCGCGGCGTCCGGGTCTCGCTGCTCGACGACGACGCGCTCGTCGCCCTGCAGCAACTGCGCTGCGCCCTCGAGACCGAAGCGGTGCGGATCGCGCGGGATCGCGGCATCCGTCCCGCCGATGTCGACGACGCCCTCGACGCCCTCGCCGCCGCCGAGGCATCCGGCGACTGGCCGGCCACGCTCGACGCGCATGCGCGCGTCCACTTCGCGCTGATCGACGCGGCGGGCAGCCCGCGGATCGCCGAGGAGTATCGGCGGCTCGACTCGGAGATGCACCTGCTGCTGACGCACGTGCGGCCGGCCTATGCCCCCGGGGCCCTGACCGCGGAGCACCGTGCGTACGTCGATCAGGCCTGGGCGGACCCGCAGCGGGCCGTGCGGGCGCATCTCGAGCACTCGACGCGGGCGATCCTGGAGGGCCGGCGCGCGTCTTCGCCACACGACGACACATCCGGTCACGATGCGCAACGCCCGTAGGAGTCGCGCCCATCCGTGGTTAGCGTGGGAACACATCGCGGCGATCCGGGCGGTCCCGGGCCTCGGCTCATAACCGAAGGCGTGGCGGGTTCGACTCCCGCCGTCGCGTCCACTTCTCCCCTCCGCCCGCGACTCCCGCGCGACGACCCGGCCTTCCGGCGCCCCCTCGCTCACCGAGTGTCCACAACACCCGGACGCCGTGGAAATTCACCCGGGTTTCGTGGCCACTCGACGCGGAGAACACCCCGGGACGGTGGGCGGAGCGACCGAGCGCGCGGGTGCGCGGCCCTCGCCTCAGGCCTCCGCCACCGTCTCCGCATCGCGCGACGACGTCCGGCGCTTGCGCACCTCACGCAGCACGATCTGTTCCGGGCACACCGTCGAGAGGAAGTCGGCGACCGACAGCGCGAGACGCTCCCCGACCAGCGAATACAGGATGCGATTGGCATCCCGTCGCTCCGAGATCAGGCCCGCCTGACGCAGGACGCCGAGGTGGCGCGAGATCGTGGGGCCGCTGGCGTCGAAACGCGCGGCGATCTCGCCCGCGGCCAGCTCGCCGTCCTTGAGGTCCTGCAGGATCTGCCGGCGAGTCGGGTGCGCCAGTGCGGCGAAGATGTCGGATGCCGCGTCGCTCATGATTCCAATGTAGCACCGAAGCTAAATTGCGTGTAGCTTGCTAGCTAAAGAGCAAAGGAGTGACGATGCGAGTAGCCATCACCGGTGGCACGGGGTTCGTCGGACGCCACCTGGCATCCCGCCTCGACCCCGCAGAGACCGTCGTGATCTCACGGCGGACGGGTGTGGACATCCACGACGTCGACGCGCTCACCGCGGCGTTCCGCGGCTGCGATGCCGTCGCCCACTGCGCGGGAATCAACCGCGAGATCGGCGACCAGACGTTCCGCCGCGTGCACGTCGAGGGCACACGCGCCGTCATCGAGGCGGCGCGGCGGGCGGGCGTGCAGCGCGTCGTGCTCTTGAGCTTCCTCCGCGCCCGGCCCGGCACCCGGTCGGGATATCACCAGACGAAGTGGGAGGCGGAGGAACTCGTCCGCGGCTCCGGCCTCGAGTACACCGTGCTCAAATCCGGCATGATCTACGGCCCCGGCGACCACATGGTCGATCACGTGAGCCGCGCCGTGCGCACCTTCCCGATCTTCGCCACCGTCGGCTTCCGAGAGCGTCGCGCGCGCCCCCTGCCGGTCGCGGACGCCGTCGACGTCCTGGTCGCCTCGCTGGAAGGGCGGATGCCGAACCAGACGGTCGCACTCATGGGTGCCGAGGAGCTCGAACTCGGTGCCGCCGTCCGTCGCATCGCACGTGTCGCCGGCGGACGCCCGCTGTACATCCCCGCACCCGTCTGGACCATTCGCGCTCTCGCCCAGGTGACGGAGTGGCTGATGGTCACCCCCCTCGTCGCCAAAGCGCAGGCGATGATGCTGTCCGAGGGCGTGACGGAAGCAGCCCCGCCGACCCCGGAGCCCCCGAAGGATCTCCGCCCGTCTCGTCCCTTCAGCGAGGACAGCATCCGCGAGGCGCTCCCCGACGGCGGCTTCGGATGGGACGATCTCCGCCTCGTGCGCCGTCTTCGGCGGCTACGCCGCTGAGCCGCACACCTGCCATGCTGAAAGCATGACCGCCCCCGCACCCCAGCACGTCTCGATCGGCAGCGAGAGCATCCGTCTCAGCCCCTTCCTGAAGTTCGCCGGCATCCTCGACTCCGGCGGAGACGCCAAGGAGGCGATCATCGACGGCTACGTGACGGTCAACGGCGAGGTCGAGCGGCGCCGCGGGCGACAGCTGCAGCTCGGCGACGTGGTCGGCTTCGAGGGCCGCGCGTTCCGCGTGCAGGCCTGACCGCGGCAACACCAAGGGCCCGCCTCCCTTGCGGGAAACGGGCCCTCTTCACGGCATCCCGCGCTCGTGACACGGGATGCCGTCACGACTCAGTGCTCGTCGTAGTGATCGGCGTGGGCAGCGTGACGGTGGCCGTCGTGCACGTAGTCCACGTGGTCGTCGTGCTGCACACTCTCGTGTCCGCAGTCGTCGCCGTGCGCGTGCTCGGCGGCGGTGTGCTCCGCCTGCGCCTCGTGCTCGTCGTAGTGGTCGCCGTGCAGCGCGTGGTGGTGGGTGCCGTGCACGTAGTCGACGTGGTCGCCGTGCTCGACGGCCTCATGACCGCAGTCGGCACCGTGCGCGTGCTCGTCGACGGTGTGCTCGGCGTGGGTTTCGGTGGTGCTCATTGTTCGCTCCCCTGGTGGTTCGGTTCCTGGACGTGGGCGATCGCATCGAGCACGACATGCGCGACATGCTCGTCGGCGAGGGCGTAACGGATCTCCTTGCCCTCGCGCTCCGAGGTCACCAGGCCCGCCTGGCGCAGAGTCCGCAGGTGTTGGGACACCAGCGGCTGCGACAGCCCGGCCTGGTCGGCGAGGGCGCCGACCGTGAGCGGCTCATGGCTCAGCAGCCACACGAGCGCCAGACGCGACTCGCTGCCGAGAACCTTGAACAACTCCGCGGCTTGGTCGAGTCCCGCGATCTTCTCCACGTGAAAGAGAACACCACATACATAAACGGATTGCAATGTGTTCACGCAATCAAGAACGGTTCTCGTTCCCGTTCTCGTCGGGGTCGCTGCGGCGCGGCGGCTCGAGCTTCATCCACCCGAACGTCGCGGCATCCTCGATCTCCTCCGCCTGCCGACGCCGAAGCACGCGACGGCCCCGCCACACCATGAGCCCCGCCAGCGCGAAGCCGATCGCGACACCGAGAACGAGACCCCACCACTCCACGCGGCGAGTCTACGAACGAGTCAGCCCTGACGCCCCTTGTAGCGGGGATTGAGCTTGTTGATCACGAAGATCTTTCCGCGCCGGCGCACCACCTGGGCGCCCGGCTGCTTCTTGAGGGACTTGATCGAGGCGCGGACTTTCATGGCATTCTCCTTGTTGATAAGCGTTCTCATTAACAAGGTAAGGTGTCGAAGGTTCCCTGACAAATGAGAGGTGGATGCCATGAGCCGAACGATCGCGATCATGGGCGTCTGCGCCCCCGAGCGACGGACCTACGCCGAACGCACGGCCGTAGCCCTGGCCCGCCCCCTGCACCTGCTCCGCCACAGCGACCTGCGCGCGGCGCACGCTCTTCCCCTTCCTCGCCCTCGAGCGGACGACGAGAACGCGGTGGTCGATCTCGGCACCGACGTCGACCTCATCCACGCGATCGCGGCCCGCGGCGGCCACGAGGTCGAGGCGGTCTGCGTGGTCGACGCGCGCCACATGATCGGCGATCTCCTCGACGACGCCCCGCTCGTGGCATCCGCCCGCCCCGGCGACACCCGCGGTGACGTCGGAGCCCGCGCGCGACAGGGTGCTCTCGCCCTCGAGCTCGCGACGCGCATCGTCTGGGTCAACTGGGACCAGGTGCCGACGTCCGCCCTCGCCGTCCAGATGGCGCTGGCCTCTCACCTCAATCCGGGTGCCGTGGTGCGCCTGTCACGCGACCCCCTCAGCGACCTCGCCTCCGGCGGCTCGAACCAGGGAGAGATCCTCGAGCGCGCCGGATGGGTCCACGCCCTCAACGAAGAGCACGACCCCTACATGCGCGACAACCGGGTCATGACGCTCCGGTACGACCAGGTTCGGCCGTTCCACCCCGGTCGCCTCTCCGCCGCCCTCGACCGACTCGACAACGGCGCGGCGGGACGCCTCGTCCGCTCGGCCGGATTCTGCCGCCTCGCCACCCGCCTGGGCATCCTGGCGCGGTGGGAGCACGTCGGCTCGGCCATGTGGATCGAGCCGATCGGCGCCGACGACGGGCGCATGGGACTCGGACAGGAGATCGCGTTCACCGGACTCGACCTCTCGGCCCCGCGCCTCGCGCACATCCTCGACGGCGCCGCCCTGACCGACGCCGAGTTCGCCGCCGGCCCCTCCGCGTGGGCGTCGTTTCCGGATCCGCTGCCGGCCTGGCCCGCGGTGGAGTCGTCGATCCCGGATGCCACCGACTGACGACACCCGCGCGGTCGACACCGCGGTGGTTTCGCGGCCCGCCGGCCGCTCCGGGTGCGTGGTGCGCGGAGGAGGTTCCGCGACGGGAGGACGTTTCCGCGCGCTTTTCGTCGTCCCCCGCCCGGATCCGCTCCCCACGCATCGCCCCTGGCACCTCAAGCCCTCCCGCGCAAGCCGGTCGACCGTGACTCGTCGAGGGCGGAGCGTAGACGCATGAGCACTCCTGAGATCCCCTCCCGCCACGCCGACGACGCCCACGCCGACTCGGCGGCCCCCACCGATGCCGTAACAGATGAGGTGCGGGAAGACGCCGCCGAGGCGGAAGAGCACGTCGACCTCGCGGACGACACCGGCGACGCCGTCGACCCGGGCTTCCCCGCCGCCGAGGGTCACGCCTGACGGCACCCACCGACCGGCCACGCGTGCCCGCGCGCTCAGGCGATGCGCGTCCCCGGCGGCAGCCGCTTCGCCGGGGTGCGCGTGCGAGCGATCCCCCAGGTCAGCAACCCCGCCGCGATGAGGACCTGCAGGAGCAGTCCGACGAACCAGCTGGGCACCGTGCCGTCGAGCTGGTCTTCCGGGGTCTCGTACGACGGCACGTCGGGAGCCGCGCACCCGTCGAACCGCGTCTCGGTCTCGGGAACCTTCTGCGCGAGGCGGACGCTGTAGGCGATCTGCGAGAAGAGGTCGCGCGGATACCCGTCGACGTAGGTCGGGGGCGTGGCATCCGCCAAGATCACGAACGGGTTCGCGGCGAGCACCCACCACACGCGATCGAAACGCGGCACCTCTGAGATGTACCGGTTCTCGACGCACGGGAGCTCCTCGTAGGACGGGCACCCGGTATCCCGGGGCCACACCCCGGGATCGCACCCCTCCGGTGCGGCGCTGAAGTCGACGTCGCGTGTGATCGACACCTGCTCGCTTCGGAGTGCGAGCCCCCCGAGCCCGAAGGCGATCAGCGTCCCGATCGACAGCGCCGCGATGACGAGGTACGTGCTCGCGACCGAGAAGATCGGGCGCGCGACGACGGCGCTGAAGCCCACACCGATCGCGGCGACGACCCCGACCTCGAGGACCAGGATGCCGAGAGAGGCGAGAATCACGCCCGGGTTCAGACCCCCGGCCGCCGTGGCGACGAGGAGGAACGGAGCCGCGACGACGAGGAACGCGAGTCCCGCGATCCACGCGGCGAGGAACTTCCCGATCACGATCTCGACCGTCGTCACGAGCGTCACCTGCACGGGAGCCAGGGTCGCGGCATCCCGATCCCCGTTCACCGCGCTCCCGCTGAGGGTCGGAGAGACCAACAGCACCAGCAGCAGCACGAGCATGATGACGAGGGAGAAGAACCACTCGTTGCCGCCACCGCCGAGCGCGAAGGATGCGAACGACAGGGCGAGAACGCCCACGAGGATGACGAAGAACACCCCGAGGAGCACATACCACCCGACCGAGCGCACGCGCTGACGCAGTTCGATGCCGATCACCGTTCCGAGACGACGCGGGTTCATGCGGGACTCCCCTCGGGGCCGGAGCCGACTCCCAGGTCGAGGAAGGCGTGTTCGAGGTCTCCCACCGCCGGGGCGAACTCGACGATCGGCAGGCCGGCCCCGATCAGCGCACGGAGCCCCGCGACGGCTCCGGCCTCGTCGGCGAACGGCACCAGCAGATCGCGGCGGTCGACGCCGATCTCGTCGGGGAGCCGGCCGAGCGCCGCCGCGACCTCGGCGCGATCGGTCCCCGCCCCGCGGGACGGATCGGCGAGCAGCCGCACCCGCCAGGACCGCGTGCGCGTTGCGGCCGCGGCGACGCGGTCGACCCCGACCGTGCGCCCGTTCATCATGAAAACCGCGTCGTCGACGACCTCTTCGAGCTCGGACAGCACGTGGCTGGAGATGAGGATCGTGCGCCCCTCGGCGGCCAGACGGCGAAGAAGCACCCGCAGCGCGATGCGCGCCTGCGGGTCGAGCCCGGAAGCCGGTTCGTCGAGCAGCAGCACCCACGGGTCGTGCACCAGAGCCCGCGCGAGTGCGAGACGCTGCTTCTGTCCGCGCGAGAGCACCCGCGCCGCGGACTTCGCGAGCGGGGTCAGATCGACGAGGTCGAGCAGCTCGTCGGCACGGGTACGAGCGTCCGCCCGCGGGAGGTCGTAGAGCTGCGCCGTCGCGACGAGGACCTCGCGCGCGCTGAGGCTCGGCCACGCGCCCAGCGAGTCCGGCATCCATCCCAGAAGGCGCCGCGCCCCCGCGGGGTCGGCGACGGGGTCGACACCGCCGATCCGCATCTCTCCCGCGTCGGGCCGCAGCAGCGACGCGAGCATGAGCATCACGGTCGTCTTGCCCGAGCCGTTGGGGCCGACCAGCCCGGTGACCCTGCCCGGTGCCGCCGCGAATGTCACGTCCGCGACCGCCTGAACGGCGCCGAACGAGCGCCGCACCCCTGTCGCGTCGATGCCCACATCCATGGCCCCACCCTAAGAGGGGCCTTCCGACATCGCCGCGAGATCGCGGAATCAGGATGCCGCGAGCACCCGTCCGAGCGCATCGCCCGACGCCCATGCGGTCCGCACCGCGGAGCTCTCTCCCCACGCGTCCCCGCAGGCGGACAGACCGGGCGACCGGAAGAAGGGCCGACCGGTGGTCTCGGTCGGGCGCGCGAACGTCCACCGGTGCGCGAACGTCGAGACGGGGTCCGCATCGATGCGCAGGAGACGACGCGTGGCGTCCACGATCGGCGGGATCGCCCCACCGGGGTCGCCGAGGTGCCGCCGCGCGCGGTCGGCGGTCGTGTGGACGACCAGCACCGGCGCTCCGTCGCCCCGCCGATCGCCGTCGTCGGCGATGAACGACACGTCGGGGTCGCCGTCGACGAAGGCCCCGTGCAGGTCGGCCGGCCACTGTCGTTCGTCCCACCGCAGCACGACCGCGATGACCGGCTCCCACTCGGCGCCCGAACCGAGACGGACATCGGTGAGACGCGCCGCCTGCGGCTCCGGCATCGCGAGCACGACCTCGCCCGACGGCTCCCCGCCGACGCGGTACGGCTCCACGCGCTCGACCGCTCGCTCGGACACCACGTCGAGCCCCTGCGCGAGGTCGAGGGCGAGCGAGCGGAGTCCGCGCGGAGCAGCCCAGCGCATCGGCCCCGGCTTCGGCGTCTGATTCCCGTCCGCGTCGATGACGACGAACGTGTCGGTCCAGGGGCGCGCGAGGTCCCGCTCCGCCCAGTCCGCGACGACGTGCGCGAACCGTTCCGCCTCGCCGACGACGAAATACGACGCCCCGAGGTCGACGGGGCGACCCTCGATCGTCCGGCTCGACAGACGCCCGCCCACACGCCGGCCGCGGTCGAGCACGCGCACCGTCTTCCCGGCATCGTGAACCGCCCGCGCGCACGCGAGGCCCGAGATCCCACCGCCGATGACCGTCACGTCCTGTGTCATCCCGCCATCCTCACGCGGCGCGCGGGACACCGGCGCGGGGTTGCGTCCACCCCTCAGCGTCCGAAGACCTCGACACCGAGGTCTGGGTGATCGACGAACACCCCGTCGAGCCGCGCGTCGCGGAGGATCGCCCACTCCGTCCGGAAATCACCGAACGCGGCCTGACCGCCGTGTCGCCGATACCCCGCCAGGAGGAACATATTCTCCGGACGGCATGTCCAGGTGAAGACACGGAGGCCGCGGTCCTGTGCCTCGGCGACGAACCGCGCGGGGCCGCGCGCTCTCCCGAGCCGCCCGGGGTCGAGAATGAGCCGCTTGTCGGGGCTGATGCCGTCGACCTCGAGAGCGAGCGCGTCCAGGCCGGCGGGCGTCAGCATCGACGCGTACGTCGCGGCCCCGGCCCCGTCGCGCGCGCGCAGGTCCCACGGAGCCCCACCCGCCTCGATGAGCTGAACGAGAGGCGACCGGATGCCGAGCTCCCGCAACCGCGCCAGCACGAGGGGCTCGAACGACTCGATGACCAGCGCCGGGTCGTCGAGCCAGCCCGCCTCGCGCAGTTCGTCGCTCACGAGGGCGGCCATGTCGAAGCCCTGCGCGGCGAACGCCGCGGCGTGCTTGATCTCGAGGACCACCCCGACACCGCCCTCCCGCGCGAGATCGAGGACGTCCCGAAGCCGCAGCACGGGTTCGGTGTCGTCGAATGCCGCGCTCGCCGGGCGGAGCGCCGGGATGCGCTCACGGCAGTGGAGCGTGCGGAGCTCCTCCCACGTGAAGTCCTCGACGAACCATCCGGTCAGCCGCTCGCCGTCCACGGCCTTCGAGACGCGACGCTCCGCGAACTCCGGGCGCGTCGCGACGTCGGTGGTGGCGCTGATCTCGTTCTCGTGGCGAACCACCAGCACACCGTCTTTCGAGGGCACCACGTCGGGCTCGACGGCATCCACGCCGGCGGAGATCGCCAGCGCGTACGAGCTCGACGAGTGTTCCGGGCGGTATCCCGGAGCGCCTCTGTGGCCGATGACGAGCGGGCGGTGGAACGGCACTCGCCCACGGTAGCGAGGGCGGGTGAACGACTCCTTTGCTCATAGCGGAATCCCAGTCAACACAAGGAATCTCGCACCCTGCTCGGCTAGTGTTGTCTGACAGCACGGTGCTGTGATCACCATCATTTGGAGTGTGAGTCCCCGTGGCCCTCAACAACCCGGCATTCAATACCCCGGCGTTCCAGGACCCTCGTGCCGGCGCCCAGACCCGCTACAGCCCGCCCGCCGCTCCCACCGCGAGCGCCGCGGCTGCCGCTGAGGCTGCCAACCTCGAGGGCATGTACACCGCCCCCGCGGCGGGTGCCGTCGAAACCGATCGCATGTCGATCGAAGACACCGTCTTCAAGACCCTCGCGCTGTTCGGCATCCTCGTCGTCGGCGCCGTGGCCGGCTGGATCTGGTCGATGGCCGGCGTCAGCGTCGCCAACCCGAGCCCCAGCGCCGCCCCCATGGTCGTCGGTGGCCTCGTCGGCTTCGTGCTCGCGATGGTGGCGATCTTCAAGAAGAAGCCCTCCGTCCCCGTCTTCTTCGCCTACGCGGCGTTCGAGGGTCTGTTCATCGGTGGCATCTCGGCGTTCTTTGAGTTCATGTTCCCGGGCATCGTCATCCAGGCGACCCTCGCGACCCTCTCCGTCGTCGGCGTGACCCTCGCGCTGTTCGCGAGCGGCAAGGTGCGCGCCTCGGCCCGCGCCACGAAGATCTTCCTGATCGCCATGGTCGGCTACATGGTGTTCAGCCTCCTCAACATCGTCCTGATGCTGTTCAACGCCCCGATCGCCGGTGGCGCATTCGGCATGTTCAGCGAGGTCAAGATCCTCGGCATCCCGCTCGGTGTGATCATCGGCGTCGTCGTGGTCATCATGGCCGCGTACTCGCTCGTGCTCGACTTCGACCAGATCCAGCGCGGCGTCCGCAACGGCGCCCCGCGCGTCTACGGCTGGGTCGGCGCCTTCGGCATCATGGTCACCGTCGTGTGGCTGTACGTCGAGATCCTCCGCCTGATCGCGATCCTGCGCGGCAACAACTGAGCACCCCCGCACGAAGGGCCGTCCCGTTCCGGGGCGGCCCTTCGTCGTTCCCGGCCGTGCGCTCCGCCCCCACCTCCGTCGAGTGTCCAGAACACGCCGTATCGGCGTCGTTCGTCACGGCGTGTCTTGGACACTCGCGTTTGCCCGCGAGCCCCGCGTCGCACACCGAGCCTGCGCCGCAAGGGGCGGCGCGCACGCGGGCCGCGGCGCTAGCCTCGCGCCATGAGCCCCGCCAAGACTGCCCCCGAGATCCTCGACGTCGACGGTTTCGAGGTGCGCGTCACGAGTCCCGATCGCGTGGTCTTCGCCGAGGCGGGCCTGACCAAGCTCGATCTCGTGCACTACTACCTCGCCGTCGCCGAGGGTGCCCTGCGCGGCGCCGGCGGTCGGCCGATGGTGCTTAAACGCTTCTCGAAGGGACTCGACCACGAGCCGTTCTTCCAGAAACGCGTGCCCGAGAACCACCCCGCCTTCATCGACAGCGCGACGCTGCGCTATGCCTCCGGCACCTCCGCCGAGGAGACGGTGATCCGGGATGCCGCGGGCCTGGCGTGGGTCGTCAACCTCGGCTGCCTCGACCTCAACCCGCACCCCGTGCGCGCGGAAGACCTCGACCATCCGGACGAACTGCGCGTTGACCTCGACCCGATGCCGGGGGTCGATTGGGCGCAGATCGTCGACGTCGCGTTCATCGCGCGCGAGGTGCTCGAGGACCACGGCCTCACCGGGTGGCCGAAGACGTCGGGCTCACGGGGGTTGCACATCCTGGCGCGCATCCGCCCCGAGTGGGACTACACCGACGTGCGCCTGGCCGCCGAGGCCCTTGCCCGCGAGGTCGAGAATCGCGCGCCCGGACTCGCGACCGCCCGCTGGTGGAAAGAGGAGCGGGGCGAGAGCGTCTTCGTCGACTTCAACCAGAACGCCAAGGACCGGACCGTTGCATCCGCGTACTCGATCCGCGCCCTTCCCGACGCGCGCGTCTCGACCCCGCTCACGTGGGACGAGGTGCGCTCGCGCCGCCCCGAGGAGTTCACGGTGCTGACGGTCCCCGAACGGTTCCGGGCGATCGGCGACCCGCACGCCGGCATCGACGCCGCGGCGGGCTCCCTCGAGGCCCTCCTCGCTCTCGCGAGAGAGCTCGGGCCCGCCGAGAAGCCTCCGCGCGGCTCCGACGGCTCGGGACGTCGCACGTCGACCATGCCGCTCATCGAGGTCGCGCGGACGAAGACCAAGCCCGAGGCGCTGAACGCCCTCGAGACGTGGAAGCAGCGGCATCCTCAGGCCGCAGGGCGACTCCACCCGGCCGACATCCTCGTCGACGGCATGCGCGGCTCGAGCTCGCTCTGGTACCGGGTCCGCGTGAACCTCCAACACGTTCCGGATGCCGAGCGCCCGACGCAGGAGGACCTGATCGCCGACTACGACCCCTGGGCCGCCCGCACCTCGTCCTGACGCGTCGTCAGCGCGCCGACGATGTGACTCATCCCGTAGGCGAAGGCTTCGTCGAGGTCACCGCCAAGACGGAAGGCACCCGTCAGCTCCATCGTGATGAATCCGAGCGCCCACGAGGTCAGCAACCGAGCCGCATCGAGCGCACGCTCGGGGCCGACGACAGCCGCCGTCGCGCGAAGAACAGGTTCACTGGTCGCCGCGAGACGCTCGGGGTCGATCGACGACGCGAACAGCAGACGGAACGCCTCGGGTCGCTCCTGACCGAACCGACGGAAGACGGTGAGCAGTTCGCCGAGGTCGCCCCCGGCATCCGTCAGTCGACGCGTCAGCTCGTCTGCGGTCGCGATCCCGACCAGACCGAGGAGCGCTTCCCTGTCGCGCACCCGCTTGTACAGCGACGGCGCCTTCACACCGACGGCCGCCGCCACCGCCTGCATCGTGACGGCGGTCGGGCCGCCGCTCTCGAGCAGGCGGGAGGCCTGCTCGACGATCTGGGCGAGAGATGTTCGTTCGGGGGTCGGCATCCAGCCCTCCTCATGGCTACGCTAATAAGCTATCATGGCTATTGCTCGTAGCCATCCCGCGAAAGGCCAGCCCCATGAGACTCGCTCCGTCCCTCCACCGCCTCGGCAACGACATCGTCGCCTCGTACCTGATCGTGACGGCCGACGGCGTCACGCTCATCGACGCCGGCCTCCCCGGTATGTATGCCGACCTGACACGCGAACTGGATGCCATCGGCCGCTCGATCGACGACATCCGCGGCGTGATCCTCACGCACGGCGACAGCGATCACGTCGGCTTCGCCGAGCGACTCCGCCGCGACCACGGCGTCCCGGTCTTCATCCACACCGCCGACGCCGATCGCGCACGGGGCGGCGACAAGCCCAAGAACCCGGTCGGCCCGATGCGCCTCGGGCCGCTGGTGAGCTTCGCCGCGTTCGGCATCCGCAAGGGCATGCGTCCGCAGTGGCTGACCGAGGTGGTGAGCCTCGACGGCGACACCGCTCTCGACCTCCCCGGCGCGCCCCGGGTGATCTCGCTGCCCGGACATTCCCCGGGCAGCGTCGCCGTCTTCTCCCCCGAGGTCCGCGCGGTCTTCGTCGGCGACGCGCTCACGACCCGTCACGTCCTCACGGGCCGCACCGGTCCGGGTCCCGCGCCCTTCACCGACGATCCGACCGAGGCACTGGCCTCGCTGGCGCACATCGCCGACCTCGACGCCGACTGGGTCCTCCCCGGTCACGGGCCCGCCTTCCGGGGCTCACCGGCAGCCGCGGTGCGCGCGGTCCGCGAGGTCGCGCGCGCCTGAGCTCAGCGCCGCCGCGGGTGCGACAGCGCCTCGCCGCACGCCGCGGCCAGGGTCCGCATCGCGCGCGCGGGGCTCAGGGCCGCGGCCGCGGCCACAGCCTCCGTCGACAGGCGTTCGCGCACGTCGGCATCCGTGAGCACCCGAACGAGGGCCGCGACAAGGGCGTCCTGGTCTCCGTCCGGGACCAGGATGCCGCCACCGGCGGCCAGCATGTCGCGCGGGCCGTAGCGGATGTCGTAGGCCACCGCGGGGGTGCCGTGGGCGAGGGCCTCGGCGAGGGCGAGCCCCTGCCCCTCGAACGCCGAGGTGGTGAGGTAGACCGCCGCGCGATCGAGCACGGCGCCGGGATCATTCGTCAGGCCCGGGAGCGACACGGCATCCGTCAGCCCGAGCTCAGCGACCAGGGATTCCAGCTCGGCCCGCTGGGCGCCCGCACCCCAGAGCTCGAGGCGTGCCGCCGGAACCTCGGCGACGACCCGGGCGAAGGCGCGGACGGCCGCGGGAAGCCGCTTGCCGGGGGCGAGGCGCCCGAGGACCACGACACGGCCGGCGTCGCGGTCGGCTGCGGCGACGACCTCCGCGGGCGCGCGAACGGCGTGCGGCGCGACGAGATCGTTCGCCGCGTCCCCGAAGCGTTCGCGCACGTCGTCGCGCTGGTGCACCGTCGGCCACAGCACCGCGTCGAAACGCGGGGAGATCTCGAACCAGCGCGTCCAGAGGGCGTTGAGGTCGGAGTCGGCGCGATACGGAGCTTCGAGGTGGATCGTGTGGATCGTGTGGATGATCCGGACGTCGTCGTCTCCCCACCCCACGATGAGCTCCCCCAGCTGCCGCGACTCGCAGATCACGACGAGCGGGCGAGGGTTCTCCTCTCGCAGCTGCGCACCGAGGTGCGTGAGCCACGCACGGTAGAGCGCGCCGAACCCGGGGATGCCCCCGACGGGCGCGCCCGTGGCATCCCGGATCACGATCGGCGCCGTCGTCCGGTGCCAGTCGGGGTCGATGACGTTCGGGAGCGAGACGGCACCGCCGGCGACATCGCGGTACTCCCACGCGGAATCGGCCTCGCCCGGCGTGGCCGCCGCTCGCAGCCACTCCGCGGCCCCTCCATCGGCGCCCACCGCGTCGTCGAAGAGATTCCGGAAGACCTCGGATGCCACCGCCGCCCCGCGCTCCACGAACGTCGCGCGGTGCTGGGCATGGGCCTCGGGCGTTCCCGGATCGACCGTGAGAAGAAGCGGTTGCGTGCCGGCATCGGCCATCTGCCGCGCGCGGGCGAGGGTGGAGATCGTGTAGCCCCCATCGAGATCGGGGATGAGCCGACTCGACAGGATGAGATACCACGCGTCGGGGAAGTCGGCAGAAGTCACGCCCCCATCCTCCCCCACAGCAGAAACGCCGCCACCCGGAAGGCAGCGGCGTTTCTGGAGGAGCGCGTCCCGGCTCACTCCCATTCGATCGTCCCCGGCGGCTTCGACGTCACGTCGAGCACGACGCGGTTGACGTCTTTCACCTCGTTGGTGATGCGGTTGGAGATCTTGGAGAGCACGTCGTAGGGCAGGCGCGTCCAGTCCGCCGTCATCGCGTCTTCCGACGAAACCGGGCGCAGCACGATGGGGTGACCGTAGGTCCGGCCGTCTCCCTGGACACCGACCGAGCGGACGTCGGCCAGCAGCACGACGGGGCACTGCCAGATCTCGTCGTCGAGGCCGGCCTTGGTCAGCTCGGCGCGGGCGATGGCGTCGGCCGCACGCAGGATCTCGAGACGGTCAGCGGTGACCTCGCCCACGATGCGGATGCCAAGACCCGGCCCCGGAAAGGGCTGGCGGCCGACGATGGCTTCGGGCAGGCCCAGCTCGCGGCCGATGGCGCGCACCTCGTCTTTGAAGAGGGTGCGCAGGGGCTCGACGAGCTCGAACTGCAGATCCTCGGGGAGCCCGCCGACGTTGTGGTGGCTCTTGATGTTGGCGGTGCCCGTGCCGCCGCCGGACTCGACGACGTCGGGGTAGAGCGTTCCCTGCACGAGGAAGCGCACCTGCTCGCCCTCGGCCTTGGCCTCGGCGACGAGGTCGGCCTGCACCTTCTCGAACGCGCGGATGAACTCGCGACCGATGATCTTGCGCTTCTGCTCGGGGTCGCTGACCCCGGCGAGGGCGTTCAAGAAGGTCTCGCGCGCATCGACCGTGATGAGCTTCACGCCGGTCGAGGCGACGTAGTCGTTCTCGACCTGCTCGCGCTCGCCCTGACGGAGGAGTCCGTGGTCGACGAACACCGCGATCAGCTGGTCACCCACGGCCTCGTGCACGAGGGCGGTCGACACGGCGGAGTCGACGCCGCCCGACAGGGCCGAGATGACGCGCCCGGTGCCGACCTGCTGGCGGATGCGCTCCACCTGCTCGGCGATGACATTGCCGCTGTTCCAGTCGGCGGGCAGGCCCGCCGCCTTGTGCAGGAAGTTCTCGAGGACATGCTGCCCGTGGTCGGAGTGCTTGACCTCCGGATGCCACTGCACGCCGTACATGCGACGCGCGTCGCTCGCGAAGGCGGCGACGGGCGTGTGCGCGGTGCGGGCGAGCACCTCGAAGCCCTCGGGGGCGCGAGACACCTGGTCGCCGTGACTCATCCACACGTTCTGCTCGACGGGCTGCCCCTCGAGCAGGGTGCCCTCGGTCACGATCGTGGCATCCGTCGCCCCGTACTCGCGCAGGCCGGTGTTCGCGACCTCACCGCCGAGGGCCTTGGCCATGACCTGGAAGCCGTAGCAGATGCCGAGCGTCGGCACGTCGAGGTCGAAGACGCCGGCGTCGAGGCTGGGGGCCCCCTCTTCGTAGACCGACGAGGGCCCGCCCGAGAGGATGATGCCCACCGGGTTCTTGGCCGCGATCTCTTCCGCCGACGCGGTGTGCGGGACGATCTCGCTGTAGACGCCCGCTTCGCGGACACGACGGGCGATCAGCTGTGCGTACTGGGCGCCGAAGTCGACGACGAGGACGGGACGCTGGGACGTTTCGGTCTGTTCGGTCACCGGTTGCCTTCCGGGGCGGGAACGGGAGCGGATGCCAGGGCGGCTTCGCGCTCGGCGAGATAGGCGCGCACGCCGCGGGCGGTGCGCACCTCGAGGATGAAGGAGAGGAACGGCACCACGCCGCCGAGCGCGAGGAAGACGAAGCGGCGGAACGGCCACCGCATCAGGCTCCACACGCGGAAGCACGAGATGAGGTACACGACGTAGAACCAGCCGTGGACCACGAGGATCGCCAGCGAGACGTTGACGCCATCGCCTGTCGAGATCATCTCGCAGCCGTCACCGCCGGGGATGAAGAGGGAGAACCACTGGCATCCGGGTCCGGCGATGGCATCCGCGAACCACAGGAACCCTCCGGATCCGCCCAGGAACAGCTCCACGTGAATGGGCGTGTACTTCAGGATCATCTCGGCGACCAGGAGCAGGAGGCCGATACCGGTGATGATCGAGCAGATCTGGTAAAACTTCAGGGCTCCGCGGATCGCCGGGAAGGAGGCGAGTTTCGGGGGACGCGGCATGCGCCAAGTCTAGTCGCGAGGAACCGAAGGCCCCGCCGCCTCCGCCTCTTGCTGGGCGTCTTCGAGGTCTTCGACCTCCTTCTCCCACGCGTCGCGCGCCAGGCGGTACCAGAGGTACAGCGCGAAGCCCGCGAAGATCGCCCACTCTGCCGCGTAGAAGATGTTGAGCCAGTTCACGCGAGACCGCTCGTCCGGAGCCGGGGACGCGATCGGGTCCAACGGTCCGATCGCCGTCTGCGAGGCCACGTACTGCCGGTACACCGCGACACCGTCGACGTCGTGCCACCGACCGAGCAGCATCGCGGGCGACATGCGCGTGAGGGTCTGCGGGTCGGCACCGGCGTCCGGACGCGACGGGCCCTCGTCGGAGATCAGGCGGCCGGTCACGTCGATCGCCGCCGTGGGGTCGGCTTCGGCCGCCGCGCGCATCTCGTCGGCGGCGGCGTTCGCCTGATCGAGCGTCGGTGCCCAGCCGAGGGCGACGGCGAGAGAGGCCGGCTTCCCCGCATCGTCGACGCGCAGCTGCCCCGTGACCCAGTAGCCCTCGACGTCGTCATTGAAGCGGGAGGACACGACGATGAAATCGGAGGGGATCCAACGGCCACTCGTCTCGACGCGTTGGCCGACCAGAGGTTCCGCGAGGTACGCGCCGGGTGGGACCACCTCATCGAGGGGACGGACCACCTCGGTCATCCCGGGCTCCGACGGAGCGGTATCGACCGCGCGACCGAGCTGCCACTGTCCGAGCCACGCGAGGACTCCGGCGACCACGAGCGAGAACGCCAGCAGCGCCAGCCACCGCGGACGCAGCATGACCTCGCGCAGCGTCGGCGGGAAGACCTCGGGGATCTCCGGGGCGATGGCGGGCGACGAGGTCACGCGGACTCCGGCATCAGTGCCCGTAGGGGGCCACGACGACCTCGACGCGCTGGAACTCCTTGAGGTCGGAGTAGCCGGTCGTGGCCATCGACTTCTTCAGGGCGCCGATCAGGTTGGCGGTGCCGTCCGCGACGGGCGCGGGGCCGTAGAGCACCTGCTCGAGGGGGCCGACACGGTCGACCGCGACGCGACGCCCGCGCGGCAGCTTGGCGTGGTGGGCCTCGGGCCCCCAGTGGAAGCCGCGCCCGGGCGCATCGGTGGCCCGGGCGAGCGCGACGCCGAGCATGACGGCATCCGCGCCCATGGCGAGAGCCTTCACGATGTCACCGGAGGTGCCCACGCCGCCGTCGGCGATGACGTGGACGTAGCGTCCGCCCGACTCGTCGAGGTAGTCGCGGCGCGCGCCGGCCACGTCGGCGACGGCGGTCGCCATCGGCGCGTGGAGGCCGAGGGTGGCGCGCGTCGTGGACGCCGCTCCCCCGCCGAAACCGACGAGCACGCCGGCGGCTCCCGTGCGCATGAGGTGCAGGGCCGCGGTGTAGGTGGCCGCCCCGCCGACGATGACGGGGACGTCGAGGTCGTAGATGAACTTCTTGAGGTTCAGCGGCTCGGCGACCTTCGACACGTGCTCGGCCGACACGGTGGTGCCGCGGATCACGAACAGATCGACGCCGGCGGCGACGACCGTCTCATACAGGTCCTGCGTGCGCTGCGGCGTGAGGGCTCCGGCCACGGTCACACCTGCGGCGCGGATCTCGGCGAGCCGGTCGCGCACGAGCTCGGGCTTGATCGGCTCGGAGTACAGCTGCTGCATGCGGCGCGTGGCATCGGCATCCGGCAGCGTGGCGATCTCGGCCAGGAGCGGCTCGGGGTCGTCGTACCGCGTCCACAGGCCCTCGAGGTCGAGCACGCCCAGGCCGCCGAGGCGGCCGAGCTCGATCGCCGTGCGCGGGCTCACGACCGAGTCCATCGGAGCACCGAGCACCGGGATCTCGAACGAGAAGGCGTCGATGCTCCAGGTCGTCGACACGTCCTCGGGGTTGCGCGTGCGCCGGGACGGCACGACGGCGATGTCGTCGAAGGTGTACGCGCGGCGGGCGCGCTTGGCGCGGCCGAGGTCGATCTCCATGGTCACCCGCCCAGCCTACCCGCGACCTTCGACACCGCTGTCGGTCGTCGGCGCAACGGCGGGCGAAGGCGGGGCATCGGCTCCGCGCAGCAGGCGCGTCGACAGCCCCGCCCAGGGGAGTCGCGGAGATGCCCGACGCGACCGTCAGCGCGCGCGCACCACCCGCTTCTCGTCCCAGACCGGCTCGGGAGCCTCGTACACCCGGCCGTCCGACCCGAACACGAGGAACCGGTCGAAGGAACGGGCGAACCACCGATCGTGCGTCACGGCGAGCACCGTCCCCTCGAACCGCGCGAGAGCCTCCTCGAGCGCCTCGGCCGAGGCGAGGTCGAGGTTGTCCGTCGGTTCGTCGAGGAGCAGCAGGGTCGTCCCCGAGAGTTCGAGGAGGAGCACCTGGAACCGCGCCTGCTGCCCGCCGCTGAGCGTGTCGAACGGCTGCTCCGCCTGGGCGACGAGGCCGTAGCGGTCGAGGGCCGAGCTCGCGGCATCCCTCGGCATCCCTCGCCTGTTGTCGTCACCCCGATGAAGCAGGTCAAGCAGGGTCCGTCCGACGAACTCCGGATGCCGATGGGTCTGGGCGAACCACCCCGGCACGACGCGTGCGCCGAGGATCGCGCGCCCGGTGTGCTCGACGCGAGCCAATCCGGCACCGACGGTGGTCACATGCCCCAGGAGCGCGTCCGGGTCGGAGCCGCCTCCGGCGAGAAGACGCAGGAAATGCGACTTCCCTGAACCGTTGGAACCGAGGACGGCCACGCGGTCGCCGAACCACACCTCCAGGTCGAACGGCTTCATGAGCCCGGTCAGCTCCAGGTGTTCGGCGACCACGGCGCGCTTGCCGGTGCGGGCACCGCGCAGACGCAGCCGCAGGTCCTGCTCGGGCGGCCGCTCCTCGGGCGGACCGGCCGTCTCGAACTTCGTCAGTCGAGTGACGGCGGCTTGGTAGCGCGAGGCGAAGCCGTCGTTGGCCGCGGCGGCGACCTTCATGCGCGCGACAAGGGCCCGAAGCTTCTCGTGCTCCTCGTCCCACCGGCGGCGCAGCTCGTCGAGCCGGGCCATGCGGTCCTCGCGCGCCTCGCCGTAGGTCGAGAACCCGCCCCCGTGCACCCACGCCGTGCTCCCCGCGCTGCCCGCCTCCAGGGTGACGATGCGATCGGCCGCGCGCGCGAGGAGCTCTCGATCGTGCGAGACGAGGAGGACGGTCTTCGGCGTGGCGCGCAACTGGTCCTCGAGCCAGCGCTTACCGGGAACGTCGAGGTAGTTGTCGGGCTCGTCGAGCAAGAGCACGTCGTCGGGGCCGCGGAGCAGGGATTCGAGGGCGAGCCTCTTCTGCTCCCCTCCCGACAGGGTGGCGAGCTCCCGGAAGCGCGCGCGCTCGTAGGGCACCCCGAGCGAGGCGATCGTGCACGTGTCCCAGACCGTCTCGTGCTCGTACCCGCCCGCGTCGGCGTAGTCGGCGAGCGCCGCCGCGTACCGCATCTGGGTGGCGAGATCGTCCTGCTCGATGAGGGCGTTCTCGGATGCCTCGAGCTCGAGCGCCGCGCGACGGATGCGCGCGGGCGACACCGAGACGAGAAGGTCGTGCACGGTTTCGCCGGCTTTTCCGTGACCGATGAACTGGTCCATGACCCCGAGAGAGCCGCCGATCGCGATCGCACCGCCGTGAGCCTTCTCCTCGCCGCGCACGATGCGAAGCAGCGTGGACTTTCCCGCACCGTTCGGACCGACGAGAGCGGTGGTCACGCCCTCCCCCACGCGGAACGTCACCTCGTCGAGCAGGGGCCGCCCATCGGGCAGGGTGAAAGAGACGGCGTTGAGGTCGAGGTAGCCCATGGGGAGATTCCGGTCCGGTGGTATCGACCTCCGCACGCGCACGACGCGGCGCCGGTCGGCCCGCCGGGAAGCGAGCCGACCAGCCTAACCGAAGAATGCGCTCTCAGCCGTCACCCCTCGGGGACAGAGCCGACGAGCGGGACAGTTCGACGAGCGATGTCGCCGTGAGCGAGACGACGCCCGCCCCCAGAAGGACGAGTCCCGCGGGCCACAGCGCGACGGACTCTCCCGCGTAGGTGTCGATCCCCGTCGTGTCCGAGACGGCGATGAGCCATGCGGTCGCCGTGTTCACCGCCGCGAGAACCGTCCCCGAGACGAGAGCGAGAACGGGCACCGCCCACGCCAGCACTCGCGGCCACGACATCGACGAACGGGGCACCTCCACCTCACTGACCGACGGCGAAGCCGTCGATCGGCGTAAACGCCGCCAGCTGGCCCGAGGTGTCGACGAGCCGCCACCTCGGCCGATACTCTCCCGCAACCTTGTTTCCGACCCACTTCTGCACCTGGTAGGTCGCCTTCGTGCCCGTCGCCCACGCCTTGAAGGAGGACCCGACCGACGCGCGCGGCGAGGTCCACGACACCGACACGGTTCGCTTGTTCGAAGCCGAGAAGTTGACCCCGACCTCGACCGCCCACCGCGCAGCGACCATCGCCACCTCCTGTCCGGCGCGATCGAGCGCGACGGCGACGACGCCGGTCAGTATGCGTTTCATAGCCTCTCCCCGCTTTGCCGCGCATGTGCACATGCTTCTTGCGAGAGACTATGTGGTGGCGGGCGGATCCGAATGTATACATGATCGTTCTCATCTTCTCTCTCACCCGCACACGACGAAGGGGGCCGGGCAGTCACCTGCCCGGCCCCCTTCGTGACGACGCGCCTACTTCTTGTAGTTCGGCGCCTCGACGACGATCTGCACGTCGTGCGGGTGCGACTCCTTCAGACCCGCAGACGTGATGCGGACGAACTTGCCCTTGGACTTGAGCTCCTCGACGGTGCGCGCTCCGACGTAGAACATCGACTGGCGGAGACCGCCGATCAGCTGGTACGCGACCGCCGACACCGGGCCGCGGTAGGGCACCTGGCCCTCGATACCCTCGGGGATGAGCTTGTCGTCACTGGGAACGTCGGCCTGGAAGTAGCGGTCCTTCGAGTACGAGGTCTTCTTGCCGCGCGTCTGCAGCGCACCGAGCGAGCCCATTCCGCGGTACTGCTTGAACTGCTTGCCACCCTGGAACACGATCTCGCCCGGCGACTCGTCGGTTCCGGCGAGGAGCGAGCCGAGCATGACGGTGTCCGCACCGGCGACGAGCGCCTTGGCGATATCACCCGAGTACTGCAGACCACCGTCGGCGATCACGGGCACGCCTGCGGGGATCGCCGCCTGGGCTGCTTCGTAGATGGCAGTGACCTGCGGCACACCGACACCGGCGACGACGCGGGTGGTGCAGATCGAGCCCGGACCGACGCCGACCTTGACGGCATCCACTCCCGCGTCGATGAGCGCCTGAGCGCCTTCGCGCGTGGCGACGTTGCCGCCGATGACATCGATGTGGGCGAACGACTCGTCGGCCTTGAGGCGCGTCACGATGTCGATGACACCTGCGGACTGGCCGTTGGCCGTGTCGACCACGAGGACGTCGACACCGGCGTCGCGCAGCGCCTCGGCGCGCTGCCACGCGTCGCCGAAGAAGCCGATGGCGGCGCCGACGCGCAGGCGACCCTGATCGTCCTTGGTCGCGAGGGGGTACTTCTCGCTCTTGTCGAAGTCCTTGATGGTGATGAGGCCCGCCAGCTTGCCGTCGTCGTCGACGAGCGGCAGCTTCTCGACGCGGTGCTTGGCGAACGTCGCGATGACGTCGTTGGCGTGGATGCCGACATGGCCGGTGATCAGCCCCTCCTTCGTCATCACGTCCTTGACGAGGGTGGTCTGGCGCTCGAAGCCCGAGACGAAACGCATGTCGCGGTTCGTGATGATGCCCACGAGCAGGCCGTCGGGGTCGACGACGGGCAGACCCGAGATGCGGTACTGCGCGCACATCGCGTCGACCTCGGCCACGGTGGCATCCGGGGTCGTCGTGATGGGGTTGGAGACCATGCCGGACTCGCTGCGCTTGACCTGGTCGACGATGCCCGCCTGGTCTTCGATCGAGAGGTTGCGGTGGACGATGCCGATGCCGCCCTGGCGTGCGATGGCGATCGCCATACGGGCCTCGGTCACGGTGTCCATCGCCGAAGAGAGCAGCGGGGTGGCGACCGTGATGCGGCGGGTGAGGCGCGACGACGTGTCCGCTTCGCTCGGGATGACGTCGGTGTGCCCGGGAAGGAGCAACACATCGTCATAGGTCAGTCCGATGAAACCGAAGGGGTCGTGCTGCTCCATGGGTCCTCCTGCGCGCGCGGCGCCTGTGTATAGATGACGTCGTCGGCCGGTGCGCTTCGCGCTTCGCGCTCCGCCTGCGATTCTAAGCGTCGGGAGGCCGTGAATTGTTCCCGCAGCAGCTGACCGGTTCGCGCAGAGAGATGACACGGTTCGCTAACGAGACGGTCGGTGAAACACGTCCGACACATTACGCTCGTAGCGTCGACCGTCGAAGCTGACGGGACGACTTCGTCAGCGCTGCCGAACTGGAGACTCCGTGGGTCATCCCTCCCCCACCGCGACACGATCGCGAACGCTATCCCGCCCCGCCTTGGCCTGGGCACTCCTCGCCGCCATCATCACCGTGATGCTCGGGTCAGCACTTTTCGCGGCACCACCCGCGGCGCGTGCGGCCACGACTGCACCCGTGACCACGCAGACCGAGGTCTGCACACCCGGTCCGGAGACGGGCTGCCTCAACGGCACGCTCGCCGCGGCCGGTGGCGGCGTCACGGTGACGGCCACCGGCCCCGGAGGAACCGCCTCGGCGACCACCGGTGACGACGGCAAGTGGTCGATCGGGTTCTCCGAGCCCGGCGACTACTCCGTCTCGGTCGATCCCGAGACCCTGCCGGACGGCGTCACGCTCAAGAGCGAGGACCCCTCGGTCCGTCCGGTGAACCTCGGCTCGTCGACCGCGGTCCTGATCGGGCTGAACGGCAACGTCGACGGATCCAGCGCCGGCGACGCCCCGGGCGACCAGGCCGCTTCGGCCGGCGGTTTCGACTGGGATCGCCTCGCTCAGCAGGCCGCGTCCGGCCTGCGCCTGGGGCTGCTTCTCGCCCTCGCCGCCGTCGGCCTCTCCCTCATCTACGGCACCACGGGCATCTCGAACTTCGCCCACGGCGAGATGGTGACCCTGGGCGGTCTGCTGGCGTACCTCTTCGCCAATGTCCTGGGGCTCAACATCTTCGTGGCGGGCATCATCGTCGTGGTGATCTGCGCCGCCTTCGGCTATTTCCAGGACGTCGGTATCTGGAAGCCGTTGCGCAAACGCCGATTGAGTCTCACGCAGCTCATGATCGTCACGATCGGTATGTCGCTCGCCTTGCAGTACACCTTCCAGTTCTTCATCGGCGCCTCGACCGTCCGCATCGTGACCGCGAACCCGATCCCGGTGAAGCTTGGTCCGGTCAGCCTCAGCGTCGACTCGCTGGTGGCGATGGCCATCGCGGTGGTCGTGCTCATCGGTGTCGGCCTGTTCCTGCTGAAGACCCGCGTCGGGCGCGCCACACGCGCTGTCAGCGACAACCCGGCCCTGGCTGCGGCATCCGGGATCAACGTCGACGGAGTGGTGCGTCTCATCTGGACCACCGCCGCCGCGCTGGCGGGCCTGTCGGGCATCCTCCTCGGCCTCGTCCTGAACGGCGTCAACTGGATGACCGGTATGCAGCTTCTTCTTCTGCTGTTCTCGGCCGTCACCCTGGGCGGTCTCGGCACCGCCTTCGGCGCTCTCTTCGGAGCCCTCATCATCGGTATGACCGTGGAGCTGACCAACATCTGGCTGCCCGGCGACTTCAAGTACGCGACCGCGCTCGTGCTCCTCATCCTGCTCCTGCTGGTGAGACCACAGGGCCTCTTCGGACGCAAGGAACGGGTGGGCTGACCCATGATCTTCCTCGATCTTCTGCGCGAGATGGCCTCGACGGCCATCGCCCCCACCACCGCCGCTCTCGCGATCGCCGCGATCGGTCTCAACATCCACTTCGGCTACACGGGCCTTCTCAACATGGGCCAGGCCGGCTTCATGCTGCTGGGCGCGTACGGTTTCGCCGTCTCGGTCCAGGCGGGTCTCGGTTTCGTCCCCGCGCTGATCATCGCTCTGCTGGTGGTCCTCGTCTACAGCTTCATCCTCGGCGTCCCGACGTTGAAGCTGCGCGGTGACTATCTCGCCATCGTGACCATCTCGGCAGCCGAGATCATCCGCATGGTCGGGCGTTCCAGCGTGCTCGGGCCGATCACCAACGGCAGCAACGGCATCCCGGGCGACCGCTACCGTGACCCCTTCAACGGACTGTCGTTCTTCGGCGACGGCCAGACCACCATCCTCTGGTGGACGTACGACAACACCGGCGTCAGCGGATGGTGGGTGCGCGCCGTGGCGTGGGCCGTCGTGGCCGTCCTGCTGGTCCTGGTCTGGCTTCTGATCCGCAGCCCCTGGGGGCGCGTCCTCAAGGGAATCCGCGAGGACGAGGATGCCGTCCGCAGCCTCGGCAAGAGCGCGTTCTCGTTCAAGATGCAGGCGCTCATCCTCGGTGGACTCATCGGCGGCATCGCCGGCATCGTCTACGTGATGCCGAGTTCCGTGCAGCCGGACGCCCTCGGCCGGTCGATGACGTTCTTCATCTGGACGGCCCTGCTCCTCGGAGGTGCGGCAACCATCTTCGGCCCGGTGCTCGGAGCCATCCTGTTCTTCGTCGTACGCATCTTCATCCAGGGCGTCACGCGACTGATCGTGCCCGAGGGGGTGTGGTCGGGCCAGCAGACCGAACAGTTCTCGTGGATCCTCATCGGTATCGCTCTGATGCTTCTCGTGATCTTCCGGCCGCAAGGAATCCTCGGCAACAAGAAGGAGCTGAGCTTCAATGTCTGAGCCGACCGCAGCGACCATCCGCACGCGCGAAGCGTTCGCGGGGGTCCCCCACGAGCCCGGGGCGAGCAAGCCCGACCCGATCCTCGTCGTCGACAACATCGTCCGCCGCTTCGGCGGTATGACCGCCGTCGACGTGCAGCACCTCGAAGTCCAGCGCGGAGGCATCACGGCGCTCATCGGCCCCAACGGTGCCGGTAAGACGACGTTTTTCAACCTCATCACCGGATTCGACAAGCCGACGTCGGCCAAGCGCCTGATCGGTGGGCCACCGGCTGACCGCGTCGCCCGCTGGTCGTTCGACGGCCGCACCCTGGGCGACACGGCGGCCTCGAAGGTCGCCCGCATGGGTATGGTCCGCACCTTCCAGCTCACCAAGGCGCTGTCGCGCATGTCGGTGATGGAGAACATGCTGCTCGGAGCCAACCAGCAGCCGGGCGAGAACATGGCCGTCGCTCTCATCCGCCCGCTCTGGAAGGCGCGCGAGCAGGAGATCACGGCGAAGGCCGAGGAGCTCCTGGAGCGCTTCAAGCTGTACGAGAAGCGCGATGACCTCGCCGGTTCCCTCTCGGGCGGGCAGAAGAAGCTGCTCGAGATGGCCCGTGCGCTCATGAGCGATCCGAAGATGATCATGCTCGACGAGCCCATGGCCGGAGTCAACCCCGCGCTGACCCAGTCACTGCTCGGGCACATCCAGGCGCTCCGCGACGACGGCACCACGGTGCTGTTCGTCGAGCACGACATGCACATGGTCCGCCACATCTCGGACTGGGTCGTCGTCATGGCTCAGGGCACGATCGTGGCCGAGGGCACCGCGGGCGAGGTCATGTCGCAGCAGGCCGTCGTCGACGCCTACCTGGGCGCCCACCACGACACCGACCTCGGCGACGACGCGCTGTTGAGCGACACCACGGCGATCGCCCTGGCGGAGGAAGCCGCCGAAGCGGATGCAAAGGAAGAGGCTCGCGTCGACGAGGCCCTCGGAAAGGAGACGCGCTCGTGAGCACGTCCACCGACTCTCAGCCCGTCCTCGTCGCGAAGGATCTGCACGCGGGGTACCTGCCCGGTATCAACATCCTCAACGGCGTGAACATCGTCGCCCACCCGGGCGAGCTGATCGGGATCATCGGGCCGAACGGAGCCGGGAAGTCGACCTTCCTCAAGGCGGTCTTCGGTCAGGTGAACATCCGCCAGGGTTCGGTGACCCTGAAGGGCACCGACATCACCGGGTGGAAGCCGAACCGGTTGGTCAAGCAGGGAGTGGGGTTCGTTCCGCAGACGAACAACGTCTTCCCGTCGCTGACGATCGAAGAGAACCTCCAGATGGGGATCTACCAGAAGCCGCGCGAGTTCCAGGCGCAGCTGGAGCGCATCTTCGAGATCTTCCCCGTTCTCGCCGACCGGCGTGGCCAGCGTGCCGGGTCGTTGTCCGGCGGCGAGCGGCAGTCCGTCGCCATGGCCCGCGCGCTCATGATGGACCCGTCGGTGCTGCTGCTCGATGAGCCCTCGGCCGGCCTCTCCCCCGTGCGCCAGGACGAGACCTTCATCCGCACCCGCCGCATCAACAAGGCGGGTGTCTCGGTCATCATGGTCGAGCAGAACGCCCGGCGGTGCTTGCAGATCTGCGACCGGGCGTACGTGCTCGACCAGGGCAAGGACGCGTACACCGGAACCGGCCGCGATCTGGCGAAGGACCCCAAGGTCATTCAGCTTTACCTCGGAACGCTCGCGACCGACGTCGAGGGCGCCGCGTAACCCGAGCGATCCGAACGGGCCTCGTGCCCACGGCCTTCCGCCGTGGCCCGAGGCCCGTTTCGCGTCTCGGGAAGGGGCAGACGGATGCCGCGGCTGCGGCGCGGAGCGCGAAGCCCTCTGCGCGGTAGGCGCCTCCCGCGCCGGATGAGCGCCGGACAGGCGCCCCGCGAGCCGCTGCGTCCGCCCGATATCCCCGAGCGTGCTCGGCCCCCTGCCCGCATCGGAGGGCCGCAGAGGCCGCCCCGACGGCACGCACCGGACGCCCGAGCCGCCGCCACCCCGACGGGAGCATCGCTCCGGGCGTCCCGGCATCCCCGCGACACGCGAAAGGGCGGCCCCGGCGAACCGGGACCGCCCTTCGGCGTGAGACGAGGGTGCTTAGGACTTGCCCTCGACGGCGCTCTGCCAGATCGGCTTGTTGTCGGCATCGAACTGGTAGATGCCGATGAACGCGCTGGACGGGTCGTTCATCGAGTTGAACGAACCGACGCCCGACATGCCCTTGTAGTGGATGCTGTCGCCCTTGGCGATGGCGTCGGCGCACTCCTTGTACGTGGTGCACTCGGTGCCGCCGTCAGCGCCGGAGACGGCAGCCATGTTCTTCTGGATGGTCGTCGGGTCGGTTGCGCCGCCCTTCTTCGCGGCAAGGGCCGCGAGGATGGTGGCGTCATACGACTCGGCACCGTACGAGTAGTCGGACAGAGCCGAGCCCTCGACGCTCTGGTGCCAGTCCGACATGCGCTTCTTGAAGTCGTCCGCGGCGTTGGCACCGGGGATGGTGCCCTTGGCGCCCTCGAGCGTGCCCTTGTCGAACACCTTCGAGTAGTCCGACGTGTTGCCGTCGGTGTAGTAGGTGCTCTTCATGTCCCAGCTCTGCGAGACGAGTTCGGGGACGATCGCCTTGGTCTCGTCGAAAGCGATGACGACGATGGCGTCCGGCTTCGAGGCGATGGCCGCGGTGACCTCCGACGAGAACGTCGTCTGTCCGGGCGGGAACTCCTGGCCCTTGCCCTTGCCGCCGTACGTGACGGTGCCGCCGGCGTCTTCGACCGTCTTCTCGATGACGTCGCGCAGGCCCGTGCCGTAGGCGTCGTTGAAGACGAGGAACGCGACGCTCTGCTTGCCGTCACCGACGATGAGCTGGCCGAGAGCCGAGCCCTGGACGGTGTCCGGCGGAGCGGTGCGGAAGAAGAACGGCGACTTGCCGGAGAGCTCGGCCGACGTGTTGGCCGGGGAGATCTCGACGATGGGCGCGGCGGCCAGCTTGTCGACGACGTTCAGCGACACCGAGGACGACGCAGCGCCGATGGCGACCGAGACCTTCGCATCGATGAGCTTGTCCGCGGAAGCCGAGGAGACGGCCATGTCGGTCGAGTCGCCCGAGTCGGTCCAGAAGGTGCACGCGGAGTCGCCGGCTTCGACGATGTCGTTCACCGCGAGGCCGACACCGGCGATCTCGGGCGGGCCGAGGAAGGCCAGGGTGCCCGTCTGCGGCAGGATCGTGCCGACCTTCAGCGTGGTGGCGCTGGTGGCGTCGCCCGCGCAGTCCTGGCTGGCGTAGTTTCCCGCGGGCGCCGCAGTGCCGGCGGAACCAGCGTCATTGCCGCCTCCGCCGCTACAGCCGGCGAGCGTGAGGGTGGCTGCGGCCGCGAGTGCTGCGGCAGCGAACCACCCCTTCTTGGAGTGAACCATCTGGCTCGTCCTTTCGATGATGATGCGTGGCCTCGCCACGCGGTGGGACGAACCTAACCGCCGTGTGTTACGAATGTGTTTTCGTCCGGAGACTGCGCCGAAATCGTTATGAATCGCGTGTGCGCGAGCGTGCCGGCGAGTGCGTTTTCTGCTGATCAGACCGGTTCTGAAACGTCCGAGATCGCGGCGCGATGGCGGCGCGACATCACGATGGAGTCGGCGCTCAGCATCACGAGCGCGACCCACACCAGGCCGAAGCCGATCCACCGTTCGAGAGTCATCGGCTCCCCCAGGACCCACACGCCGATCGCGAACTGGATGATGGGTGCGACGAACTGCAGAAGGCCGATCACCGTGAGCGGCACGCGCCGCGCCCCCGACGCGAACAGCAGCAGCGGGACGGCCGTGACAGCACCGGCGAGCAGCAGGAGAACGGTGTGCAGGGGGCCCGCCGTACCGAGGGTGATACCGGTCAGGTTCGCGACGAACACCAGCTGGATCGCGGCGACCGGGAGGAGCCAGAGCGATTCGAGGGTCAGACCGCTCACGGCATCCACCGCCGGGCCGATCTGCTTCTTCACGAGTCCGTAGAAGCCGAACGAGAACGCGAGCGTCAGCGCGATCCACGGGAACGCGCCGTACCCGATGACGATCACCGCGACGGCGACGACCGCGAGGCCGATGGCGATCCACGGCACGATCCGCAGGCGTTCGCGCAGCACGATGACCCCGAGCAGGACGGTCACGATGGGGTTGATGAAGTAGCCGAGACTCGTCTCGATGACGTGGTTCGTCAGCGCCCCATAGAGGTAGGTCTGCCAGTTGACGTAGATGAGAACGCCCGCGACAGCGGTGAGGCCCATCAGGCGGGGCTGGCGGACGATCGCGAGGAAAGGCCGCCAGGCGCGGAGGACCGTCAGCAGGAGCAGGCAGAAGACGAAGGCGAGGATGATCCGCCACGCCACGACCTCGAAGGGGCCGGTGGGCTTGAGCTGCAGGAAGTAGATCGGGAGGACGCCCCACAGCAGGTAGGCGCCGAGCGCGTACAGCGCCCCGCGGGTGCTCTCGCCGGTCGGAGCGGGAGGCACGGGGGTCATCGATCCAGCCTACGCGGGCGGTCGTGCGTCGAAGCGTCTCCCGGCGTTCCTTTCCTGCCATCTCGGGAGCGAACGACACCGGGGACGACGAAGGCTCCGGATGCCATGGCATCCGGAGCCTTCGAACGATCTGACGCGGTGATCAGCGGACGACGACCGCCAGCACGTCGCGAGCGGAGAGCACGAGGTACTCCTCGGCACCGAACTTGACCTCGGTGCCGCCGTACTTGCTGTAGAGCACGCGGTCGCCGACGGCGACGTCGAGGGGGACGCGGTTGCCGTTGTCGTCGATGCGGCCGGGGCCGACGGCGACGACTTCGCCCTCCTGCGGCTTCTCCTTGGCGGTGTCGGGGATGACGAGACCACTCGCGGTGGTCTGCTCAGCCTCGACCTGCTTGATGACGATGCGGTCCTCGAGCGGCTTGATGGAAACCGACACGGTCTACCTCTTCTTTCTCGTTACAGAAGACTTGTCAGCACTCACGCGGGGAGAGTGCTAATCCGAGTGTAGAGAAGCGCTGGCACTCACGCAACGCGAGTGCCAACACATTCGCCCGCCTAGGCTGAATCGGTGGATACCCGCGAGCTGACCGCCCTGCTCACACCCGACGGCCTCCGTCTGCTCGACGAGGTGGGCCGGATCGAGTCCACCGACGACGCCGCCCGGGCGGTGTCTCGGCTGCGGGCGGCCGGTCACTCCCCCGACCTCGTGTCCGCGGTCGTCGGGCAGGCCCGGCTGCGCGTGCGCGGAGCGGCGAAGTTCGGGCCGTTCGCGGACCGGATGCTGTTCACCCGCGCAGGTCTCGAGCAGGCGACGCGCCTGTCGATCGCCGCCCGCCACGCGGGGCGCTTCCGCGCCGCCGGGATCACGCGCGTCGCCGACCTCGGCTGCGGCATCGGCGGGGACGCGTTGGGCATGGCGGGCCTCGGTCTCCGCGTGGACGCCGTCGACGCCGACGAGGTGACCGCCGCGATCGCCGCCTACAACCTCGCCCCGTTCGACGACGCGGTGACCGTCGCTCACGCACGCGCCGAGGACGTCGAGCTCGACGCAGTGGATGCCGTCTGGCTCGACCCCGCGCGACGGACCGCGGGGCACTCCGAGACGCGCCAGGTGTCGTCGGCCGAATGGTCCCCCTCGCTGGAATGGGTCTTCGCGCTCCTGCGGGAGCGGTCCGGCGGGGTGAAGCTCGGGCCCGGATTCGACCGCGAGCAGATCCCCGACGACCTCGAGGCCCAGTGGATCAGCGCAGACGGCTCGACCATCGAGCTCGTCCTCTGGTCGGGAGCCCTCGCCCGCGAGAACGTGCGCCGCGCGGCCCTGGTCGTGCGCGGCGACGAGGCGTGGGAGCTCACGGCACCGGCCGACTCGCCCGACGCCGAGCCGCGCGAGCTCGGGACCTTCGTCCACGAGCCGGACGGGGCGGTCATCCGCGCGCGCCTCATCGGCGAGGTCGCGCGCGCACTCGAGGCGGGAATGCTCGCTCCGGGCATGGCGTATCTGACGTCCGACGCGGCTCTGACGAGCCCGTTCGTCTCGTCGTTCCGCGTCCGCGAGCAGCTCCCGGCCGATCCGAAGAAGCTCTCTCAGGCTCTGCGCGCCCGGGGGATCGGCACGCTCGAGATCAAGAAGCGCGGTGTCGACGTCGACCCCGCGGTGCTGCGCAAGAAGCTGTCGCTCCGGGGAGAAGAGTCGGCGACGCTCATCCTCACGCGCATCGGCTCGAGACGACTGACGTTGCTGGCCGACCGCGTCTGAGCGGGCTCAGGCGGGGAGCTGCGAGAAACCCCAGATCAACCAGCCGGCGCTGAAGACACCCGACAGAAGCGCCAGGGCCAGAGCCCATACCGCGACGCGGCGGCTGTCGTGCGTTCGACGCAGCGACATCGCGGCGACGATCGCCGCCATCGCGCTGAGCGGGAGCAGCCAGCCCCAGAAGAACGACGACACCAGGGCCGCGATCGCCGCGAACAGCGCCCAGGGGGCGAGCGAGGGCGGCGGCTTCGGGGCCGGGGGAACGTACGGGATCACGTGATCGCCGAAGGCCGCCATCTCGAGCTGCGCGGTCGCGAGGCGACCCTCCTCCCCATCCGGCTCGACGGCGTCGGGAAGCGCGGTGGCGCCCTCGATCTCTTTGCGGGCGCGACGGGTCGGCGGCGGCGCCTCGCTCACGCGGGGGCTCCGGGGCGAACGGCCGGGGGCACGGCATCCGGATCCTCCGCCACCTGGATCTCGGTGACGGGCAGCGTCGAATCGGCGCCGAAGGCGAGGGTCGACGGGGGCCGGCCCGACGAGATGAGCTCGGCCGCGAGGGCCGCGATCATCGCACCGTTGTCGGTGCAGAGCCGCAGCGGCGGGATCCGGACCGCGACACCCGCAGCCTCAGCGCGTTCGAGGGCCACGTCGCGCAGACGCTTGTTCGCGATGACTCCGCCGCCGAGCAGCAGACGCGGCACCCCGTGTCGGGCGCACGCGTCGAGGGCCTTGGTGACGAGCACGTCGACGACGGCTTCGCGGAAGGATGCCGCGACATCGGCCACCGGCACGGACTGCCCCGCGGCCTCATGCTGTTCGACCCACCGCGCGACGGCGGTCTTCAGGCCCGAGAACGAGAAGTCGTAGCGATGGGATGCCATGTCGGAGGCGCGCGAGAGACCCCGCGGGAAGCGGATCGCGGTCGGATCTCCGGACGCGGCGGCGCGGTCGATCTCGGGGCCACCCGGGTACGGCAGCTTCAAGAGCCGCGCGACCTTGTCGAACGCCTCGCCCGCGGCGTCGTCCATCGTCTCGCCGAGCAGCTCGACGTCGCTCGTGAGGTCGCGGACGAGAAGCAGCGAGGTGTGTCCTCCGCTGACCAGAAGGGCGACCGTGGGGTATTCGAGCTCGCCGGCCTCGGCATCCAGGATGTCGGCGGCGATGTGTCCGACCAGGTGGTTCACCGCGTACAACGGCTTGTCGAGGGCGACCGCGAGGCCCTTGGCGGCACCGACGCCGACCATCAGGGCTCCGGCGAGCCCGGGGCCGCTGGTGACCGCGACGGCGTCGAGGTCCGCGAGGGTCACTCCCGCCTCGGCGAGCGCCGCATCGATCGAGGGTTGCAGGGCCTCGAGGTGGGCGCGCGCGGCGACCTCGGGCACGACGCCGCCGTAGCGGGCGTGCTCGTCCATGCTGGAGGCGATGGTGTTGCTCAGCAGCTGCCGCCCGCGCACGATGCCGATCCCGGTCTCGTCGCAGCTGGTCTCGATGCCGAGCACGAGGGGCGCGTCCATCAGCACCAGCCCTCTCCGGTCGTGGGGGTGTCCGCGGATCCGGATGCCGCACCCTCGGCGTGGCGGGAGAGCCAGCCCCGCAGGTCGAGCTGCATCACGATCGCGTCGACGTCGTCGGGCTGGTAGTACCGCGGTCGGCGCCCCACCTCGACGAATCCCTCCGAGGCGTACAGCGCCTGCGCGACGGGGTTGTCGGCGCGGACCTCGAGGAAGACGTCGTGCACCCCGCGACGGCCCGCTTCGTCGAGCAGGGCCGTGAGCAGCGCGCGTCCGCGTCCCCGACCGCGCGCGGCCTCGGCGATCGTGATCGTCTGGACATCGGCATCCCGAGCCCCGCGCACGGCGCGGAGCCCCGCGTAACCGATCAGCCGGCCGGCTTCCTCGACCACGACGTACCACCCGTGGGGAGAGGCGAGCTCTTCGCGCATCATCGCCGCGCTCCACGCGTCGGTCGGGAAGGACGCGTGCTCGAGCGCCATGATCCCGTCGAGATCGGCGAGGGTCGCGGGGCGGGTGGTCATCAGCTCACCCGCTTCGGAGGATGAGCGGCGACCACGTCGGGGCTCCGCAGGTATAGGGGTTCCGCGCCCGCCAGGGATCGTCCGGCGTCGAGCGCACGGGCAGCGGCGAGCGCGATCATCGCAGCCGAGACGCTCGTGGCATCGCAGCGGGCCGCCTCGAGGTCGGCCAGTCGCTGGTCGAGCTCGTCGCGGGGGCTGAGGGCGGCATCCGTGATCCGGATCGGGAGTCCGTCGTCGTCGATGCCGTCGTAGACGCTATAGGCGAACTCCCGTCGACGGGCGTCGGTGACGACGGCGAACCGCGGGGTGTCGACGCCGGTGAGCGCGTCGGCCAGCAGGATGCCGAGCGCGATCCCGTCGTGGCTCGGGACCGGGACGACCGGGATGCCGCGACCGAGCGCATAGACGCGTGCGGTCGCGATGCCGACGCGCAGCCCGGTGAAGGGTCCGGGTCCCATGCCGATCGCCACGTGCGCCGGCGCGGGGGCGGCGGCCGTCGCGCGCCGCAGCAGGTCGCCGATGACCTCGGCGTGGCCGAGCGGGTTGGCGCTCTGCTCATCGGCGAGCACCTCCCCGTCGCGCGTGATCGCCGCGACGGCGGTGCCGAGCGAGGTGTCGATGCCGAGGATCACCGTTCCAGGGTATCCGCCGCGCGTCGGGGCATCCGATCGGGGTCCGTGTTCCGAAGAAGAGACATGGATGCCACCGCCCTCGGCCTGCGCCGACTCGTCGTCCCCACCGCGGTGGGAACCATCGTCGTGCACGCGGGACGGCGGTCGGGGAGCCCCGTCGCGACCGTGCTCCTGCACGGGGCAGCGGCGTCGTGGCGCACGTGGGCTCCGATGATCGCGGCGTCGGACGAGATGCGGACGCCCCTCGCGGACATCGTGGCGATCGACCTGCCCGGGTGGGGCGAATCGCCCGGACCCGTTCCCGAGCCGGGCGACCTGGCGGTGGCGGTGGCAGCTGTCGCGCGTGCTCTCGGGTATCCGCGGTGGCGCGTGGTGGGGCACTCCCTCGGGGCGGTGGTCGCTCTCGACGTGGCCGCACGCTTTGCCTCCACGACCGTCGGGGTCGGTCTGGTGTCGCCGAGCGGCGAAGGCGCTCGCACGGTTGCGCGGCATCCTCTCCGCGGCATCCTGACCATGCCGGGGCTCGCCGGCATGGTCGCCGCGATGCGTGTTCTGCGGGGCCTCGGCCCGCTGTCGCGCCCCCTTCTGCGTCTGCTGGCGCGGACGGGGGCGCTGCGCGTGCTGTCGCGCCCTCTGTTCCGGCATCCGTCCCGTGTCGCCCGCTCAGAGACCGATGCGCTCGCGACCGAGATCCGTCCGACGGCGTTCCTCGCGGCCACGCCGAAAGCACGGACCCACGACGACGCGGTGTGGCGGCGCATCGCGTGCCCGGTCCGATCGGTGCGGGGACGCCACGACGTCTTCGTCGCCGCGCGCGATCCGCGCGGGTGGGCGCGCGCGATCTCCGACTTCGACGAGGTCGTCCTCGACGACAGCGGGCACTTCGCGCACGTCGAGCAGCCGGCCCTCGCGCTCCTCGCGCTCCGCGCGGTCTGGGCGGCCGCGCGCGTCCGGCCGCCGATCAGGCGGTCGGCACGCGCAGCGTGACGATGGTTCCTGCTCCCTCGCGGGAGCGCAGATCGACACCACCGCCGTGGCGATGAAGGATCGTCCGCACGAGCGAGAGGCCGATGCCCGAGCCGGGCACGTCACGGGCGTTCGCCGCGCGCGCGAGGTCGTCGAAGACGAGCCCCTGGGCGTCGGCGGGAACACCGCGTCCGGTGTCGGCGACCTCGATGACGGCGCCTCCCCCGTCCTCACGCAGTCGGACCTCGATGGGTCCGGATGCCGAGAACTTGACCGCGTTGGCGAGGACGTTGTCGAGAGCCAGGGCGAGCAGGTCCGGATCGCCCGGGAGCACCGGCACCGACCAGGGCACGCGTTCCGCGATGACGCTGATCCGTCCGCGCGCCTCGGGCCGCTGCTGTTCGATCGCGTGCACCGCGTCGCGGGCGAGCGCCTCGAGGTCGACCGGCTCGGTCTCGAGCGGCCGCGTCTCGATCTCGGAGAGCTTGCGCAGGTCGCCGACGAGGGCCGCGAGCCGCCGCGCCTGCGCATCGATGACCTCGACGTGCGCGGGGGCGGCCGCGGGGTCGACCCCGGCGAGGGTGGCGCGGATCGCCGTGATCGGGTTCTTCAGCTCGTGATCGAGCCGCGCGAGGAAGCGGCGGTGAGCGTCCCGCTCGTCATCGCGACCGGCGCGATAGCCCTCGTCCCGCGCGAGGTCGAGGGCCGCTCTCGCCTTGCCGCGCCGCGCTGTGAGCGCCACGATCACCGCGGCGACGACCGTGAGGGCCACCCCGACGTACACCACGACGAGGGGCAGCGCCGTGCTCACCGTCAGCGCTCTGCGCTCCCCGGCGACGAACAGCACCAGCGCCGCGAGCACCGCGAGAGACACGGGCAGCGCGATCACGAGCGCCGCCGTCCGCCGGCTCACGCGGCACCGACCGGGTGGACGAAGCGGTACCCCGCGCTCTGCACGGTCTCGATGTAGCGGGGCGAGCCGGGGTCGTCTCCGAGCACGCGGCGCAGCTCGGCGATGCGGTGATCGATCGCGCGGGTCGAGGTGACGAAGTCGAAGCCCCACAGCGCCGTGAGGAGCCGCTCCCGCGTGTGCACCTCCCCGGGGTGCGCCATGAGGTAGTCCAACAGCATGACCGCCTTGGGCGTGAGCGTGACCTCGGCACCGTCGCGCCAGACGCGTCGTGCCGAACGGTCGAGCTCGAGGGACCCGGCCCGCAGCCGCGGCGCCGCGCTCAGCGGTCGCTCACCCGGGACGCTTCGACGCAGAACAGCGCGCACGCGCGAGAGCAGCTCCTGCGGGTCGAACGGCTTGTTCAGGTAGTCGTCCGCGCCTTCGTCGAGAGCGGCGCTGCGTTCGTACGACTCCCCCACCTGCGTCAGCAAGATGATGGGCAACCACCGCCCCTCCGCGCGCACCCGCCGGACGAACTCGCGCCCGTCGACTCTCGGCATGATGACGTCGCAGACGGCCAGCGCGACGTCGCCGGTGGGGAGCAGGTCGAGGGCCTCCTGCCCGTCGGCGGCGACCACGACGCGATACCCGCTGCGCTCGAGAAAGGCGCCGAGGCCGGCGCGGATCGTCTCGTCGTCGTCGACGAGCAGGATGGCGGGACGGTCGTCGCTCACGCGGACACCCACGTGGCGAAGACGGGGATGCCGACCGCGATGGCGACCACCAGGCCCACGCCGATGATCGTCGCGGCGAGCGCGACGTAGCCCAGCACCAGGCCGACGATCGCGAGCGTCGCGCCACGATCGCCGGTGCGCCGGATCTGTCCGAGGGCGATGTGCCCGAAGATGACGGGCAGGATGCCGAATCCGCACAGGCCGAGAACGAGGGCCGCGATCGCGAGACCGTTGGTCCGGGGAGCCGTCTGCGCCCACGCGGGGACCGGCGCGCTCATCGGGTGTCCCGGATCGAGGTGGTCGCGACGCCCGTGTCGTCCAGGCGGGGCGCGCTCCCCCGCCACAGGATCGTGTTCACGTCACCGCTCACGACGAGGTCGCCCACCTGCTGGGCGTACACGACGATCCCGCTGCCGCTCACGGTGAGCGTCGAGACGTCGTCGAGCACCGCCACCGTCGCGAAGCCCGAGACGGTGACGTCGTCGCACGCCCCCTCGACCCGGACGATCTTGCCGTCATCGGCGATGACGAGACCGGGGGTGCAGGCGATCGTCGTGTCCGCGAGCGAGATGGCCTCGTCGCGGGTACGGAGGCTCGACGGGGCCTCGGGCGCGTCGGAGGCGTCGGGGGCCGGCGGCGCGATCACCTCGGGCCGCGGATCGTCGGTGGCCGTCTCGAGGCTCGGGGCCTCCGTGGGCGAGGCGAGAGGGCTGGCCCCTTCCCGCTCGTCGGTGATGCTCACCGCGCACCCGGTGAGAACGACCGCGGCGACCCCCAGGGCCAGGACGGATGTGATGGTTCTGCGCATGTCAGCCTCCGAAAGGGGGGACGAGGATCTCGACCCGGCGGTTGAGTTGGCGACCGGCGGGGTTGTCGACCCCGTCGAGCTCGTTCGCGGCGACGGGCCGGGACTCCCCGTACCCCTCCGCCGTCCAGGCGGTGGGCGTCCCGCGCTGACGGAGCGCGTCGGCCACGGCGTTCGCCCGGCGCTCGGACAGCACCTGATTCTCGGCGTCGGTGCCGATGGCATCCGTGTGTCCCGAAACCGTCGCCGCGGGGACAGCCACCTGGGTGAGGACGGTGGCGAGCGCGTCGAGCACGGATGCCGCGTCGGGACGGATCTCCGCCGAGTCGAAGTCGAACAGCACCGCGTCGGACAGGGTCAGGGTGGTGCCGCAGCTGGTCACCGGCGCGAGCGCCCTGAGAGGCGGGAACACGCCGAGCTTCGGAACGGGCGGCAGCGGGGCCACGGAGACCGGCACCCCGTCGACCGTGCCCGTGCCGTCGCCGAAGTTCTGGATCTCCACGACGCCGTCACGGTACGACCCCGATCCGTCGCCGGCGTTGTGGATCTCGACCGCGCCGGCGCGGGAGGAGCCCGAGCCGTCGCCGAAGTTCTCGATGCTCTCGTCACCGCGGGTGCTGGTGCCCGAGCCGTCACCGAAGATCTGGATCGAGCGGGTCGCATCGCGGTACGTCCCCGACCCGTCGCCGAAGTTCTGGATCGACACGTCGCCGGAGTCGTACGCGCCTGACCCGTCTCCGAAGTTCTGGATCTCGACCCCGCCGATCGTCGTCGAACCCGAGCCGTCGCCGAAGTTGTGGACGGTGCCGTCCGGCCCGGTGTACGCGCCCGAGCCGTCGCCGTACAGGACCGCGGTCCCGGCGCCCGCGCTGACGCTCCCGGGGGTGTCGCACGACGCGGAGGCGACGGTCACTCCGGGCAGCGACGACAGCGACGAGGCCGCCGCGATCGTGAAGGCCGACGCCGAGCCGTCCAGCAGCGACAGGTCGGGGAGGGTGAACAGGGGCACGGGCGGAAACTGCCCGACGTCGTACCCGGCGACCCGAGCGACGTCCGGCTGCGACGCGGTCGGCGACGGCGTCCCGGCATCCGTCGACGGCGCGGGGGCGGAGACGGATGCCGTCGGCTCCGCGCTGCACCCGACGAGGGCGAGCAGCAGGGCGGAGGCCGCGGCGCCGAGGGTGCGGCGACCCGGAAGGAGGCGGGGGGATCGGCTCATGGCATCCACCGTATTGACCCGATGTCGCACCCGTGTCGCCGCGATGTCGCTGTTTCGCGACAACCGTGGCGCGCGCGTCACGGTCGACGCGAGATCGTCACCGTCCGCGGGGCGTCCGCGTCGAGGTCGAGCGTGTGCGGAGCGATCTCGCCGCACGCGTTGTCGACGCCGCGGCCGCCCACCTCGCGGTCGATCTCGATCTCCCACCACGTGTCGGCGAGGTACTCGGCGACGCCGCGCCCCCACTCGACGATCACCGCGGATCCCGCCACGTCGATGTCGAGGTCGTCGAGCTCGACCGCGGCGCCCAGACGGTACGCGTCGACGTGCACGAGCGGCGTCCCGCCGACCAGCGAGGGGTGCGTGCGCGCGATCACGAAGGTCGGGCTCTGCACGGGACCCCGGATGCCGAGACCCTCGCCGATCCCCCGGGTGAGGGTCGTCTTCCCGGCGCCGAGCGGTCCGGTCAGCACGACGACGTCGCCCGGCTCCAGCGCGCGACCGAGGGTGCGGCCGAGCTCCTCCATGTCGCTGGGGCCGTCGATCCGGTGCACGCCGAGCAGGTCGGCGGGCACGCTCATGCGCCGACCTCCCGCCGGGGAACGCGGGGCCCGACGCGCGTGACGATCTCGTAGTCGATGGTGTCGGCGGCATCGCCCCACTCCCGCGCGGCCGGCACGCCCAGGGTGGGGTCGCCGAAGAGCACGACCTCGTCGCCGACGGACACGGGGTGCTCGCCCACGTCGACGACGAACTGGTCCATCGCGATTCGTCCGGCGACCGAGAAGCGTCGCCCACCGATCGCGACCGGCCCGCGGTCCGACGCCTGCCGCGGGACGCCGTCGGCGTAGCCGAGGGGCACGAGGGCGAGAGTTGTGTCCCGCTCCGTCCGGTACGCGTACCCGTAGGACACGCCCGTCCCCGCCGGGACGCGGCGCACGGCCGACACCGCGCCGCGCAACGTCATGGCGGGGCGCAGGCCCAGGTCGGCGGAGGTCCGATCGTGGAACGGCGAGATGCCGTAGATGCCGATGCCGATGCGCACACCGGTCAGGCGCGCTTCGGGGAGGGCGATCGCGGCGTGCGTCGCCGCGATGTGGCGGAGCGGCGGGGTCAGGCCCGCGGATGCCGCGAGCACGACGCCCTCTTCGAACCGGGCGAGCGCGGCGCGATCGTCCGCCTCGCTCGCGTTCGACAGGTGCGAGAACAGCCCCACCACCCGCAGACGCCCGATGCGCTCGAGGCGGGCCGCCTCGGCGAACACGACGCGCCAGTCGGCGGGGGCGATGCCGTTGCGCGACAGGCCCGTCTCGATCTTCAGGTGGACCGCCGCCGGGCGATCGCCCTGCGCCGACTCGCCCGCGCGGAGCAGCTGATCGATGTCGGAGATGCCGAGCTCGACGTCGTGGCGCACCGCCTCGACGAACGACGCCCCCGGAGCGTGCAGCCACGCGAAGAGCGGAGCGCGGATGCCCGCTCGCCGGAGAGCAAGCGCCTCGTCGATGTCGGACACGCCGATCCGCGTCGCTCCCCCCCGCAGCGCCGCCTGCGCGGCGCGGTGCGCGCCGTGACCGTAACCGTCGGCCTTGACCACGGCGATGACCTCGACCCCGGTGAGACGCCGGAAGTGGCGGACGTTCTCGGCGATCGCGTCGACGTCGATGAGCGCTTCGCGTAGCACTCCCGGTGCCATTTTCATGCGGTGTCCTCTCGGGCGGGCGGAGCGCCGGCTTCGGCGATCACGTAGGCGGTGGCGAGCCCCGCGTCGTGCGACATCGACAGGTGCAGCGCGGTGATCCCGCGCGCGGCGACCGTGACCGCGGTCTCGCCGCGGAGCGCGAACACGGGTCGCCCCGAGGGCTCGGACGCCACCTCGATGTCGGTCCAGTGCACGCCCTCCGATCCCCCGAGCGCTTTGATGAGCGCCTCCTTCGCGGCGTAGCGCGCCGCGAGCGAGCGGGGCTTGAGCACGCGCTCGGCGGGAGCGAAGAGCCGTGCCAGCAGGCGCGGGGTCCGGGCGAGATGCGCCTCGAACCGCGGCACGTCGACGAGGTCGACGCCGATACCGACGATCATGCGCTCTCCCCTCCTGGCATCGGTGTCCATTCTGCCGGTGATGCGGAACGAGAAGGGGCCGGATGCCACGGCATCCGACCCCCACTCCGATCCGGCTTACTCGACCGTGACGGACTTCGCGAGGTTGCGCGGCTGATCGACGTCGAGGCCCTTGGCCTCGGCCAGCCCCATCGCGAAGATGTGCAGCGGCACGACAGCCAGGAGGGGCTCGAACAGCGGGGCCGCGAGCGGGATGCGGAGTACCTCGTCAGCGGCGGGGAGAACGGCGACATCGCCCTCTTCGGCGATCGCGATGACGCGGGCGCCGCGGGCGCGGATCTCCTCGATGTTCGAGACGACCTTCTTGTGCATCTCGCCCGAGCCGCGGGGCGACGGCACGACGACGAACACCGGCTGCCCGGGCTCGATCAGGGCGATGGGGCCGTGCTTGAGCTCGCCGGCGGCGAAGCCCTCGGCGTGGATGTACGCCAGCTCCTTGAGCTTGAGCGCCCCCTCCAGGGCAATCGGGTAGCCGACGTTGCGGCCGAGGAACAGCACCGAGCGAGTGTCGGCCATCCAGTGGGCGAGCTGCTCGATGCGCGCCTGCTCGCTCTCGAGCACGCGGGCGATCTTGCCGGGAACGGCCTCGAGCTCGGTGACCGCCTCGACGGCGACCATCGCGTCGACGGCACCGCGGACGCGACCCACGTGCAGGGCGAGCAGGTACAGCGCGGTGATCTGCGCGACGAAGGCCTTGGTGGAGGCCACGGCGACCTCGGGGCCGGCGTGCGTGTAGACGATGGCATCCGACTCGCGCGGGATGGTGGCGCCCTGCGTGTTGCAGATCGACAGCGTCTTCGCACCGCGCGACCGGGCGTACTTCACGGCCATGAGCGTGTCCATGGTCTCGCCCGACTGACTGATCGACACGACGAGCGTGCGCGGGCTGAGCACGGGGTCGCGGTAACGGAACTCGTGCGCGAGCTCGACGTCGACGGGGACGCGCGTCCACGTCTCGAGCGCGTACTTGCCGACCATCCCCGCGTACGCGGCGGTGCCGCACGCGATGACGAGGATCCGGTCGATGTCGGCGAGGAAGTCGTCCATCCCCTCCAGCTCGGGGATCTCGACGCGCCCCTCGTGGATGCGACCGCGGATGGTGTTCGCAACGGCCTCGGGCTCCTCCGAGACCTCCTTGGCCATGAACGACGACCAGCCGCCCTTCTCGGCCGCGGACGCGTCCCACGTGACCTCGAAGGCTTCGACCTCGACGGGAGCGCCCGAGAAGTCGGTGACCTCGACGCCGTCGGGGGTGATGGCGACGATCTCGTCCTGGCCGATCGCGAGCGCGTTGCGCGTGTGCTCGACGAAGGCGGCGACGTCGGAGCCGAGGAAGTTCTCGCCCTCGCCGAGGCCGATCACGAGCGGCGAGTTGCGGCGGGCGCCGACGACGAGACCGGGGTGGTCCTCGTGCATCGCGAGGAGCGTGTACGCCCCCTCGAGGCGCGACACGACAGAGCGGAACGCCTGCACCAGATCCTTGGTGCGGGCGTACTCGCGACCGATCATGACCGCGGCGACCTCGGTGTCGGTCTCGCTGCGGAAGCTGAAGCCCTCGCCCACGAGCTCGCTCTTGAGCTCGGCGAAGTTCTCGATGATGCCGTTGTGGATGACGGCGAGCTTGTCGTCGTCGGCGAGGTGGGGGTGCGCGTTGGCGTCGGTGGGGCCGCCGTGCGTCGCCCAGCGCGTGTGACCGATTCCGGTCGTGCCGTTGGCCATCGGCGATGCCTCGAGGTCGTCGCGCAGCACGGCCAGCTTGCCGGCGCGCTTGCGCATCCCGAGCGCACCGTCACCGTCGATCACGGCGATGCCCGCGGAGTCGTAACCCCGGTATTCCAGCCGCGACAGACCTGCCAGAAGAATGTCCTGGCTCTGCCGGGGACCCACGTAACCGATGATTCCGCACATAGCTTCCGAGTCTACGGGCGGTGGCTGGGCGAACCCCTCGGCGACGGCCTACAGCTTGCGCAGGAGCACCGACTCGACCGTGTGGTCGACGCCCTTCTGCAGCACGAGCTTCGCGCGGTGCCGGGTCGGCAGGACGTTCTCCTCGAGGTTGGGGAGGTTGATCTCGCGCCAGAACCCGAGCGCGCGCTCCACTGCTTCCTCGTCGCTGATGTCCGCGAAGACACGGAAGAACGACGACGGGTTCGTGAAGGCGTTGTCGCGAAGCGCGAGGAACCTGTCGACGTACCAGCGCTCGATGTGCGCGGCGTCGGCGTCGACGTAGATCGAGAAGTCGAACAGGTCGCTGACCGCGACCTCGTTGGGCGACGGTGGAGGCTGCAGCACGTTGAGCCCCTCCACGATGACCACGTCCGGGCGGTGCACGCTCACGTGCGCGTCGGGCATGATGTCGTACCGCACGTGCGAGTAGAACGGAGCGCGCGCCTCTTCGGCCCCCGACTTGACCTCGCTGAGGAACTCCACGAGCGCGCGCCGGTCGTAGGACTCGGGAAACCCCTTTCGGTCCATGAGACCGCGCCGCTCGAGCTCGGCGTTCGGGTAGAGGAAGCCGTCCGTGGTCACCAGCTCGACGCGCGGGGTGTCGGGCCAGCGACTCATGAGCTCGCGCAGCAGGCGGGCGATCGTGGACTTGCCCACCGCGACGGAACCGGCGACCCCGATGACGAAGGGGGTCGTGGCATCCGGTTCCCCCAGGAAGGCGCTCGTGTCGGCCCCCAGTCGACGGGTGGCGCGCGCGTAGAGGCTCAGCAGGCGGCTCAGCGGCAGGTAGACCTCGGCCACCTCGCGCTGGTCGAGGCGATCCCCGATGCCACGCAACTGCACGACCTCGGTCTCGGTGAGCGGCTGCTCGATCCCTCCGGCCATGCGCGCCCACTCGGCTCGATCGATCTGTCGATAGGGGCTCAGCGACGGTGCGGCAGCGGTCTCGGACACGCGGTAATGCTACTCGCGGGCTGATCGGCGCCTTCCCACTACGCTCGGACCGTGCGTCTCGGAGTCCTCGACATCGGCTCGAACACGGTGCACCTGCTCGTCGCGAACGCGCGAGCGGGAGGCCGTCCCACAGCCACCACGTCCCACCGCTCGGTGCTGCGCCTCATGCGCTACCTTCTGCCCGACGGATCGATCTCGCCCGAAGGCGTGAAGGGGCTCGTGGATGCCGTGGCCGCGGCGTGCGCGACGGCCCGGGCCGAGGGGGTCGACGAACTCCTCGCGACGGCGACCTCGGCGGTGCGGGAGGCGACCAACGGCGAAGAGGTCATCGCGCAGATCGAGGACGTCCTCGGTCAGCCGCTGCAGGTGCTCGGCGGCGAGACCGAGGCGCGCTTCACCTACCTCGCGGTGCGACGGTGGTTCGGCTGGTCGGCCGGACAGATCCTGCTGTTCGACATCGGCGGCGGCTCGCTCGAGATCGCGGGCGGCGCCGACGAGCTGCCCGACCTCGCCGAATCGGTGCCGTTGGGCGCCGGGCGCTCGACCGTGCAGTTCCTCCCCCACGACCCGCCGAGCGCCGACGAGATCGACGCGCTGCGTCAGCACGCGGCATCCGTCCTGGCCCCGGTCGCCGAACGCTTCTCCGTCCTCCCCCGCCCCGACCACGTGGTGGGCTCGTCCAAGGCCATCCGCTCGCTCGCCAAGCTCGCGGGCTACCCCGTACCGGGGTGGTCGGGCATCGACCGCATGGTTCTTCCCCGCAAGCAGCTCAAGGACTGGATCCCGCGTCTCGCGCAGATCCCCGCCGACGCGCGCGAGGCCCTTCCGGGGATCACCGCAGACCGGACGTTCCAGATCGTCGCGGCCGCCATCGTCGTCGAGCGGGCGATGAAGGCGATGGATGTCGAGGAGCTCGAGGTCTCTCCCTGGGCCCTCCGCGAGGGAGTCCTGCTGCGCTACATCGAGTCGCTGGAGTACTGAGCGCCGAGGCTCAAGGCCCGGTGCACGGAGGTTCCTGAGCCCGCCCACCCCGAGGTCCCCGAGCCCGTCGAAGGGACCGCGCACCGCAGTGCCCCGCCACCCGACGCCGAGGTTCCTGAGCCCCGTCGAGGGGGCCGGGCGCTACAGCGCCAGACGCTCCCGGACGACCTCGGCGAGCCGGTCCGCGTGAGCGCGGGCGACGTCCTCCGACGCCGCCCCCACCCTCACGCGCACGAGCGGCCCGGTGCCCGACGAACGCAGCAGGCCGCGCCCGGAGTCGCCGAGTCC